>JBIKVN010000155.1:0-7692 GCA_044356865.1 Phycisphaerales bacterium | reverse complement strand
TCTCGCCGATCGGGTTGCCGAAGATCGCGACATGGTCGATCGGCGCCCCGCCGTCGCCGCGCACGCGATGCCGCTCGAGCGTGTCGCGGATCTCGCCGGCGAACAGCAGCTGCTGCTCGAGCCGCGCGAGGTCGAGATCCATGTCGGCCTCGACCATGAAGAACCAGTTCCCGCCCCAGGCGATGTCGCCCCGGATCGGGTGGCCGTCGACGATCACCTCGACGCCGGCCCGGAACCGCCGGCTTGCCACGTTGTCGACCTCGATGCGGCCGTCGGCGCGGCCGCGAGCGGTCACGAGTCCGACCGGCGTCTCGATGCGGCACTCGCCGTCGCCGATGCGGCCGAGCTCGCGCAGCGTCCGCACCAGGCCGATCGTGCCGTGCCCGCACATGCCGAGCGGCCCCGTGCTGTTCAGGAAGATGACGCCCGCCGCGTTCGCCGGATCGCGCGGACGGCACAGGATCGCCGCGACCGTCGCCGGCGCCGCCCGCGGCTCGGCGACCAGCGAGAGCAGCCACGGCGGCGGGGGCGGCATGCCGCCCGCGTTCGCCTCGCCCGCGGCGCGCCGTTCCGCCCACTGGGCCCACTCCGCGAAGTGCCCGTCGATCGTGCGCTCGCCGAGACCCTCGAGCACGACGCGGGTCGGCTCGCCCTCGGTGTGGCTGTCGATCGTGCGCACAAGCCGCGGTGCGTCCATGGGACCGACATGCTACCCGCCGCGGATTCGCCGGCGCGGCCGTAGCATGCCGCGATGCGACCCTCGGCCTTCGAGCTGCTCTACAACCCGCGCCTGAACAAGGGCACCGCCTTCACCGAGGAGGAGCGCGAGAACTATGGGCTCGTCGGCCTGCTGCCCGAGGCGGTCGACCCGCCCGAGTCGATCCTGACGCGGGTCCGGATGCACCTCGACAAGAAGCCCGACGACCTCGAGAAGTACATCTACCTGTCCGAGCTCCAGGACCGCAACGAGCGACTCTTCTACCAACTGCTGCGCAGCGATCTCACCACCTACCTGCCGCTGGTCTACACCCCGACCGTCGGGGCCGCGTGCCAGAGTTTCGGGCACATCCTGCGGCGGCCGAAGGGCCTTTACCTCTCGATCCGCCGCAAGGGTCGCCTGAAGGAACTGCTGCGGAACTGGCCGGTCCGCGACGTGCGGTTCATCGTGGTGACCGACGGCGAGCGGATCCTCGGCCTCGGCGATCTCGGCGTGAACGGCATGGGCATCGCGATCGGGAAGCTCGCCCTGTACACGGCCTGCGGCGGCGTGCCCCCGCAGGCGTCGCTGCCGGTGACGCTCGACCTCGGCACCGACAACGACTCGCTCCTGTCCGATCCGCTCTACCTCGGCCTGCGCGAGCCGCGGGTGCGGGGCGACGGGTACCTCGCCTTCATCGACGAGTTCGTCGACGCGGTGCAGGAGGTGTTCCCGCGCTGCTGCATCCAGTTCGAGGACTTCCACAAGGACAACGCGATGATGCTGCTCGACCGCTACCGCGACCGGGCGTGCATGTTCAACGACGACGTGCAGGGGACGGCCGGCGTCGCCCTCGCCGGGCTCATCGGCGGCTGCCGAAGTTCGGGCACGCCGCTCCGCGAGCAGCGGGTGCTGTTCCTCGGCGCCGGATCGGCCGCCCTCGGGATCGCCGACCTCACCGTCGCCGCGATGGTCCGCGACGGGCTTCCCGAGCGCGAGGCGGTGAAGCGGATCTTCCTGCAGAACTCGAAGGGCCTCGTGGTGAAGGGCACCGCCAACCTCCTGCCGCAGGCCGAGCGGTACGCCCACGACCTGCCGTTCCACGCCGATCTCGCCGAGAACGTGCGGAACGTGAAGCCCACCGCGATCATCGGGGTCTCGACGGTCGCGAAGGCGTTCTCGCGGCCGGTGATCGAGGAGATGGCCCGCCTGAACCGGCGGCCGATCATCTTCCCGCTCTCGAACCCGACCTCGAAGAGCGAGTGCACCGCCGAGGAGGCGTTCTCATGGAGCGGCGGCCGGGCGATCTTCGCGTCGGGCTCGCCGTTCCCGCCGCTGCATGTCGCGGGCAAGCTCGTCGTGCCCAGCCAGGCGAACAACGTCTATGTCTTCCCGGCGATCGGGCTCGCGGTCTACGCGACCGGGGCCCGCCGCGTGACTGACGAGATGTTCCTCGTCGCGGCCGAGGCGCTCGCGGGGCAGGTCTCCGAGGACGATCGCCGCCACGGGCTGCTGTTTCCGCCCGTCGCGAACCTGCTCGAGGCCGAGATCCGCACCGCGGTCGCGGTCGCGCGGCACATCGTGGAAAGCGGCCTCGCCACCGAACCGCTCTCGGGCGACCTCGAGTCGATCGTGCGGTCGAAGGTCTACGACCCGGGTTTCGCGCCGCTGCCCTGACGCGGCCTCGGGCGGTCAGCCCGGCTTCTTCCGGCCGAAGAGCCAGAGGATGCCGCCGATCAGGCCGAAGAGGACGAACCCGCCGCCGCCGCAGAGGGCTCCGAAGCCGCCGCCCAAGGCCTTCACGAAGCCGACTCCGAACTTCTCGGCGAGCGCGGCGTCGAGAGCTCCCATCCGCACCGCGACCGGGTCGCCCTCGCGGGAGACGGCGATGGTGTAGTCGCCGGCCTTCTCGATCGGGGCGATGCCCAGCACCTCGATGCTCCCGCCCTCGGTCGGGATCACCGCCCCGCCCGGCTGCTGCTGGAAGTTCTCGAAAGTCACCGCCGACCCGTCGGCCGCGGTGATCTTCACGTCGACCTTCGCCGGACCGGTCAGCGGATACCTGGTGCCGTCAATCTCGTCGTCGGCGATCACCACCAGGCCGAGCACGCCTTCGGAGAGGGTCATGGTCGCGGTCGACGGCGTGGCCACCTTCTGGACCGGGATCGATCCGTCCTCGAAGCCCTTCGCCACCGTCGCCAGCTCGTTCACGCCGCTGCGGGCCACGAAGAACCCGATGATCGACCCGACGAGGCAGACGACCGCAAGCAGGAGGAACACGTTCGCGAGGCAACCGCCGCGGGGCCCGCGAGGAAGGGTTCGTGAGGTTTGCATGCAAGGCTCCGGAGGAGGGCGGATGGGGGACTATCCTCCCGATGGAGGAATCGCGATGGGCAACCTACCACAGGCCCGCCGGGTCTTTCGGATCCTGCTGCTGGCCGTTTCGGTCGTCCCCGGGCTCGCGGCCTGCACGAAGGTCGCCGGCACCGGACGGAGCCAATTGAACTTCATGTCGCTCGGCCAGGAAGCCTCGCTCGGCGACGAGGCCTACGCCGACGCCCTCGCGGGCAAGAAGATCGTCCGGGACGGACCCGACGCCGAGCGGGTGCGGCGCATCGGGGCGAACCTCGCCGACGCCGCCCGCCACCTGCATCCCGAGGTCGCCCGTGACTTTGCGTGGGAGTTCACCCTCGTCGACGAGCCGCAGACCGTGAACGCCTGGGCCCTGCCCGGCGGAAAGTGCGCGGTCTACACCGGCCTGCTTCCGGTCGCCGACACCGACGATCGCCTCGCGGTCGTCATGGGCCACGAGGTCGCCCACGCCATCGCTCGCCACGGCGCCGAGCGGATGTCGCAGGCCATGGCGGTCGAGATCGCCTTGGCCGGGGCGGGGGCGGGGCTCTCGATGTCGAGCATGTCTCCCGCCGCGCAGCAGGCGACGATGGCGGCGCTCGGAGTCGGCACCGAGGTCGGCGTCGCGCTGCCGTACAGCCGGCTGCAGGAGAACGAGGCCGACCAGGTCGGGCTCATGCTCTCGGCCGAGGCCGGATACGACCCGCGGCAGGCCATCGAGCTCTGGCGTCGGATGGAGGCGGCCGGGGGTGCCGGTCCCCCGGAGTTCCTCTCGACCCACCCCTCCAACTCGACCCGGATCGAACGGCTCGAGCGGCTCATGCCCGAGGCGATGCGGCGTTGGGAAGCCCGGATTGCCCGATAAGCCGACGCGAACGCAGTGAGGACCGGCGGCGGGGGGCTCGGCTACACTCGGGGTCTCGCGACCCGACGGGGCCGCTCCGAAGCCGCATGACCGTTTGCTCCGCCGGTCCGTCGATGGAAACTTCGCAGTCGATGAACAATCCGCAGGCCTGGCCCCCGTCGGACGGGAGGGTCGCAGGTCTCGGGGAGATCGGTTCGGGGGCCGACGGCCTCCGGGCCGCCGTCGAGACCCTGCGCGACCGGGTCCAAAGGGCCCTTGCCCACGGTTGGCCCCGGGTCGAGGTCGAGTTGGAGGGGGTCGATCCGCTGGCGTTTCTCGCCGCCCAGCGTCCTGGACAACGGTCGTTCTTCCGGGCCCGAGATGGGCTTCTGGCCGTCGCGATGGTCGGCCAAGCCCTCTCCGGCGACCGGATCGGCGACCGGGCGATCCGGGAGTTCCTCAGCGCGGTGCCCGAGGCCCGCGGCTTTGCCGCCCTCCGATTCGACGCCGCCCGCGAGCCCGGTCGGGAGTGGTCGGCGTTCGACGCCGGCGGCGTGGCGATTCCGGCCGTCGAACTGGTCCGGCAGGGGGTCCGGACTTTTCTCGCCGCGAACCTGGCCGGCGACGGGAAGGTGACGCTCGAGGTGATCGATCGGCTGAACGCGGGTGAAGCCGGACGGGTTTCTCCCCGCGCGGCGACCGACGGGTCCGACGCCGTCGACTCGAGCCCACAGGCGTGGCGGATCGCGGTCGAGGCGACGCTCGAGGCGATCGCGAAGGGCGCGGTACGGAAAGTCGTGCTCGCCCGCACCCGCTCGTTCCGGTTGCGGACGGCGATCGACCCGTGCGCGATGCTCGCGCGGCTGGCCGCGAGCGAGCCCGACACCTACCAGTTTCTCGTCGAGCCCGTGGCGGGCGCCGCCTTCCTCGGGGCAAGTCCCGAGCGGCTCTTCCGGCGCACCGGCCGCGAGGTCGAGAGCGAGGCGGTGGCCGGGACGCGGCGGCGCGGCGAGACGCCCGAGCGCGATGCGGCCCTCGCGGCGGAACTGCTCGCCTCCGAGAAGGATCGCCACGAGCAGGGCCTGGTCCTCAACCGCATCGTCGAGCGGCTGGCGGCCCTCGCCGGCGACGTGACCGTGGCGGGAAGCCCTCGATTGCTGCGTCTGGCCCATGTGCAGCACCTGCGATCGCTGGTGTCCGCCACCCTCGGCGACGACGATCCGGCCGCGGCCGACGCGGCGCTGCTGGCGGCGCTCCATCCGACGCCGGCGGTATGCGGCCTCCCGACCGAGAAGGCCCACGGGATCATCCGGGCCTGTGAGCCGTTCGACCGCGGGCTCTACGCCGGTCCGGTCGGCCTCTTTGGCGCCGACACCGAGTTCTGCGTGGCGATCCGCTCGGCGCTGGTCGCGGGACGCACGGTGACCGCCTTCGCCGGCGCCGGCATCGTCGCCGGCTCGGCCGCCGACGCCGAGTGGCGCGAGACCGAGCACAAGCTCGCGACCTTCGGGCGGCTGGTGCGGCCGGGTTGATCGCGAGCGTGCGATGACCAGCCGACTTCCCTACCCGAACCTGAACCTCGCCTGGGCGGGGCTGATGTTCGCCGAGTGGCGCACGCGGGGGCTCGGGCTGGCGGTGATCTGCCCGGGATCCCGCTCGGCGCCGCTGGCGATCGCCGCGGCATCGACGCCCGGCGTGCGGACCGTGGTCGCGATCGACGAGCGCTCGGCGGGGTTCGCGGCGCTCGGGGCGGCCAGCGTCTCGGGCCGGCCGGTCGCGATCGTGACGACCAGCGGCACGGCCGTGGCGAATCTCCTGCCCGCGGCGGTCGAGGCGTCGCAGCGGGGCATTCCGCTGCTGCTGGTCACCGCCGATCGCCCGCCCGAACTGCGCGAGACCGGGGCGAACCAGGCGATTCCGCAGCTCGGGATCTTCGGGCGGTTCGTGCGGTGGACGGCGGACCTGCCGGCGCCGGACCCGGCGGTCGAGCTTGCGTATCCGCTGTCGATGGCGGATGACGCGTGGGATCGCGCGATCGGCATCGACGGCCGTCCGGGGCCGGTGCACGTGAACGCGCCGTTCCGCGAGCCGCTGGCGCCGGTCGAGAAGGAGTGGCGGGCGGGACGCGAGGCGGAGATCGCCCGGATCGAAGACCGGATCGGGGCCCGCGGCGAGCGGCCGTGGCGGGACGCGCGGCGCGAGTCGCCGGCGGCGGCGTCGCCGCGCGAGGCCGGTGCTGCGAAGCGCCTCCTCGTCGCCGTCGGCGCGATCGACCGCGACGACGATCGCGAGCTCGTGCGCCTGGCGCTGTCCGGCTGGGCAGGCCCGATCGTCGCCGACCTCGGCGCGTCGCTGCGGAACGATCCCGCGCTCGCCGGCCGGACCGTCGCCCACCACGACCTCGTGCTGGCCGCGGCCGAGCGCGATGCGGAACTCGCGGCGAGCCTGCGGCCCGACCTCGTCGTCCGCATCGGCGGGCCGCTCGCGAGCAAGCGGATGAACGCCCTGGTGAACTCCTGCCCGACGGTGTCGGTCTCGCTCGACGCGGAACTCTCCGACGAGGCGCGTCAGGTCATCGCCCGCGGCGGACGGGGCATGCTCGTGGGCCTCGCGACGGCGATGCCGAAGGGCAGCGAGATCGCGAAGGCGTGGCTTTCCGCGGGCGCCGCCGCCTCGGCGACGGTCGAGCGCGAACTCGCCCGGCCCGCCGCGCTCACCGAGCCCGCGATCGCCCATGCGGTCGCGGCACGCGTTCCGGCCGACGCGATCCTGCTCGCGGGAAGCAGCATGCCGATCCGCGACCTCGACCTGCACCTGCCGGCCGGCGCGAGACCGTTCCGCGTCGTCGCCAACCGCGGCGCGAGCGGCATCGACGGGCTCGTCTCGACCGCGATCGGGGCCGGGCTCGCGTCCGGCCGCCCGGTCGTCGCCCTCGTCGGCGACCTCTCGACGCTGCATGATCTCGGCGGACTGCTGCTGTCTCGCGACCTCGCGACGCCGTTCACGCTGGTCGTGGTGAACAACGACGGCGGCGGGATCTTCTCGTTCCTGCCCATCGCGGCGAAGGGCGTGGCCGACGCGCATTTCGAGCGGCTCTTCGGCACGCCGCACGGGCTCGGCTTCGAGCCGGCGGCGGCCATGTTCGGCCTCGGGTACCGGCGGGCGGGAACGCCCGCGGAACTCGCGGCGGCGCTCGACGCGACGGTCGCGCGGCCGGGCCGCCATCTCGTCGAGGTCGCCGTGCCACGGGCTTCGATCGTCGACGATCATCGTGCGCTGCAGGCCTCGGTGCTCGAGGCCATCCGGAGCGCCGGCGGCGGGGCGACGACGTGAGCCCGCGCGGCGAGGTCGTCCTCATCCACGGTTTCCTCGGCGCCCCCGAGGATTTCGCGCCGCTGCGGACGGCGCTGCCCGATGTCGGGTTCCGCACGGTCGATCTCCTGCGTTGCCGCGCTCGCGACGTCGCCGCGCTCGCGGACGAGATCGCGGCCGCGGCGATCGGCCCGTCGACCGTCGCGGTGCTCGGCTACTCGCTCGGCGGACGGGTCGCGCTGGCGATCGCCGCATCGCGGCCTGGCCTTCCGATCCGCTTCATCGCGGTGTCGGCCCATCCGGGGCTGCGCGACGCGGCGGAACGCGAACGCCGCGCCGCCGCCGACGACCGCCTTGCCGCCGAACTCGCCCGCGACGGCATGGAGTCGTTCGTCGACCGCTGGTACGCCCAGCCGCTCTTCGCGTCGCTGCGCGAACATCCGGACTTTCCCGCGATCCGCGCCCGCCGGCTCGGCGGCGACCCGGG
>JBIKVN010000154.1:0-7702 GCA_044356865.1 Phycisphaerales bacterium | reverse complement strand
ATCGGGGCCTGCTCGGCCGGGCCCGCGCTGGGTTTCCCGAAGCCTCGACTTTCGCCGACTTCCGCGAGCTCATCGCGGACGCCCGCGAGCTCGACCTCGACGGCGTCGTCGTCGCCACGCCCGACCAAACGCATGCCCTCGCGTCGGCCTTGGCCCTCGAGGCGGGCCTTCCCGTCTATTGCGAGAAGCCGCTCGTGCATTCGCTCGACGAGGCGGCGCTGCTGCGGAAGCTTGCCACCAAGGCCGGCGTTCCCACGCAGATGGGCACGCAGATCCACGCCACGCCGAACTACCGGCGCGTCGTCGAGGCGATCCGGGCCGGCGCGGTTGGACGCGTGACTGCGGTCGACTGCTGGCAGCACAAGACCTGGGGCGACGGGAAGCTCACGCCGGGCGCGACGCCGCCGCCTGACCTCGACTGGGACCTCTGGCAGGGGCCGGTCCCGCGGACCGGCTACATCGAGGGGATTCATCCGGCGAACTGGCGTCGCTACTGGGCCTACGGAACCGGCACGCTCGGCGACATGGGCTGCCACATCCTCGACCTTCCGTTCTGGGCCCTCGGGCTCGAACGGTTCACGGGCCCGATGGAGGTTCGCGCCGACGGCCCGCCGCCCGACGCAGTCGGAGCTCCTGCGTGGCTCGAGGCCTCGTGGGCGATCCCGCAGCCGGGCGGTTTGGATCCGCTCGTGTTGCGATGGTTCGATGGCGGCCGCAAGCCGCCGTTCGTCGAGGAGATCGGCGCGAAGGACCGCGTCGACTACCACGGCCGTTTCAGCGTCTGCTTCCAGGGAACCGAGGGCGCGCTCTTCGCCAACTACGACGAGATGCTGCTCTGGCCCGGAGTCCGCCGCGAGGCGTGGCGAGCGCCCGAGCCGACGATTTCCCCCAGCGCCGGTCACCATCGCGAGTGGCTCGCGGCGATCCGCGAAGGGAACCCGACCGCACCGCTCTGCCACTTCGGCTACGCGTCGCGCCTGACGGAACTGGTCCTGCTCGGAACGGTGGCCTACCGAGCCGGCCGTGCGGTCACCGCCGACTTCGGCCGGGACCGGCTCGTCGCCGACGCGTCGCTGGCCGGCGTGCGTTCAGGTCCGGTCGAGCGCGGTTGGGAACTTCCGAAGGCATGACGGTCACGAGCCCCAGATCGCCCGCGCCACCGCGAGATAGAGCGGGATCCCGACCACCACGTTGAACGGGAAGGTCACCGCGAGGGCCAGGCCCACATAGACCGCGGGATCCGCCTTCGGGATCGCGATCCGCGCCGCCGCCGGCACCGCGATGTAGCTCGCGCTCGCCGCCAGCACCGCGAGCAGCGTCGCGTCGCCGACGCCGAGCCCGCCGACCCGCGCGAGCGCCAGCGCCACGCCCGCCGCGATCGGCGGCAGGACCAGCCCGAACGCGACCAGGAACGGCCCGCGGCCGAGGAAGCCCTTCATGCGCCGGGCCGCAAGCAGGCCGAGGTCGAGCAGGAAGAAGACGAGCACGCCGTTGAAAAGATCCTTGCAGAGCGGCTTGAACGCCTCGAAGCCGCGTTCTTTCGTGACCAGCCCGATCACCAGGCTGCCGAGCAGCAGCAGGACCGGCCCGTTCAGGAACGCCTCGTGCAGGATCATCCCCCAGCCCGGCCGCGGCCGACCGTCGTCGCGCTCGAGGCTCGCGTCCTTCTCCTCGGCCTTCCGCAGCAGGACGATCGCCGCGACGATCGCCGGCGACTCCATGAGCGCCATCACCGCGACCATGTGTCCGCCGTAGTCGATGCCCACCTGGTCGAGGTAGTTCGCGGCGGTCAGGAACGTCACCGCGCTCACCGACCCGTACGCCGCGGCGACCGCCGCCGCGTCCGCCGCCCCGAGACGGCGCTTCAGCACCGCGAACACCACGAATGGCATGGTCGCCGCCAGCCCGATGCCGATCGCCGCCGCCACGATCGCGTCGCGATCGATGCCGCCCTGCGAGATCTTGAAGCCGCCGGTGAAGCCGATCGCCCAGAGGAGATACAGCGACATCAGCTTGCTGACCGCCCGCGGGACCTTGAGGTCCGAGCCGACGAGGGCGGCGACCATGCCGAGGACGAAGAAGAGGACCGGCGGGCTGAGGGTCATCGCGGGCTCCGGAAAATCGGGCGGGAAATCCTACCGGATCCCGACCGACCTTGCGGCCGCGTCAGTTTTCGAACGCCGCGTCGGTGATCTCGAGCCCGCGATCGATGATTTCAAACGCCTCCGCCATTTCCGCCTCGTTGATGCAGAGCGGCGGGTTGCACATCACCATGCTCCACTGGAGCACGGTGAAGAGACCGTTCTCCTTCAGGAACTTGCCGAGCTGGGCCATCGCCGGGTGCGAACCCGCATACGGCACCAGCCGCTCGCCCTTCGCGTTCTTCCGCAGCTCGATCGTGCCGAAGAGGCCGATCTGGCGGAACTCGCGCACCGAACGGTGCCGCGCCGCCATCCGCTCCATGTGGCCGCGCATGATCTCGCCCATCTGCGCCGCGTTCTCGATCATGCCCTCCTCGACCAGCACGTTCACCGCCGCGAGGGCGCTCGCGAGGCAAAGCGGATGGGCGTTGTAGGTCAGCCCGCCCCAGAAGACGTTCTCGCGGAAATGGTTCGCGATGCGGTCGCTGAGGGCCATGACGCCCAGCGGCAGGTAGCTGCTCGTGAGGCCCTTCGCCATCGTGCAGATGTCGGGCACGATGCCGCCGTGCTCGAAGGCGAAGAGCTTGCCGGTGCGCCCGAAGCCGCACATGACCTCGTCGCAGACGAGCAGGATCCCGTGCTTCTCGAGCAGGGACTTCAGGCCCTGCAGGTAACCGGCCGGCGGCGGCAGGATGCCGTTCGTTCCCGTGACCGTCTCGATGAACATCGCGGCGATGTTCTTCGGGCCCTCGTACTGGATGATCTCCTCGAGGTACCGCAGGTTGTTCGCGACGATCTCGGCGTCGCTGGTGCCGAAGCTGAACTCGTACGGCCGCGGGTCCATCACCCGCACCACGCCCGGCATGCCCGGTTCGGTCGGCCAGCGGCGGGGATCGCCGGTCAGCGAGATCGCCCCGTTCGTCGCCCCGTGGTAGCTGCGGTAGCGCACGAGGATCTTGTGCCGCCCCGTGAACATCCGCACCGCCTTGATCGCGTTCTCGTTCGCCTCGGCGCCGCCGAGGGTGTAGAAGAACGTGTTGAGGTCGCCCGGCACCAGCTCGGCGAGCCGGGTCGAGAGCCTCGCCCGGATCTCGGTCGCCATGCCCGGATACGCATAGGCGAGTTTCGCCGCCTGCTCCTGGATCGCCGCGATGACCCTCGGGTGACCGTGCCCGATGTTCACGCTCATGAGCTGGCTGTTGAAGTCGATCCACCGCTGGCCCTCGGGGCCGTAGAGGTAGATGCCTCTCGCGCCCGCGATCGGGATCGGGTCGACCTTGCCGGTCGCGCTCCACGAGAACAGGCTGTGCTTGAGGCACGTGTCGACCATCTCCCGGCTGGACATCGAAGGCGTGAGCATCGGAATCTCCTGCGGATCAACTCATCCAGGTGCGATCGCGCTGCAGCGCCCACTTCACGGTCACCTTCCGCTGCCTGGTCCAGAACCGGTATCCGTCCCAGCCGGTGATATTGCCGTGCCCGAAGCAGGAGTCATTCCAGCCGCCGAAGCCGAACGGCTCGCGGGGTACGGGCACGCCGACGTTCACGCCGCACATGCCCGCCTCGACGCGGGACATCACGCGACGGGCGATGTCGCCGCTGGAAGTGTAGATGCTGCTCGCGTTGCCGTAGGGATTCGCGTTCTCGATCTCGAGGGCCCGTTCGATCGTCGGCACGCCGATCACGCTCAGTACCGGGCCGAAGATCTCCTCGCAGCCGGCGGGCATGTCTGGGGTGACGTTCTCGAGGATCGTCGGGCCGACCCAGAAGCCGCCCTCGTCGGCCTTCGCATTCCGGCCGTCGAGCGTGACCTTCGCGCCGGCCTTCTCGGCGGCGTTCACGTGGTTCACGATCTTCAGCCGCGCTGTCGCCGAAGTGACGGGCCCGAGGTCCTTGCCGACCCGGATCCGCGCCGCCCGCTCGCGAATCGCGGCAAGAATCCGCTCGACGTCGCCGACCGCCAGTAGCACGCTTGCCGCCATGCAGCGCTGGCCCGCGCAGCCGGTGAACGACGCCACCACATTGTCGGCGGTGAGCTCGAGATCGGCATCGGGCACCACGATCAGGTGGTTTTTCGCGCCGCCGAGGCAGAGGGCGCGCTTGCCCGTCGCCGCGGCCCGGGCGTAGACCGCGCGGGCCACCCGCGTGCTGCCGACGAATCCGACCGCCTCGATGCCGGGATGGTCGGCGATCGCCTCGACAACTTCCTTGCCGCCCTGCACGATGTTGAACACGCCGTCGGGAAGGCCGCTGTCCCGGAGCATCTCCGCGAGCCGCATCGTCGAGAGCGGCACCCGCTCGCTCGGCTTCAGCACGAACGCGTTGCCGCCGGCAAGCGCCTGCGGCAGCATCCAGAGCGGGACCATGAGCGGGAAGTTGAAGGGGACGATGCCCGCGACGACGCCGAGCGGCCGGAACTCGGTCTCGCAGGTCACGCCGCGGCTGACCTCGAGGGATTCTCCCGCCGCGAGATTCGGCAGCGAGCAGCCGTACTCGAGGCATTCGATCGCCTTCTCGACCTCGGCCTTCGCCTCGGCGAAGACCTTCCCGTTCTCGTGCGAGATGAGCCACGCGAGCTCGTCGATCGCGGCCGACATCCGTTCGCGCAGGCGATACAGCACTTGGGCCCGCTCGCGGATCGGCCACTCGCCCCAGGCCCGAGCGGCGGCGGCGCCCGCCTTCACCGCCGCATCGACGTCATCGCCCGCCCCGAGCAGCACCCGCGACATAGCCTTCCCGTGGCGGGGGTTGATCACTTCCTGCGTCGCGGCCGACGAGAGCGGATTGCACCAGCGGCCGCCGATCCAGTGGCGGGCGGCGGGAAAGGTCGCGAACGCGTCGCTGGTCGCGGCGAAGCGACCGACCGACTCGGGAACGGCGGGGGCGGTCATCAATGCACTCCGGTGCGGATCACGGGATTCGGGGCGGTGACGGTGTTGCGGGTCGACTGGCTCAGCGAGGCCGCGGAGTGGCAGGGGCGGTCGACATAGCGGCCCCAGCCCTCGTGCGGCGTGAGCTGCCCGTCGCGCCAGAGGATCTTCCCGCGGCTCATGGTGATCGCGGCCGTTCCGGTGACCGTCATCCCCTCGAAGATGCTGAAGTCGTTCCGCGAATGGTGGCTCGCGACGCCGAGCGTGCGGGTCGCCGCGGGATCCCACACCACGAGATCGGCATCGGATCCCGGGGCGATGGTCCCCTTGCGAGGATGGATGTTGAAGATCCTCGCTGCGTTCGTGCTGGTCGCCGCGACGAACTCGCTCGGCGTGAGGCGACCGGTCCGGACGCCGTGGTGCCAGAGGACGCACATCCGCTCCTCGAGGCCGCCCGTTCCGTTGGGGATCTTGCGGAAATCCTCGCGGCCCATCGCCTTCTGCGGCGCGGTGAACGTGCAGTGGTCGGTGCCGATCACCTCGATCGTCCCGCCCTGCAAGCCGCCCCACAGGGCCTTCTGGTGCTCGCGCGACCGGAACGGCGGGCTCATCACGTGGCCCGCGGCCCGCCGCCAGTCCGGATCGCGGTACGCCGAGTCGTCGATCACGAGATGCTGCACGAGCGACTCGCCGAACACGCGGTGCCCCGCGAGCTTGGCCCGCGCGATCGCCTCCATCGCCGGGGCGCAGCTGGTGTGCACCACGTACAGCGGCACGCCGACCGTCGCCGCGATCTGGCACGCCCGGTTCGCCGCCTCGCCCTCGACCTCGGGCGGCCGCGAGAGCGGATGTCCCTCGGGCCCGGTGATTCCCCGGTCGAAGATCGACTGCTGCAGCCGGAAGACGAGGTCGCCGTTCTCGGCGTGCACCAGGCAGATCGCCCCGAGGTCGCGGGCGTGCTCGAAGCTCGCGATCAGGGTCGCGTCGTCGACCATGATCGCGTTCTTGTAGGCCATGAAGTGCTTGAAGCTATTGACGCCGTGCTCGCGGCAGAGCGTCGCCATGTCGGCCTTCACCGCGTCGCCCCACCAGGTCACCGCGACGTGGAACGAGTAGTCGGCGGTGGCTTTGGCGGCCCGGCCCCGCCACGTGCGGTACGCGTCGACCAGCCGCTCGCCCGGGGCGGGAATCACGAAGTCGATGATCATCGTGGTGCCGCCCGCGGCGGCGCACGCGGTGCCCGACAGGAAATCGTCGACCGACACCGTGCCCATGAACGGCAGTTCCATGTGGACATGCGGATCGATCCCGCCCGGCATCACGTACGCACCGCCCGCGTCGATGCGGGTCGTGCCCGCCGGCAGGTCGAGGTTCTCCCCGACCGCCGCGACCGTCTCGCCGGCGACCAGCACGTCGGCCCGCCGCTCGCCCTCGGCCGTCACCACCGTCCCGCCCGCGATGAGCGTGTGCAGCGTGTTCATGGCTTCCTCACGATCAAGGCTTCACGATCTCGCCGTACGCCTCGGGCCGCCGGTCACGATAGAACTGCCAGGTCGACCGTACCGTGTCGATCAGCGACAGGTCGAGGTCGGCCACCAGCAGCTCGTCGCGGTCCTCGCTCGCCTGCGCGACCGTCTCGCCGCGGGGGTTCACGAAGTAGCTCGAACCGTAGAACTTCCCGATGTTCCACGGGGCCTCGGTGCCCACGCGGTTGATGCAGCCCATGAAGTACCCGTTCGCGACGGCGTGCGCCGGCTGCTCGATCTTCCAGAGGTACTGCGACAGCCCGGCGACCGTCGCCGACGGGTTGAAGACGATCTCCGCCCCGTTCAAGCCGAGGCAGCGAGCACCTTCGGGGAAATGCCGGTCGTAGCAGATGTAGACGCCGATCGTCGCGTAGCGGGTCTTGAACACCGGATATCCGAGGTTCCCCGGCTTGAAGTAGAACTTCTCCCAGAAGCCCGGGTTCACCTGCGGGATGTGCTGCTTGCGGTACTTGCCGAGGTAGGTGCCGTCGGCGTCGTAGACCGCGGCGGTGTTGTAGAGGACGCCGCTCATCTCCCGCTCGTACACCGGCACCACCACCGCCATCGCATGCCGGCTCGCGAGCTTCGCGACGAGGTCGGTCGTCGGCCCGGGCACCGGCTCGGCCGCCTCGTACCACCGGACGCTCTGGCTCGGGCAGAAGTAGGGGCCGTTGAAGATCTCCTGCAGGCAGAGGATCTGGACGCCGCGCTTCCCCGCCTCGTCGATGAGCGGCACGTGCTTCTCGAGCATCGCGGCCTGGATCTCGGCCACCGGCCGCGACTCATCGTTGAGCGGATTGCTGCACTGGATGAGTCCGCAGCGGACGGTTCGGTCTCGGTCGCTCATGCGTGTCTCCGGTTCCTCTTCAATGAGAGGCCTTCTTCGGGCGCAGCGGCAGGCCGTCCGCGACGTGCTCGTTCCAGGTCGCCGGCCGGAAGCCGTTCGCGACCGGCTCCATCGTGATGCAGCCCTCGGCGGGGCAGACGATCTCGCACAGGTTGCAGCCGACGCACTCGGCCTCGTCGACCCGCGGCACCCGAGTGCCCTCCTGCGGATGGATGCACTGGTGGGCCCCGTCGCGGCAGGCCGCCACGCAAAGCTGGCAGCCGATGCACTTCGACGCGTCGATCTTCGCGACCGTCTCGTGGTTCAGGTCGAGGTCGC
>JBIKVN010000153.1:0-7736 GCA_044356865.1 Phycisphaerales bacterium | reverse complement strand
AGAGCCGCGCCATCGACGCGAGCCCGAAGCACGCCGCGAAACCCGCCAGCGGCACCCCGCTCCGCTCGCCCGTCGAAAGCAGGAACCCGCCCGAAAGCAGCCCCGCGAGCGTCAGGATCTGGCAGGCGCGGCTCCGCCGTCCGAAGTAGCGGGCCCGGATCCGCGGCGGGAAGAGCATTCCGACCCAGGTGTTCCAGACGCCGCCCGCCGCGAGGGCCGCCGCCCAGTAGAGGCTCGCGCAGAGGAAGACCAGCCACGGCGGCATCGAGCCGACGATCGCCCCGACCACGAGCGGTACGAGGCTCGCCGCCTGCGTCGAGGCGCAGATCATCACCCACTTCCGCGGCGAGCCGAGCCGGTTGACGCCCGCGGTCGCGACCAGCTGCACCACGCCGCCGACCAGCGGCGGGATCGCGGTCACCAGTCCGGAGGTGACCTCCTGCATCCCCAAGGCCAGCACGAACGCGGCGAGATAGGTCTCTCCGACGCCGACCATGTACGAGTAGGTCAGCCCGTCGCCCGTGCACGCGGCGAGATCGCGTCGGAGGTTCGGTTCGGGAGCGGCGATCGGGAGGCTCGCGGCGGGGCGGAAGGCAGGAACGGCCGGGTCGCTCGGGACCCGACCGTCCATTGAATCATCGAATCATCGAACGGGATTCCGTGCCGTGCTCAGCGACCGCCGGTACCGGCTCCGCCCGCCGCTCCCTCGACCCGCACCGGCCGGAAGCCGACATTGCTCACGATCGAGATCGGGGCGTCGAAGGTCACGTACCGGGGACCGGCGGCCGGAGCCGCCGAGACCGGACGGCCCGCGAACGGGTAGCCGCCGATCTGCCGGTGGATGTAGTCCGGGGCCCGGATGATGAGCACTCCCTGGTAGAAGCGGATGCTCGCGTACTCGCCACCGTTGTCGGTCCAGGCGTCGGGTTCGATCGTCTCGAGGATGATGTCGACGAGCTGCTGGACCTTCTCGTCCTCGCTCTTGCGCTCGGGATCCTCGCCGGGCTCGCCGAAGATGCCGCCGCCGCCGCCGCCCGATCCGCCGCCGCCGCCGCCGCCCATGCCGCCGCCACCGCCGCCGCCGCCGAAGCCGCCGCCACCGCCGCCGGAGCCACCGCCACCTCCGCCGCCTTGGCCGCCCGAGTTGCCCTGCTGGATCGCCGAGTTCAGGTTGAAGTTCGGGGCGTTGTCGAAGTAGGGGGCCTCGAAGAGGAGGTCACGCACCGGATACATCCGCAACTCGCGGGCCGCGGGCACCGAGAGGCGTTCCTTGGTGCCGATCTCGACGAAGCCCTCGCGCAACTGCCAGGTGCACGGGTCGACCGTCGCACACTGCTCGAGGATGAGCTCGAGGACGGTGAGTCCGGGCTTGCCCTCGACCTTGAGCGTGATGGGCGTCTCGGGATCGATCCCGGTCGTCGCCTTGTCGGTGTCGTAGCGGGCCACGATCGGGATGTCGAGGACCTTCGCGACGTACTCGATCGCGTCCTTCGCCGGCGTCTGGTTGAAGTCGGCCGAGAGGTCGGTGTAGAGCAGGACCCCGAGCATCCGCGGTTTCGAGCTCGAGCTCGCCCGCTTCTGCTGCTCGGCCATGCCCTGCAGCCGGTCGGAGAGGTTCTGGCCCGCGGCCGACGCCGCGAGCGCGAGCGATGCGAGGCAGGTCACGAGCGGGAACGGGATCGAGGACGGTCGACGGGCCATGGGACCTCCGCGGATGGGTTTCGGTCCGAGTATACGAGCGGGTGGATGGGCAGCCGCCGGCGACCGGTCGGTTCGCCGCGGATTGCCCGGGAATTCCTGCACTCCGCGCTCGCTATCGGTCCGCGACGCCGTCGGGGGCGAGCAGGGCCGAGCCGAGCAGCAGCCCGAACGCCTGCACCGAGACCGGTTGGTCGGCTTCCCACGCGGCGGCCCGGACGCCGCCGAGAGTTCGCGCGGGATGGCGGAAAAGCCGCGATCCCGGCTCGTCAACGGCAAGCTGCAGCAGGAAGCGGCCCGCCCCGACGCGGCCCACGGCAAGGCGATCGCGCTCGCCGGCCTCGAGGGAAAGCCCCGCGGGAATCGCCCGCGACCGGAGCCACTCGAGCCCGAGGAGCGGTCGGAACGACTGGGCGGTGACCGGTGCCCGTCCGCTGCCGAGCCGCACCCCGCCCACGAGATCAGCCGGCGCCGACGGGTCCTTCGCATCGACCTGCGCCGCCAGCACGAGGGCCGCCAGGGCCCGGAACTCGGCGGCGCGGGCGATCGGGCGCCGGGCGATGCGGGCGAGCGTCTCCTCGGCCAGCACCAGCCACGCGAACGCCCCGACCTGCCGCTCGCCCGGCGCGGCCGCCCACGCCTTCGCCAGCGCCGCCTCGGCGAGCGCCGGCTCGACCTCGCCGCGCGAGGCCAGCGTCGCGACCGCGGCGGCAAGCAACGCCGGGTCACCGGTCGCGTCCGGGGCGACGCAGGCGGTGCGGGCCCGCCCGGCAAGGGAACGGGCCGGCCCCTCGGGCAGGTCGCCGACGCGGGCTACGGCCAGCGTGATCAGGGCCGGGACATTGGCGACCGCCAGCGGATCGGCCGGGTCCTTCGGGATCGAGCCGAGCGCGACGAGGAGCGATTCGGCGAGCGAGCGGGCCAGTTCCCGGTCGCTGGCCGCGACGCCGGCATTGGCCGCGACATCGGCCAGCGCGAAGGCCAGCATCGACTGGTCGAGAGGGTTCGCGACGAGCGGCCGGTACTCGTCGGACACCGGCAGGTAATCGCCGAGGGCCAGTCCCTTCGCGAGCAGCGTCTCGGGATCGGCTTCCGCCGGATCGGGGCCCTTCGGCCGGGAGACCGTGCGGCGAACCCGCTGCAGAAGCCCCGACATCGCCGCCGCGAGGCGTTCCCGCGTGACCTCGGCCGGATCGACGAGACGACCGCTGCGCAGCACCTCGGCGGGCAACTCGCCCGGCCCGACCTGGGCCAGCCGCAGCGAGCGGAAGCGGTAGACGCCGACCGGCTCGAGGGCCACGAGTTCCGAGAGGTCCTTCGCCGGGAATCCCGCCTCGGTCGAGAGCGAAAGAAGCGTCCGCCCCGGCGTCCCGGCGAGCCCGGTCGAAAGCAGCCGCCCGGGAAACGCCGCGAAGAACGCGGTGCCGCGGCGCAGCGCGAGCCCGTCGATCCCGGGCTCGACGCGGGCCGCACACTCGGCGAAGGTCCGGCCGAGCAGCGGGCTGGCGTCGCCGGCGAACTCGATCTCGAGCGTGAGCCGGGTGCCGATCGAGCCGCGGACCTCGGCGGGCAGCGCCGCGACCGCACGGTCGCCGCGGACCTTCGCGATCGCCCGGGCGACCGCGCGGCGCAGCAGGAGCCCGTCGGGGCTCGTGAAGTCGGCGTCACCGGCGAAGTCCTCGCCCGAGCCGACGAGACGACCCTCGTGGCGAAGCGTCACCGAGATGCCGCGGCAGCCCGGCACCTCGACGAGGGACTCGGGATCGCCGACCGGCGGGCAGGCGAGCGCGTCGACCCAGGTCCGGGCCGCGAGAAACGCCCCGACCGCCGCTTCGACCGGCGGCAGGGCCTCGGCCCGCGTCACCGGGCGTCGCGGGCGGGGCGGATCGATCGGGGCGTCGGGGCTCGGGGAGCCGACCTGGCCGAAGCCAACGCCGCCGGCGAACGCCCAAGCGAGCACGCCGGGAGCGAGAACCGTACGGAAAGCGGTTATCGACGGTCGTTTCATGACGCTGGTGCGGGTCGCGAGGGCGGAACGCGCGGTTCCGACGGGCTTCGGCTCGCCTCGGTCCGGACTCGGCGCATGGTGATGGTATCGCGAGGCGAAGCCGCCCCGCGACCCAACTGAAGAACGGACCGACCGATGAACAGCCTCTTCCTCCGCGCCACCGACAGCCGCAAGCGAGTGCTCCTGCTCACCCTGCTCGCCTTCGCGGCCCTCTGCTGAACCGACATCCCCGAGCGCTCCACCGAGCCCGCGAGGTCCCCACGAGGATCCCGCGGGCTCGTCTTCTTCCCGCGCGTGAAACGGCCCCGGCGCGGGGCCGGGGCCGAAGGGGTTCGCACGAGGACGGCGCGGTTCAGAACCGGATCTTGTCGGTGCCGAGGGCGCCGTGGTCATCCATGCCGCCGCGGGTCGGCTTGATGCGGGCGTTCTCGCGATCGAGGTCGCGCGGGGCCGACTCGTCGGCGCCGGCGCCCCACTGGGCCCGCTTGAGGCTGAGGCCGATCTTCCGGTCGTCGGTGTCGACGCGGAGGATCTTGACGTCGACCTCCTGGCCGGGCTTGACCACGTCCTGCGGGTTCTCGACCTTCTGGTCGGAGAGCTCGCTGATGTGGAGCAGGCCCTCGAGGCCCTCCTCGAGCTCCACGAAGACGCCGAAGTTGGTGATCTTCGTGATGTGGCCCTTCACGATCATGCCCGGGCGGTACGCCGAGGGAATGGCCTCGATCCACGGGTCCTCGGAGAGCTGCTTCAGGCCGAGGCCGACCCGCTGCTTCTCGCGGTCGACCTCGATGACCACGCACTTGACCGCGTCGCCCTTCTTGAAGAGCTCGTTCGGGTGCGCCACCTTCTTGGTCCAGGAGATGTCCGAGACGTGCAGGAGGCCGTCGATCCCGGGCTCGATCTCGACGAACGCGCCGTAGTTGGCGAGGTTGCGGACCTTGCCCTCGATGATCGTGCCGGGCGGGTACTTCTCGGCGACGAGTTCCCAGGGGTTGACCTCGGTCTGCTTCATGCCGAGCGAGATCTCGAGCTTCTCCTTGTTGATCTCGAGCACCACGACATCGACCTCGTCGCCGACCTGGACGATCTCGCTCGGGTGGTTCACCCGGCGGGTCCAGCTCATCTCGGAGATGTGCACCAGGCCCTCGATGCCCTCCTCGAGCCGCACGAACGCGCCGTAGGACATCAGGTTCACGACGGTGCCCTTCACGCGGCAGCCGACCGGGTACTTGGCCTCGATCTCCTCCCAGGGCGAGGTCTCCTTCTGCTTGAGGCCGAGCGAGATCTTCTCCTTCTCGCGCTCGATGTTGAGGATCTTGACCTCGACCTCGTCGCCGATGCGGACGATCTCGCTCGGGTGGTTCACCCGGCCCCAGCTCATGTCGGTGATGTGCAGGAGGCCGTCGATGCCGCCGAGGTCGATGAACGCGCCGAAGTCGGCGATGTTCGTGACCGTGCCCTTGACGATGTCGCCCTCGCGGACGCTCTCGAGCAGGCGGCGCTTGGCCTCCTCGCGCTCCTCCTCGATGAGCTTGCGGCGGCTGATGACGATGTTCCGCCGCTCCTCGTCGATCTTGAGGATGACCGCGCGGAGGGTCTTGCCCAGGAACTCGCCGATGTCGCCGGGACGCCGCACGTCGACCTGCGACGCGGGCAGGAAGACCGGCACGCCGATGTCGACGAGCAGGCCGCCCTTGATCTTGCGGAGGCACTTGCCCTCGATGACGTCGCCTTCCTTGCGGGTCTGGAGGATCTGCTCCCAGCCGCGGATGCGGTCGGCCTTGCGCTTCGACAGGACGACGGCGCCGTCCTCGCCCTCGAGGCTCTCGAGCAGCACCTCGACCTCGTCGCCGATGGCGGGATCGGAACCCTCGAACTCGCTCTTGTCGATCGAGCCCTCGCTCTTGAGCCCGACATCGACCACGACGAAGTCACCGGCGAAGCCGACGACCTTGCCGCGGAGGATGCTGTTGGGGGCGAAGTTCTTGATCTCCTCCTTGAGGATGCCGCTCATGTCGCCGGCGAGGACCTTGTTGGCGAGGTCGGCACCGAGGTGGGCGCGGAGGAGTTCGTCGGCCTGCTTGGGATCGAAGTGCAGGTCCTCGATCAGGTTGTAGTCGACCATGGGTGTTGGGGGCGTCCGGCGGCCGGGGCCGCGGCCCGCGGGTGCGGGCATGGGACGCGAGCGAAGGGGAAAGAGAAGGGTGCGAGCCGCCCTCCGGCACGCGCCGGAAGTGTTTGCGGGGAATCGGAAAGGGTAGCCGACCGCCGGGGCGGTGGGAAGGGTCAGGGGGAAAGTCGTTCGGTCGGCGTTTCCGGCCGGCGGCATGAGCCCTCCGGTCCGCAGGAGCGCCCGAAGAGGCCCCCGAGCCGTACGCGGTTCCTCGCAAACCAGCGATAGCCGGCGTCCGCGAGGGGACGCAGGATCGGCCAGGCGGTCGGGGCGAGCAGCCAGCCGAGGCCGACCCGGCGGTACGCCTCGCGGAAGACGCCGACCCCGGTCTCGAGCCGCCCGTCGGGATGGAGCCCGTGGATGCGGGCCGAGAACTCCTCGCGGGTCAGCGGCCGTCCGGGCACTGCGGCGGCCGGATCGAACCCGGGATCGGCGATGTCGACGAACCGCAGCCCGTCCCGCCGGTCGCGGCGACGCAGCATCGCGGCCTCCCGGACGCAGAAAGGACAGTCGCCGTCGAAAAAGAGGGTGAACGGGCCGTCGCTCATGGGACCCGCTTCGCCGGCGGCGGGGTGGCCGATGCGTTCAGTTCGACTCGCCGACCGCGGGAACCGTCGCGGGCTCGCCGGCCTCGGCCGCGAGACGGGCCCGCTCGCGGCGGAGTTCCTTCCGCATGCGGATGAAGCCGAGCACCCCGATCACGTTGACCACGGTGCACACGAGGAACACCTCGGCCGCGTGCCCGCGCGGGGCCAGCCACTCGTACAGCAGGTACGCCGCGATCGGCGCGAGCAGGCCGCGGAGGCCGTTCAACGTCACGTGGACCGCCATGTACTGGCTGTCCTTGTGGGCGGGGGCGAAATCGTGGTGCCCGAGGTTCCACGCGAGCACGCCGCCGGCGAAGCCGAGGCCGAGGATGACCGCCGCGACCTCGAACAGCAGCAGGCTGTCGACGAGGGCCCCGAGCCACATGCACGCCGACGCCGCGACGAAGGTCCAGCCGTGCACCGCCCGGAACTCGATGACGTGCCCGCGGTCGAGGAGCCGCGCCCACATCGGGATCGCCAGCGGCATCACCGCGAGGGGAATGATGGTGTTGATGAGGATCCCCTCGAGGTACGAGACCTCGAAGCGGTCGTTCAGGTAGATCGCCAGCGGGGCGAAGAGCATGAGGTTCCCGAAGCCGAAGACCGACATCCACCACATGAACTGCCGGTAGTGGCGGTCCTCGTCGAGCGTGGTCCAGATCTCGCGGCCGCTGCGGACCAAGGCCCGCCCCATCGAGATCGGGTGGAGCGTGAACGACGGGCCGGCGCGGCCCTGCAGCTCGGCGCGGGCGAGCCGCTTCTGGCCGCGGAGCCGGACCTTCCGGTAGACCTGGTTCCCGAAGAGGCCGACCGCGGCGAGCATGGGGAAGGCGAAGCGGAACGCGATCGGGTTCGCGTCCATCGCGAAGCCGACGATCCAGCCGGCGGCGGCCAGCACGATGCTCTGGACGGTGGCCATCTTGCCCGCGATGGTGGCGCGGTTGGCCTTCGGGTAGTTGTTCCGCCAGACCGCGGTGCGGAGGGTGATGACGCCGGTCCAGGTGGTGCGGGCGAGGCAGATGAGGGTGACCGTGCCCCAGAGGCCCCAGGCGTTCATCGGCATCGCCGCGACGAGGGCGACCAGGATCGAGGTCGCGATCTGGAGCCCCGAGATGAACGGGACTTTCGGCCGCCCCCGGGCCGCGGCGGACCAGAGGAAGCTGGTCAGGTTCGCGAAGTTCGGGGCCGCGGTGAGGATGGTCACCGCGAGATTCAGCACCCACGGGTCGACCTCGCCGGTGAAGGCCTTCTTGACGACGATGGCGATCGT
>JBIKVN010000014.1:0-25356 GCA_044356865.1 Phycisphaerales bacterium | reverse complement strand
ATCGCAGCGCGGTCGGGCGGCGGGATCGCCGCGAGCAGCAGGGGACCCATGCGGTCGTCGCGGCCCTCGAAGCGGATGGTGGGCAGGAAGTCCCGGCCGCCGCCCGGCAGCCGCGGGATGAGGATGTCGCCACCGACGCGGACCGCGCCGCCCGCCGGCGTGACCGCGGTCAGGCCCTCGCCGAGCCGGATCGCCTCGTCCTCGATCGTGATTCGCCCGCCCGTGCAGAGCAGGGGATACGGGAACCGCGCCAGCACCGCGCCCGCCCGGCGGATGTCGACCTCGCCCACCGTGGGGATCGGCTTGTTCTTCCCGAGCTCGCGGGTCACGTCGATGCGGAAGTCGACCCGGCCGCCGAGGGTGAAGGGCTCGCCGTCGAGCATGCCCCCGAAATCCGCCTCCGGCATCGCGAGCAGTCCCGACTCGACCAGCCGGCCGTAGGCGCGGAAGTCGAAGAGTTCCTCCATGGCCCGCCTCGCACCGCCGTCGAAGGCCTCGAGGAACGCCCGGTCGAGCGGGATGTCGGTCGCCTCGACCCGGACCTCGACCTCGGCGTCGTTGCCGGGCTCGACCACGCGACCCGTCACGCGGACCGGGGTGTCCGCGGATCCGAGCCCGACGAAATCCACGATGTCGATGACCTCGTCCTTGAACCGGAAGGTCGCGCGGACGTCCTTCAGCGGATAGAGGAACTGCTCGAACGCCCCGGCGCCCTTCGAGAGCCGCGCCTCGCCTTCGACGTGGATCCGCGGCGAGCCGTCGGGCATCCGATCGCCGGGATCGCGCCAGGTGGTGACGTCGACGTCGACGCACCATTGCCGGACGCGGAAGGTCTCGAGCACCTCGGCGACGATCCGGGGGACCTCGACCGCCGGCGGATGCCCCGGCGGGGCCTTCGACGAGTCGAAGCCCCGGATCGAGACTTCCACCCGGAATCCGGCCCGATCGAACATCTGCTCGAGCTGCCCGGCCCGGACCTCCGCGTCATCCCAGTCGAGGCCGGCGAGGGCCGCGGGCGGCATGTCGATGGCCAGCGCGAGCTCGACCGGGAGCGGCACGAGGCCCGGATCGAGCTCGAGGGTGGTGAACTCGCCCCGGGCCCGATTGAGGGTGATCCGGTCACCGACCACGTCGAGCCGCGCCTCGCTCACCCGCACCGCGGGACGGCTCTTGCGCGGCGCGATCCGGCCGTCGACGAAGCGGGCCCAGGTCGAGCCGAGCTCGGCCTCCGGCAGGCTCATCACGAGATCCCGGACCTCGAGTTCGGCCCGGGGCGACGCGTCGGGCGCCCACGCCAGGGTCGCCTTGGTGACGGTGCCGCCGAACCCGACGCTCTGCGCCCACGCCTTGAGCGTCAACGGCAGCAGGTCGAGCAGCCGGTCGTCGAGGTCGAGCCGCTCGAGCGTCGCGGCGAAGGCCAGGGTCCGTTCGTTCCAGGTTCCCGTCAGCGTCGGCCCGTCGGCGATCTCGAGGTCGACGAGGGAGATGTCGAAGATCGGGTCGGTCCCGGGCGGTGAACCCTCGTTGCCCTCGGCGAGCCGGAACGAACCCTCGAACGCGCGGCGCCCGGTCGGACGGTAGGTCCCGTCGACGACGAGGCCGGTCTCGATCTCGAGCCGTCGCAGCACCACCGCATCGGCCCGCAACGGCTCGGCGTCGGAGGATCCCGCGGGCCGCAGCCGCATGACGTTGTATTCGCCCGGACGCTCGGCATCCTCGGCCAGCCGCGCGTGGGCCCGGGCGATCTCGAGCCGCCGGACATCCGGACGGCCGGAGAGCAGCGTCCACGGGTCGATCGTCAGCCGGATCCCCTCGAGCCTCGCCACCTCGCCGGCCTCGCCGGGCCAGTCGGGGCAGCGGAGCTCGAGCCGGTCGACTTCGACGGTGTCGGAGGCGACCAGCCGCATCGAACCGACCTCGACCTCGCCGCCGAACGCGTTCGAGAGCAGCGGCTCGACCACGAGCCGCAGGGCCCATTGCCGCGTCGCGAGGAAGACGAACGCCGCTCCCGCGGCCACGAGGATCGCGAGCCAAGTGGCGATCCGGCGGGCCACCCGCCGCTCGCGCGGCGACGCGCGATCGGCCCTCGGGCCCTCGCCGGGTGGTGAAAGGTCGTGGTCGGTTCCGCCCATTTGTCGAAGCGGGGATCATACGGAGCGTTTCGGCCGACCCGCCGAAACGGGAACTTTTTCCGGCCCGGGTCCTTATCTTCACGGACATGTCCGGCCTGTCCGCCGCCTTCGGTCTCTTCGGGCTGGTCCTGCTTGCAGGACTGGCGATCGTGTCGGCGGCCCTCTTCGCCATGTCGCTGCGGCGGGCCGCCCGGCGGAAGCGGTCGCGCGGCCACGCCCCGACCGAGATCAGCGATGCCTGGGCGGAGGCGGGGCGGAGGAGCCGGCGCGGCCAGGGGTGAAGCGTGTCGGTCTCAGCGCCGTGAAGGCGTGAGCGGCGCCGCCGGCGCGATCTTCCGGGCGTCGACGAGGTTCGCCTCGGGCACGCGGCCGTCGCGATGCGCGGTCGCGTTGCCGAGGGTGACGGCGGCGATCGCGGCGAGCGCCTCGCGGGTGAGGAACGCCTGGTGGGCGGTGATCAGCACGTTCGGGAAGGTCACCAGCCGCACGAAGACGTCGTCCTGGATCGCCGTCTCCGACAGGTCGCGGAAGAAGAGGTCGCCTTCCTCCTCGTAGACATCGAGGCCGACCGAGCCGATCCGGCCCGCCTTGAGGGCGGCGATGAGGGCCCGGGTGTCGATCACCGCGCCGCGGCTGGTGTTGATGAGCATCGCGCCGGGTCGCATCGCGGCGAGGGCGTCGCGATCGATGAGGTGGTGGGTCGCCGGCGTCAGCGGGCAGTGCAGCGACACGATGTCCGAGGCCCCGAGCAGCTCCGGCAGCGAAACCGGCCGCACGCCCATCGCGACGCACCGCGGGTTCGGCACGGGGTCGCTCGCGAGGACCCGGCAGCCGAAGCCGAGCAGGATCCGGCAGGCGACCTCGCCGATCTGGCCGGTCCCGACGATGCCCACGGTCTTGCCGTGCATGTCGAAGCCGACGAGTCCGTCGAGCGAGAAGTCCTGCTCGCGGACGCGGTTGAACGCCCGGTGGAGCTTGCGGTTCAGCGCCAGCATGAGGGCCACCGCGTGTTCCGCCACCGCGTGCGGCGAGTAGGCGGGCACGCGGGCCACCGTCAGTCCGAGGCGGGCGGCGGCCTCGAGGTCGACCTGGTTGAATCCCGCGCAGCGCAGCGCGAGAAGCCGCGTCCCGCCCGCGGCGAGGATCCCGAGCGACGCTTCCGACGCGTCATCGGACACGAAGATCGAGACCGCCGTGCAGCCCGACGCCAGCGGCGCGGTGAGCGGCGAGAGCGGCGCGGGAATCGGCCGCAGCTCGAACCCCGTGCCCGCGGCGGCGGCCTCGAGGAAACTCCGTTCGTACTCGCGGTGCGAAAATACGGCGAGGCGCATGGAGGCCGATCCTAGCATCCGCACCCATGCCGACGACGCGCTCTCCTTGGCACGCCCGCGACGCCGCCGCCGCGTGCGCGGACCTCGGCGTGGATCCGGCCCGCGGGCTCGATCCCGACGAGGTCGCGCGGCGCCTCGGGCGCGACGGGCCGAACTCGCTCGCGGTGGCCCGCCCGAAGGCGTGGTGGCGCACGATGCTCGGGCAGTTCCACGCCCCGCTCGTCTACCTCCTGCTGGTCGCGGCCGCGGTGATGTTCCTGCTCGGCGACGAGGTGGACGGGGCGGTGATCCTCGGGGTGGTGGCGATCAACGCCGCCATCGGGTTCGTCCAGGAGCGGCGGGCCATCGCCGCGATCGATTCGCTGGCGATGACGATGGGCGTCGAGGCGACGGTGGTCCGCGGCGGCGGGCGGCGCCGCGTCGACGCGGTCGGGCTGGTGGCGGGCGACCTGGTGGTGCTCGAGGGCGGCGACCGCGTGCCGGCCGACCTCCGGATCCTGCGGGCGAGCGAGTTCCGCGTCGACGAGTCGACACTCACCGGCGAGTCGCTTGCGGTGGCGAAGCGCCCCGAGCCGCTGCCCGAGTCGACGGTGCTGGCCGACCGGGCGTGCCTCGCCTACGCGGGGACGCTGGCCGTTCGCGGCACCGCGGCCGGGGTCGTGGTCGCCACCGGCGGGCGCACCGAGCTCGGGCGGATCAACGAGCTCATCGCGGGGGCCGACCGGCTCGAGACGCCGCTCACCCGCAAGATCGCCTCGTTCAGCCGGCTGGTGCTGTGGCTGGTGCTCGGCGTCGCCGCGGCGGCCTTCGCGGTCGGCGTGGCCCGCGGCGAGACGCCGGCGACGATGTTCAAGGTGGCGGTGGCCCTGGCGGTCGGGGCGATTCCCGAGGGGCTGCCCGCGGCGATCACCATCATGCTGGCCGTCGGGGTCTCGCGCATGGCCGCGAGGCGGGCGATCATCCGCAAGCTGCCCGCGGTCGAGGCGCTCGGCAGCACCACGGTCATCTGCTCGGACAAGACCGGCACGCTCACCCGCAACGAGATGACCGTGCTGGTCCTCTCGGACGGGCGGCGGACGGTGAACGTGACGGGCACCGGCTACGAGCCCGCCGGGGAGTTCGAACTGGACGGTCGGGCGGTCGACGCGGCCGCGGATCCTTGGCTCTCGCGGCTGCTCGCCTGCGCCGCGCTTTGCGGCGATGCCGAACTGCGTCGCGGCGACGGGGTCGCCGGCATCGAAGGTGATCCGACCGAGGGAGCGCTGGTCGTCGCGGCGGCGAAAGCCGGGCCGGCGTTCCTGCGTCCGGCGCTCCTCGCGGCCTGGCCGCGGGTCGACGAGATTCCCTTCGACAGCGAACGGCAGTGGATGGCCACGCTCCACCGCGAGGCCGACGGCGGGCATCGGGTGTTCGTGAAGGGGGCGGTCGAGCGGGTGCTCGCCCGGTGTCCCGAAGAAGGGGCCGAGGCGATCGTCGCCGCCGAGCGGATGTCGGGCGAGGGCTTGCGGGTGCTGGCCCTGGCCGAGTGCCGCTGGCCTGACGGGCGACTTGACCGTGAACGCTTCGACGCCGCGTCGCTCGAGTTCCTGGGCCTCGCGGGGATGCTCGACCCGCCGCGTGCCGAGGCGATCGCGGCGATCGCGGCCTGCCGCGGCGCGGGCGTCGCCGTCAAGATGGTCACGGGCGACCATGCGGTGACCGCCGCCCGCATCGCGGCCCGCATGCGGCTGGCCGGCGACGAGGCCGAGCCGGCGGCGCTGACCGGCTCCGAGGTCGCGGCGATCCCGGACGCCGAACTTCCCACGGTTGCCGCCCGGACCGCGGTCTTCGCCCGCATGACGCCCGAACAGAAGCTGCGGCTGGTGCGGGCCCTGCAGTCGACCGGGCACGTGGTGGCCATGACCGGCGACGGCGTGAACGACGCCCCGGCGCTGCGGCAGGCGGACATCGGGATTGCCATGGGCCTCGGGGGCACCGAGGTGGCGAAGGACGCGGCGGACATGGTCCTGGCCGACGACAACTTCGCGACGATCGCCGCCGCGGTCGAGGAGGGGCGCGGCGTCTTCGCGAACCTCACCCGCTTCGTGGTGTGGACGCTGCCGACCAACGGAGGCGAGGCCCTGGTGATCCTCGCCTCGATCGCGTTCGGCTGGACGCTGCCGATCCTGCCGGTGCAGGCCCTGTTCATCAACATGTTCACTTCGGTGCTGCTCGGCCTGCCGCTCATTTTCGAGCGGCCCGATCCCGATTCGATGCGCCGGCCGCCCCGCGACCCGGGCCGGCCGCTCCTGACCTTCGAGCTGTTGATGCGCACCGGCTTCGTGTCGATCCTCCTCTGCGTCGGGGCGATGCTGCTTTTCCGCCACGAGCTCGAGCGCGGCCGGGGCGAGGCGGTCGCCCGCACCGCGGCGTGTTCGGTGATCGTCGCCGGCGAGGCGTTCTACCTCTTCTCGAGCCGGGCCCTGATGAAGCCGGCCTGGAAAGTCCCGCTCTTCTCGAACCCCTGGCTCTGGGCCGGGATCGCCGCGATGGGCCTGGTGCAGGCGGGGTTCGCGCACCTGCCGCTGGCCAATCGTCTCTTCGGCTCGGCTCCGCTCGAGGCGGGCTCGTGGGCCCGGGTGATCGCGGTCGGCGCCGCGGTGCTGGTCGCGGTCGAGATCGAGAAGGCCATCCGGCGGGCGCTGCGGCGGAGTCCGGTCGCGGCCGAGGCGTGAGGGGCGGCAAGACCGCCGGGCGCCGTCGACCCGGCGTTTCTTCAGGGCTCCGCGGCTTCGTTCCTCGCGCGAATCTCCCGGTCGATCTCGTCGGCTTCCGCCGCCGCCCCCATCAGTCGCAGCGTCTCCGCCCAGCCGCGGGCCCGCAGGAGGTCGCCGGCGGCGAGGCGGGCCCGCGCGGCCCCGGCCGCGCAGCGGGCGTTTTCGGGACCGAACGCCGCGGCCCGTTCCCACGCCTCGGCGGCCTTCCCGAGGTTGCCTGCGGCGGCGTGGGCGCGGCTGAGCTCGTCGGCGACCGCCTCGCTCGCAAGCGCCTCGCGGTCGAGGGCCGAAAGCCGCTCGGCGGCTTCGCTCGCCCGGCCCGCGGCCCGCAGGGCGCGGCTCTCGATCAGGCGGAACGCGAGCTCGTCGGGGGCCAGCTCGCGGGCGCGGCGGGCCGCGTCGACGGCGCCGGTCGCGTCGCCCGCGCGGCGCAGGAACTCGCTGTGCACGCCGAAGGTCCAAGCCTCGCGCGGGGCGATCTCGAGCAGGGCGTCGATGTCGGCTTTCGCCTCGGCCACGCGGTCGGACCGCAGCAGGGCGTTCGCCCGGAAGAGCCTCCACTGCATCGCGGCCGGCTCGAGCTCGACGGCGCGGGCGTAGCCGGCGAGGGCCTGGTCGAGGCGGCCGGCGCCCTCGGCGACGGTCGCGGCCGCGTGCTGGAGCGCGGCGTTCGTCGGATCGCGGCTTGCGGCGAGGGCGTACGCATCGGCCGCCTCCTCGGGGCGCTTCATGGCCGAAAGCGTGCGGCCGAGCAGCTCGGCGCCGGTCGCGTCCGCGGACCGTTCCTCGAGGGCCCGGGCGATCCGCTCGGCGTCGGCGAAACGCCCGTCGTCGAGGGCCTTCGCGGCCGCGGCCAGCGCCGCGTCGCGGTCGGCGACGGGCATCGCGGCGGCGAGCGGAACCGGCGCGGGTGGCGGGGAAGCGTTTCCCTCGTCGTCCCCGCCGCAACCGGCCAGCGCGATCCCGGCGGCGAGCGCGGCGACGCACGACCTCGCGGGGCCCGGAAGCCCTCTCTCGACCTGTAGAATCCCGCGTCTCATGACGAATGGCGATCCGAGTCCGGCCGGCGGCGCGACGGCCTTCCGCGCGGAACTCCCGAAATCCTACACCCCGCGGGAGTCCGAGCCCGAGATGACCCGCCGCTGGGACGCGTCGCAGGCCTTTCATGCCCGTCCCGCCGGCCACGGCCCGCGCGGCGACGCCGAGCCGTACGCGATCTTCATCCCGCCGCCGAACGTGACCGCGGCCCTCCACCTCGGGCACGCCCTCAACAACAGCCTGCAGGACGTGCTGGCCCGCGCCCATCGCATGATGGGCTGCAACACGCTCTGGATGCCCGGCACCGACCACGCGGGCATCGCCACGCAGACCGTGGTCGAGAAGCGGCTTTTGCTGCAGGGCAAGCGCCGCACCGACTTCACCCGCGAGCAGTTCGTCGCGAAGGTCCAGGAGTGGAAGGACGAGTACGAGGCGACGATCCTGAGCCAGCTGAAGGCGATGGGCGCCTCGTGCGACTTCGCCCGCGTGCGATTCACGATGGACGACCCGTGCGCGACCGCGGTGCGAGAGGCGTTCTTCCGGCTTTTCCGTGACGGGCTCGTCTACCGCGGCAAGCGGCTCGTGAACTGGGATCCCGCGACCCGCACCGCCCTCGCCGACGACGAGGTCGAGATGGAGACCGTCGCGGGGCACATGTGGTACCTGCGCTACCCGCTCGAGGACGGCTCGGGCCACGTGACGGTCGCGACGACGCGGCCCGAGACCATGCTCGGCGACACCGCGGTCGCGGTGAACCCGAAGGACCCGCGGGCGGCGGGGCTGCGCGGGAAGACATTGCGGCTTCCGATCGTGGGCCGCGTGATCCCGATCGTCGAGGACGACTATGTGGTCATGCCCGCCTCGCTCGGCGGCGACCCGTCCGACCCGAAGGCGGCGATCGCGACCGGCTTCCTGAAGGTCACGCCGGCGCACGACCCGAACGACTGGGAGATCGGCCGGCGCCACGGGCTCGAGGCGATCAACGTGATGGGGCCGGACGGGGCGATTTCCGCCTCGCACGGCTGGGCCGACGTGTCGGAGGAAGCGCGATCCTTCGTCGGGCTTTCGCGCGAGGACGCCCGGAAGGCGATCGTCGCGTGGTTCAAGCAGCGCGGCCTGCTCGAGGCGGTCAAGGACTACGAGCACTCCGTCGGCCACAGCTACCGCAGCCATGTGCCGATCGAGCCGTGGCTCTCCGACCAGTGGTACGTCCGCGTGACCGACGACCGGCTCGCCGGGGCGGCGCTCCGCGCGATGGTCGCCGACCAGGGCGGGACCGCTTCGGGAAGCGCTCCGGGCGACGGCGAGCTTCGCTTCTTCCCGCCGCGCTACGCGAAGACCTACCGCGACTGGCACGAGAACATCCGCGACTGGTGCATCTCGCGCCAGCTCTGGTGGGGCCACCGCATTCCCGTCTGGTCGAAAGCCGTCGCCGCGGGCGACGCGGCCGCGAAGGGCACGCCGCACGGGGCCGCCTCCGACCGCACCGTCGCCCCGCACACCCGCTGGACTTCGCACGGCTGCGCCCAGTTCACCCGTACGAATCCCGACGGTTCGCTCGAGACCTTCGTCTGCGTCCCGCCCGACGCGACGCTCGCGAAGCGCGAACGCACCGTGATCGGGCCCGACGGACGGCACGAGCAGCAGCTGGACGGCCGCGAACTCGCCGCCGCCCTCGAATCCGAGGGCTTCGCGCAGGATCCCGACGTCCTCGACACCTGGTTCAGCTCGGCGCTCTGGCCGCTCTCGACGCTCGGCTGGCCCTATCCGGAACGCTTCGGCGGTGCCGACATGGAAGGCCTCCTCGAGACCTTCAACCCAAGCGACGTCCTCTGCACCGCCCGCGAGATCATCACCCTCTGGGTCTCGCGGATGGTCATGTTCAATCGCCATTTCCTCGGCGGACGCCTGCCGTTCCGTGACGTCTTCATCCACGCGATGATCCAGGACGGCCACGGGCAGAAGATGAGCAAGTCGCTCGGGAACGGCGTCGATCCACGCGACATCATCCATTCGCACGGGGCCGACGCGATGCGGTTCACGCTCGTGCAGATGGCCACCGACACGCAGGACGTCCGGCTGCCGGTCGACCTCGTCGACCCGTGGTCGGGCGAGGCGTTCACGCCGAAGACGATCGTGACCGCCGCGGGCCACGTGGTCGCGGCCCCGCTGCAGGAGTCGACGGCGAAGCCGGGGGCCAAGATGGTCTCGGGCTACGGCGCCGCGAGCGGGACGGCGACGCCGACCGACGAGACGCCCCTCGCCCGCAACACGAGCTCGCGGTTTGATGTCGGACGCAACTTCGCGAACAAGGTCTGGAACGCGACGCGGTTCGCCCTCGGGAACCTCGCCGACGGCACCGGCGAGGCGGCCGACCCGGCGACGCTTCCGCTCGTCGACCGCTGGATCCTCGCCCGCCTCGCGGCCTCGGTGCGGTCGATCGAGGGCTCGCTCGCGAACTACCGCTTCAACGAGGTGGCCGACGCGCTCTACGACTTCCTCTGGCGCGACCTCTGCGACTGGTACCTCGAGGCGATCAAGCCGACGGTCCGCGGCGACGCCCGGCAGCGGCGGGTGCTGCGGACGGTGCTCGACCAGGCCCTGCGGCTGTTGCATCCGGTCTGCCCGTTCGTGACCGAGCGGCTCTGGACTTCGGTCGAGGAGACCGGCCCGGGCGGCCTGCCCGGCGTGCCCGCCCCGGCGAGCCCGTTGCTGTGCATCGCGGCGTGGCCGACGCCCGATCCGCGGCTCGATTCGGCGGCGACCGTCGCCGAGTTCGCCCGCGTCCAGGCCCTCGTCGACGCGATCCGGACCAAGCGCGGCGAGCGGCAGGTGCCGCCGAAGCGGAAGATCGCGATGTTCGCCCCGCCGGCGGTGCTGGATCTTGCGGCCCGGGCGGGGGGCGTCGTCGAGCACCTGGCCGGCCTCGAGAAGATCGGACCCCCGCCCGTGACCCCGCCGGCCGACGGCGTGCCGCTGGCGTTCGAGGGGGGCGAGTTGCTGCTTTCCGGGCTCGTCGACGCGGTTGACGCGGGGGCCGAGCGGGCCCGCCTCGAGAAGACCATCGCAGACCGCGAGCGCCAGGCGGCGGGCTTCCACGCGAAGCTCTCGAACCCCGGATACCTCGCGAAGGCGAAGCCGGAACTCATCGAGGAGACCCGGGCCAAACTGGCCGAGGCCGAGGCCGATATCGCGGCCGCCCGCCGGCTGCTGGCGACCCTCGGGGGGTGACCGTCCTCGATCGCCGATCATCGAGGACGGCGCGTCGTCGGGCGCGTCCTCGGGCGCAGATTCGGAAAAGTCCGGCGAAACCGATCGCCGGGTCGCGTCGATGGGCTAACCTGCCGGTCGCCCCCCAGCGTCCTGCCCGGAGGAAGTCGCGTGAGCCGGACCCAAAGCCGCCCGTCAAGTCGCTTCGCGCACGCCTTCCCGCTTGCCGCGGCGGTCGCGCTTGCGGGTTGCGCCGGGACCGTCGCCTCGCGACCGGCTCCGGCCAAGCCGCCGGCCGCCCAACCGGCCGCGGTGCGTGCCGAGCCCAAGGCCGAGATCGCCGCCCCGACGGCCCCGGCGCCGAAGCCCGCCCCGGTCATCGCGGCGAGCGCCATGAGCCCGGTCGCCTTCACCACCGAGCCTTGGCTCAACGCGACCGCGGGCGCCGAGGTCGCGGGCGAGAAGATCTCGACCGAGAACTTCCGGCTCTTCCACACCCTGCGCGGCGCGTCGCTCAAGAAGATGATGCCGGCGTTTCTCGAGGCCTCGCTCGCCCACTACTCGACGGCGCTCCTCATCCTGCCGCCGCCGGGCAAGCCGCTCGAGACCTACCTCTTCGGCAGCCGCGACGAGTGGGCCGACTACACCCGTCGTCGCATGGGCCGCGAGGCGAACACCTACCTTGCCCTCGGCCGCGGCGGCTACACGATCGACGGGACGAGCGTCCTCTTCGACCTCGGCCGCTTCGACACGCTCATCCTGACCGCCCACGAGGGCTGGCACCAGTACTCGCAGACGATCTTCCGCGAGGGCCTGCCGCTGTGGGCCGACGAGGGCCTCGCCACCTGGATGGAAGGGCACCGCTGGCCCCGCGACGCCGACCGCCCGACCTTCAATCCGTGGCGCAACTTCGAGCGTTTCGGCGAGCTGCGGGAAGCGGTGCGCGACCAGGAGCTGATCCCGTTCGAGGAACTTCTCGACGGCGTGCCGCAGGGGTTCCTGAAGGACGGGACCAGCCGGCTGCTCACCTATTACGCCCAGGTCTGGGCCCTCGTGCACTTCCTCGTCGAGGGCGAGGGCGGGAAGTACCGCCCCGGCCTCGAGCGGCTCGTCGACGACGCGGTGCACGGCCGCGTCTCCGAGCGGGTCGCCCAGGCCGCGGGCATGCCGCGGAGGCGGGTGGTGCCGGCCAGCGCCGGCCGCGCCGTCTTCGCGGTCTACTTCGGGACCGACCTCGACCGGATCGGCGCCGAGTACGACGCGTTCGTCTGGCGGATCACCGCCCGCGGCGCCGGCGACTCGATCTGGAAGGGCGAGAGCCCGCTGTCGCTGCCGCCGCCCGCGCCGCCGACCAAGCCGTTGCGGAAGGCGGAGTGAGGCGGACGGTTGGGGTTGCCCGGCGTCAAACACGTGTTAAACTCGGGAGATGGCTTCGCTCCGCGTCACGTCGGTCGGGAACTCCCTCGGCATCATCCTGCCCAAGGAGCTGGCAGTCCGCCTCCGTCTCGCCCGCGGTGACCAGCTGCACGTGGTCGAGACGCCGCGGGGCGTCGAGTTGACCCCGTACGACCCGGCGCTCGAGAAGGAGCTCAAGGCAGGCCGTTCGGTGATGCGACGTTACCGCAGCGCCTTGCGGAAACTCGCGCGGTGAGCCGGTCGGGACGACGCCCCGGGTCGTCCGGGGGCGGAAGGCGTCGCGGGCCCGGCGACGTTTCCGACCGCACCTTCCGGTTCCTTTCCCGGGCGGCGATCGAGGCCTTGCATCGGGAGACGCTTGCCGAGCACGGCGGCCTCGAGGGGATCCGCGACGAGGGTCTGCTGGAGTCGGCGATCGCCCGCCCGCGGCAGCGTGCCGGATACGAACCGGAGGCGACGGAGGTCGATCTTGCGGCCTCGCTTGGGTTCGGCCTGTCGCGCAACCATCCCTTCCACGACGGCAACAAGCGGATCGCGCTCATCGCGGCGTTCGCGTTCCTCGAGCTGAACGGACGCCGGGTGGTCGCGGGCGAGGCCGAGGCATTCGACGCGTTCATGAGGCTCGCGGCCGGCGAACCCGACGAGGCGGGGCTCGCCCGCTGGATTGCCGCGAACTCCCGCGCCGGCCGCTCGCGGAGGTAGGCGTCTCAGGGCCGGGCGTCACCGGCCCTCAGCGTCTCCTCGAGAAACGCCGTGACCCGCGACTTCGCGTCGGCGGCGTGGCGGCCGAAGCCGGCGTGCTCGGCGGGGGCGCCGGTGCGGTCGTAGACGTGGAGGCGGACGGTCGCGGGATCGGTCGCCCGCGCCCGGAGCCTCTCGACGAACCGTTCCATCGTGCCGCACGCGACCCACTCGTCGTGGCGGTTGTGCAGGAAGAGGCAGGGGATCTCGCGCCAGCCGTCGAGGTGCGTCGCGGGATCGAGCCGCGCCGCCCGTTCGGGATCGGTCGCGGCGAACCGGGGCTCGCCGAGCAGGTCGCCGGTCGTGCACTCGCCGATCGCGGCGACGAAGCGGTGGGGGCGGCAGAGCCGCACGAGCGTGGCCATGCCGCCCGCGCTCATGCCGCCGATCGCGACGCGATCGGGATCGAGCTCGGGAATCGCCCGCGCTGCCGCGACGACCGCGTCGATCTCGCCGGCCATCTGCTCGATCACGCCGAGGGCCGCCTCGGGTGCCTGTCGCGCCGGCTCGAATCGCTCGCCGTGGCCCGGCAGGTCGACCGCCACGCTCGCGATGCCCGCCCGCAAGAGCCGCAGGTAGCGGCCCGGGTCGAGTTCCTTGGTGACGGTCCGGCCGTGCATCCAGAGGAGCCACGGGACCGGCCGCGCGGAGCTGGCCTCGGGCGGAATCGCGACGAGCGCGGGCACGCCGCCGAGCGTCACGAGCCGCGCGTGTGCGAGCAGCGACGAGGGCAGTCCGGTCAGGTCAGGCATCGGGCTTCGCGGGCTCGGCCGGCGGCGCTTCCCAGCGTGGGGGCGGGCCGAGCGAGGGCTGCAGCAACGACTCGACGACCATCGCGGTGCCGAAAGCGGCGCTGCGCGGGAAGACTCGGTCGTTCCAGCCGCCATCGGGCTCACGCACCGAGAACAGGATCGCGACCATGGCCTCGCGCCGCGACGCCCGCTCGGCCTCGGGCAGCAGCTCGATCGCGAGGGCCGCCATGCGGAAGCCGTAGAAGAAGTAGTACGGCGCGACGCCGTAGGGCGGCACGTGCGTGCCCGACTTCCTGCGCCGGGCCTCGAGGGCCTTCCAGTCCTGCAGGAAGCGGTCGACGGCGTTGCGGAGGCGCTCGGAATCCGACCGGCCGGCGAGGAACAAGGCGCTTTCCGCCGCGACCATCCGCCCGATCGCCCCGGGAATCTGGCCCGGCTCGTCCTTGGCCGGCCGCATCGCCGAGTACGCGACATAGCCCGATTCCGATCGCGACATCTCGAGGGCCTTCAGGCCGCGCTCGATCGCCCCGTCCTCGACCGCGTGGCCCTGCGCCTTCGCCTCGAAGAGCGTGAGCAGCACCGGCGCCGTCATGAAGGGCGAGGTCGCGCTCGGCGTCTCGAGGCCGGGCCGGCGGCTGTAGCTCCAGCCGCCGACCTCGGGGATCTCGATCGCCCCGAGGGCGTCGAGGTAGAAGCGGATCGCCTCGGCGACGGCCGGCTCGGAGCCCTCGGGAATCGCCTTCCGCCGCTCGATCGCCAGCAGGAAACGCAGGCCATACGCGTGACCCCAGCCGCGCACGTCGTAGCCGCCGCCGTACTCGGGGCTCATGAGCGGCTCGCGGATCGCCTCGCAGACGAAGGTCGTGGCCCGGGCGATCGCCTCCTTCCGCTCGCGGTCGTCGGCGGATCCGGGCATCTCGACGAGCGCTCGCCCGACGATGCCCGTCCCGCCGACGCGGTAGCCGTAGGGAATCACGCCGCCCACGCGGTAGACGCCCTCGTACGGCCACTCGGCCTTCGGGGCGCCGTCCTTCATCGTCTCCTGCGCGGGAAGCAAAAGATCGCGGACCTTCGCGATCGCCGCGTCGATCTCGGCCTGCGGCGGAATCGGCAGCGACGGGGGTTCCGGCTTCGCGGCGGGCGGCGGCGCGGGCGATTCCTGGACGGCGATCGCGAGGACGAGCGCCAGGACGAGGGGCAGTTCGATCATGGCGTGGGCGTCTCCGGACGCGGTCGGCTCGGCATGTAGAGATAGACGAACATCGTGTTCCCGTACGCGTGGATCTCCGGCCCGTCGAAGCCGGCCAGCGTCCGCTCGTCCTCGGGCAGGTCGATCGGCGTGCGGAGCACGAGGAAGCTCTTCTCGGCCATCGCCTCGCGGCACCGCACGGCCTGCTCGAGGACCTTGCGGCGTTGCGGCGGATCCTCCATCAGCTCGTACGGCGGATCGAGGAAGACCACGTCGGCCGGCCGCGGCGCCGAAGCGAGCGTCGCCGCCGCGAGGGCGTCGCCCTGGATCGCCTTCACGCGGTCGCCGCAGCCGAGCCGTTCGATGTTCCGCTGGAGGCACCGGAAGACGTCGCGGTCGCGTTCGACGCAGACGACCTCGGCCGCCCCGCGTGACGCCGCCTCGAGGCCCATCGTGCCGACCCCCGCGAAGAGATCGAGGACGCGGGTCCCGTCGAACCAGCCGCGGAGGATGCCGAAAACCGACTCCTTGACCCGGGCGAGCATGGGCCGGGTGAGGTCGGTGCCCTCGGGGGCCTCGAGGGTGCGGGAACGGAACTCGCCGCTGATGATCCGGATCACGGGGGCATGGTAAAGGAAGCGGGGCACCGCGGCCGCTATCTTCCGCAGCCCGAACGGCCTGCCGGGGTACACGATCGCCATGAATGTCTGCGTCCTCATCACCGCCGCCGGCAGTTCCACCCGCTTCGGCTTCGGCGACAAGCTCGCCCAGGACCTCGGCGGCCGGGCCGTCCTCCTCCGCAGCGTCGAGGCGTTCACCAAGCGCGACGAGGTGCGATCGATCGTGGTCGCCGCCCCGCCCGATTCCTTCGACGAGTTCCGCGATCGTTACGGCGGGGCCCTCGGCTTCCACGGGGCGTCGATCGTCGAGGGCGGCCGGCGCGAGCGGTGGGAGACGGTGCGGAACGCCCTCGCCGCGGTGCCCGAGGATTGCACGCACGTCGCGGTGCACGACGCGGCCCGGCCGGGCGTGGACGACACGCTCCTCGACCGCGTCTTCGCGGCGGCGGCGGTGCATGAGGCGGTGATCCCGGGGCTGGCCGTGCGCGACACGCTCAAGCGGGTCGGCGAGAGGCTCGTCGCCGGCGGCGAGGACGACGCGATCGCCGACGCGATCCTCGGCGACGCGGGCAAGCCGCAGACCTCGGCGAAGGTCGTCGAGGCGACGGTCGACCGGAGGAACCTCGTCGCGGTGCAGACCCCGCAGGTCTTCACGCGGGAACTCATCATGCGGGCCTACGCGAAGGGCGACCTCGACGGCGTCACCGACGACGCCTCGGTCGTCGAGCGGATGGGCGTGCCGGTGGTGGTGGTCGAGGGAGATCCCCGCAACCTCAAGATCACCACGCCCGAGGATCTCGAGCTGCTGCGGACGCTGCTCGGGGCGAAGTCGTCGGACGGGCGGGCGACGCACAAGAGGTTTTGAGGCCAACCGCGGTCGAGGGTGATGCCCGCGCGAAGGGCGCTTGGAGTGCCGTCCTGCGGCCGGCAGCGATGAACGCCGATGCCGTTCGACGGTCACGCTTCCGTGCGTTCGCCGTCCCCGACACGCGTCGGCCGCGGGCCGACGCTCCATGCGCGGGATGTCGTCGTCGGCCTTCGCGCGAGTCGCCTCGGGCCGCGACACGCGCATGGAGTGCCGGCCTGCGGCCGGCAGCGATTCACCCCGCAGCCGTTTCCTCCCGGGCGCGGAACGACGAGGCATCGCCTCGTCGTGGCCGTTGCGATGGAACCGGACGACCGTCGTGCCGATTCGCCCGCATGAAGCGAAAGCCTCGGAGCTCAGGTCCGTCCGACTTCGGACATCAAAACCCCGCCGCCGCCTCGACGCGCACCCGCTCGCCCGTCGCCGGATGCGTGAACTCGAGCATCTCGGCATGCAGCAAGAGCCGCGGGGCGGCTTCGCGCCACTCCGGCGGCGCGTACAGCGGATCGCCGAGGATCGGATGCCCGATGGCGAGGCAATGCACGCGCAGCTGGTGGCTTCGCCCCGTGAGCGGCTCGAGCGAAAGCCGCGTCCGCGGCGGAGATTCAAGCCGCTCGAGCACCCGCCACCGCGTCACCGACGGCTTCCCTTCCGCTTGATGCACGATCTGCCGCGCGCTGCCCATCGCCTCCTTGCGCAGCGGCAGGTCGATCTCGCCCGAGTCGCCCGCGACGCGGCCGGCGACGATCGCGACATAGCGCTTCCGCACCTCGCGATCCTGGAACTGCCGCGAGAGCTCGCGATGGATGTCGGCGTCGAGCGCCAGCACGATCACGCCCGAGGTGTCGAAGTCGAGGCGGTGGACGATCCTCGCCCCGGGCGCTTCCGCCTGCAGTCGCGCGACGAGGCAATCGGCCTTCTCGGGACCGATTCCCGGCACCGAAAGCAGCCCCGCCGGCTTGTCGACGACGACGAGGTGCCGATCGTGGTGGAGGATCCGCACGAGTCGTACACTACCCGCCCCGCGTTTCCCGGGGATTTTCCCATGCCACTTCTTGCCTCGATCGTCTCCGTCGCGCTCGCCCAGGCGCCGCCGGCCCCGCCCGCCGGCGGAGAGTCCCGCACCCTCGGCCCGGCCGTCCAGCTGACCTTCCCCGACCGCTTCATCAAGGCGGGCGAGGCGTACTTCTCGCCCGATGCGAAGCGGATCGTATTCCAGGCGATCGAGAAGGCCGCGGACGGCGGCCCGCCCGACGAGTTCTACGCGATGTTCGTCGCGGATTGCGTCCGCGACGCGTCGGGCGCGGTCACCGGACTCGCGGACATCCGCCGCGTGAGCCCGCCGGGCAGCGCGAACACCTGCGGCTGGTTCGACCCGTCGCGGCCCGGCACGCTGGTCTTCGCGAGCACCGTGGTGCCGCCGACCGAAAGCGACGCGCCGGGCTACCAGCGCGGCACCGGCCGGTACAAGTGGATGTTCCCGCGGGAAATGCGGATCGTCGAGGTCGACCTCGCGAAGGCCGACGGCTCGGCCGGGTCGCTGGAGCCGCTCGTCGGCGACGGCACCGCGTACGTCGCCGAGGGCGCGACCTCGCCCGACGGCCGGCACCTCATCCACTGCGATCTCGCGACGGGGCAGGGGGACCTGTACGTGCTCGACCGGAAGACCGGGAAGCGCCTGCTGCTGGTCGGCGCCCCGGGCTACGACGGCGGCCCGTTCTTCTCGCCGGAAGGCCGTCGCATCGCCTACCGCTCGGACCGCGACGGCGACAACCTGCTGCAGGTGTTCGTCGCCGATCTCGAGTTCGCCGCCGACGGCTCGATCGTGGGCGTCCGCGAGGAGCGGCAGGTCACGCGGAACGGCCATGTCAACTGGGCCCCGTTCTGGCATCCCGACGGGAAGACGCTGGTGTTCGCCTCGAGCGCGATGGGCCATCGCAACTACGAGGTCTTCGCGGCCGACGCCGCGGCCGGCTCGCGCTCGGCCTCCGACCCGACGCCGCAGAGCCGCTACGGCACGAACTTCCGCCGCATCACCGACGCGGAGGGCGCCGACGTGCTGCCGGTCTTCAGCCCCGACGGGAAGTGGATGATGTGGACGGGGCAGCGCGGCGAGGACCGTTCGAGCCAGCTCTACGTCGCCGAGTGGCGGGATCTTCCGCCCGAGCCGCCGGCCGCGTCCGGCGGGCCGCGCGGACGGTGACCGCGATGCCCGACGCCCTCCGCCAACGCCGCTACCTGATCCCGTTCCGCAGCATGCTGCTGCCGCACATCGTCACCGACACGCTCGTGATCGGGACGGGCGTGGCGGGGCTGCGGGCCGCGATCGAGGCGAGCGGCCACGGCGACGTGATCGTGCTGGCGAAGGATGCGCTCGATCTTTCCAGCACGGCCTGGGCCCAGGGCGGCATCGCCGCGGTGCTGTCGGGCGACGACTCGGCCGAGCTGCATGTCGACGACACGCTCGTGGCCGGGGCCGGCCTCTGCGACGGCCGCGCGGTCGAGACGCTGGTCGCGGAAGGGCCGGGCGAGATCGATAGGTTGCTTCGCCACGGTTTCCGCGCCGACCGCGACGCCGACGGGCGGCTCAGCCTCGCCCGCGAGGGCGGCCACCACCGCAACCGCATCCTGCACGCCGACGGCGATGCGACCGGGCGCGAGCTCGTGCGCTGCCTGCTGGAGGAGATCCGCGGCAAGGTCGCGGCGGGACCGGCGAACGGCGGGCTGCGGCTGTTCGACCGGTGCTTCGCCCTCGATCTCATCACCGCGACGCCCGCCGCGGGCAGTCCGGTGCTCGGGGCGATCACGCATCACCCGCGCCACGGCCTGCAGGTGATCTGGGCGAAGGCGACGATCCTCGCGACCGGCGGCGCCGGGCAGGTCTATCGCGAGACGACGAACCCGAGAACCGCGACCGGCGACGGCATCGCGATGGCGTGGCGGGCGGGGGCCGAGGTGGCCGGGCTCGAGTTCATGCAGTTCCACCCGACGACGCTCTACGTTGCGGGGGCGAGCCGGTCGCTCTTGTCGGAAGCGATCCGCGGCGAGGGCGGGCATCTCGTCGACCGCACCGGCCGCCGCTTCATGCTCGAGCGGCATGCGATGGGCGAGCTCGCCCCGCGCGACATCGTCAGCCGCGGGATCGCCGAGCATCTCGCCGCGACGCACGAGCCGAACGTCTTCCTCGACGTGCGGCATATCGGCGGCGCGGCGTTTTCGAAGCGTTTCCCCGGCCTCGCGAAGCTGCTCGAGGGCTACTCGATCGATCCGGGGAACGATCTCATTCCCGTCCATCCGGCCGCCCACTACACGATCGGCGGCGTCTGGTGCGACCTCGACGGCCGCACCGGCGTGCCCGGGCTCTACGTCGCGGGCGAGACGGCCTGCAACGGCCTGCACGGGGCGAATCGCCTCGCGAGCAACAGCCTGCTCGAGGGCCTCGTCTTCGGTCGCCGCACCGGGGCCGCGGTCGCCGAGCGAAGCGACGCCCCGCGCGGGCCGATTCCCGTGGTGAGCGACATCCGCCCGAGCGAGCGGGCCGAGCTCGACCTCGTCGACGTGCGGTCGAGCCTGCGGAGCGCGATGTGGCGGAACGTCGGCATCGAGCGCTCGGGCCCGCGGCTGGCGGACACCGGCGAGATGATCTCGTTCTGGGCCCGCTATTCGTTCGACAAGATCTTCGATGACCTCGCGGGGTGGGAAGTGCAGAACCTGCTCACCGTCGGCGGCCTGATGGCCCGCGCCGCCGCCTGGCGCGAGGAGAGTCGCGGCACGCACTTCCGCGGGGACTTTCCCGAGACCCGGGCGGAGCTCGCGGTGCACGGGCGGTGGCGGCGCGACCGCGAGGGGCCGGCGCTTTCGGCGGTCGCGGCCGGGGCGAAGGGGCACGCGGCATGAGGCAGGGGGCGGCCGTCGCGATGGCGACGCTCGGCGCGCTGCTCGCCGCCGGCTGCTACCGCGTCGAGTACCACGTGCGGCCGGCGTACTACGAGCAGGCCGCCCAGGGCGAGCTGCCGAGCGAGGTCACGCTCAAGGACGGCACGGTCGTCAAGTTCATCGACGAGGAGAAGCAGAAGGAACTGCGGGCGCTGGCCCGGGGCGACGATCCGGCGGCGCGGCAGGCGAAGCCGGTCGACCGCGATGGCGACGGCAAGCCCGACGCGCCGGCCGAGAAGCCGCAGATCTGGCAGGAGAACGAGGACGGTACCGTCACCATGCGGGCGACGATGCCCGAGCATGTCATCGCGAACCTGATGCAGAGCCTGCGGCAGGAGCGCTATGTCGAGTTCTGGCGGCAGATGATGGCCGAACGCACCCGCGAGATCGCGCAAGCCCAGTACCCGACGCCCGGCGAGGCCGAGCAGCGCTTCGCCGGCTGGGCCCGCAAGCACCGCAAGGACCTCATGGCGACGCTGAACCGCATCAGCTTCGGCTACCTCTCGCCCGACGTGCTCATCCGCAAGCACGGCCGCGAGGCGATGACCGTCGAGCTCACGCCGAAGGTCACCCAGGGCGGCGGCTTCAAGTTCACCGAGCTCGACATCCAGTTCGAGAAGGGGCTTCCGAGGCTGGGGGGGGTCAGGTAGGGCTTCGTCGCGTCACGGCGCCCACGCACTGAGCACGATCGCGAGATCCGTCGCCCCGACCGTCCCGTCGCGGTCGAGATCGGCGATCGCCGTCGGCGTGTTCCAGTAGGTCAGGACATAGGCCAGGTCGATCGCGTTCACGCGTCCGTCGCCGTTGATGTCCGGACTCGGGAGGTCAGGCGCCTCGCAGATGTTCGACGGGTCGTCGACGGTGCCCTCGATGATCGCGTTGAGCGTGTAGATCGTCCGGCCGTCCGTGATGAGCGTCGCGCCCGCCGCCACGCTCAGGCCCCTGGCGTAGATCACCTCGCCGCCCTTGCCGGGCGCGTTCGCGAAGTCGTCGACGATCCGGACGGTCGTTCCGGCCTTGACCGAGAGCTCGCCGAACAGCGAGAGGCCGTCCTCCTCGCCCTCGAAGAGATCGGCGTGGCAGCCGAGGTCGCGGCTCGTCGCCTCGACGCGCTGGTCTTTGGCGCCGCACCCGTCGAAGGCGAGTTCGGCCCCGTTGAACCGCACGGAACCCGCCGGGCACGCGAGCGTCAGGTCACCGCACACCGAGAACTTCCAGAGTTCCTCGACGAACCGCAGTTCGCCCGCCGGCCCGACGTCGACCGAGCCGGCCACGCGGATCCCGTCGCCGGCCTGCGTGCCGCCGGTCCCGCCGCCCTGGAAGCCGGGGGCGGTGATGACGTTGCCGAAGACGAACCCATGGTTGACGAGGTCGCCGGTGATATAGAGGACACCGACCTGGGCGAGCGCCATCCCGCCGGCGTTGTTGGTGAGGTCCCCGACCACTACGAGATCGTCGGTCGTGAGCAGCCGTCCCCAGTTCGTCACGTCGCCGACCACCTGGCCGGATGCCGCGAGCTCGGCGTTCGCCGCGACCGCGACGTTCGACACGATCGCGCTCGAAAGGCTTGACGCCTGCCCGCCGATCGTCAGGCTGCCGACGTCGACCGTGCCGTTCACGGCCACGAGGTGCGAACCCGTCGAGGTCGTGAGGTTCTCCGACACGACGACGCCCCCGAGGATGTCGAGCGTGCCCGTGAGCGAGATCGGGGCGAGGGCGTTGAACACCGCATCGGTCGCGAGCACCATGTCGCCGGCGAGCACGACCGGACTGCCGTCGTTCTGGGCGAGGATCGACCCGCCGAGCGAGACGAAGGTATCGCCGTCGATCGACAGGCCGTCACCGCTCGAAAGCGAGATGCCCGCGTTCGTCGGCACGTTGATCGTGCCGTCAAGGGCGATCGATTCCGGGGCCGACATCCGGGCCCCGTCGGCGAAGAGGGTGGTCGTGGCGGGGTTGCGGGCGATTGCGTTCGTCGAGAGGAGCTCGATCGACTTGCCGCGGTAGTCGATGTCGGACGAGCCGAGGGCGGAGGGGGCGCAGAGGAGGGTGTCGCCGTCGGAGGCGGTGAGGATGCCGCGGGGGATGGTGGGGCTGGCGACTGAATCTCGCAGGTTGAGCGTTGCGGGGAGCCAGAGGGCGATGGTGTGATTGCCCCCTGAAACCGCGATCGAACTACCAACATCGGCTGGGACGTTGCACTGACCGGAGTCGTTTCGGCCCCAGCAACGGATTGAACCGTCTGCAAGCAATGCGATACTGTGAAACAGGCCGGTCGCGATCTTGACTGCCTCGCCGAGGCCTACGGGAACGTTACACTGGCCATAGTCATTCCGACCCCAGGCGCGGACCGAGCCGTCGGAGCGGAGTGCAAGGGTGTGGCTTTCTCCTGCTGCGATCGAAACGGCGGCGCCGAGGTCGAAGGGCACGCTGCACTGGCCTTGGGTGTTTAATCCCCAGCCGTGGACCGAGCCGTCTGATCCCAGAGCGACGGTGTGATAGCCGCCGCCGTCAATCTTAGCAATGGTTCCTAGGGTGATAGGGACGTTGCATTGTCCTTGGTTGTTGGATCCCCAGCAACGGACGGAACCGTCTGTTCTAAGCGCGATAGTGTGGAATCCGCCGCCGTCAATCGAAGCCACAGGCCCGAGTTCGGAGGGAACATTGCACTGCCCCTGATTGTTGAATCCCCAGCAGCGGACTGAGCCGTCATTGAGCAGCGCAATCGTATGGGCCCAGCCGCCAGCGACTGCGATGGCGGCCCCGAGATCTGTTGGTACGTTACATCTTCCGTCTTCGTTGTATCCCCAGCACCTAATCGAGCCGTCGTCGTGAAGGACGATGGTGTGATGATCCCCGCCGGCGATGGCAATGACGGTGACGTTACTCAGGTCGGCGGGCGTATTGCTTTCGCCCCACCAGTTGTATCCCCAGGCGCGCACCAGCCTTGGCCCTTGTAGCTCGCCACCCATCGTCCCCGCGGTCGAGACCCACGCCGCAATACTCGCAATCGCCACTCCAACACTTGCCGACTTGCTCATGACCGTCTCCTCGTGCGCCGCCGAATCGGATGCCCTCCGCCGCGCGACCTCGCGAAGGTATCAGGAACCTCGAACGGAACCAAAAAAATGTTTCGAGCTCAGTTGCGATAATCGTGTCGCCACCGGATCCCAAGCCGCGGCCATCCTTGCCCGCCACCGCCAGCCCCTCGGCCTCGCCGCCATTCGCGTTCCGACTTCGCCCGCCCCAGAAAAACCTCCCGACTTCCCGGTCAGCCCCGATCCCGCCGGTAGTATCACGGCCCCGTGAACGTCGTCGGACTCTTCGCAGGCATCGGAGGACTCGAGCTCGGGCTGTCCCGCAGCGGCGGTCGCACGCTCCTCCTCTGCGAGTGGGACGCCCCGGCCCAGGCGGTGCTCCGGGCGCGGTTCCCCGAGGTGCCGGTGGTGGGGGACGTCCGCGAGCTTGCCGAGCTGCCGCGGGACACCGAACTCGTGACCGCCGGGTTCCCGTGCCAGGACCTCTCGCAGGCCGGCCAGACGAAGGGCATCGGCGGCGAGCGGTCGGGCCTCGTGGCCGAGGTCTTCCGGCTGCTCGAGCGGACGGCGGTGCCGAATGTCCTGCTCGAGAACGTGCCGTTCATGCTGCAGCTGGCCGGCGGGTCGGCGATGCGGCTCGTGACCGACGAGCTCGGGCGGCTCGGCTACCGCTGGGCGTATCGCGTGCTCGACTCGCGGGCGTTCGGGTTGCCGCAGCGGCGGCAGCGGGTCTTCATCTTCGCGTCGCGGGCGATCGATCCGCTGGCGGTGCTCTTCCCGGGCGACGCGGGTGATCGGTGTCCGGTCGAACGAACCGACCAGGCGTGCGGCTTCTACTGGACCGAGGGCGAGCGGGGGCTCGGGTGGGCGGTCGATGCGGTGCCGACGCTGAAGGGCGGGTCGACGGTCGGGATTCCCTCGCCGCCGGCGATCTGGTTCCCCGACGGCCGCATCGAGACACCCGACATCCGCGACATGGAACGGCTGCAGGGGTTCGCGGCCGACTGGACGAAGCCGACCGAGGGCGTCGCCCGCGCGACGCTGCGGTTCAAGCAGGTCGGGAATGCGGTGAGCGTGCCGGTGGCCGAGTGGGTCGGGCGGCAGATCGCCGCGCCGCAGGGGTGCCGTTGCCCGGTCGGGCCGCGGGTGCGCCGCGACGCCGGCCGATGGCCGTACGCGGCCGCGCTCGTCGACGGCGAGATCCGCGAGATGACGGCCTCGCCGTTCCCGGTCGCGGTCGAGCGGCCGCCGCTCGCGAGCTTCCTCGAGCATCCGACCAAGCCGCTCTCGCTGAAAGCGACCGCCGGATTCCTCGGGCGGCTCGCCAAGGGCAACCTGCGGCTTGCCCCCGGCTTCCGCGAGGCGATCGAGGCCCACTTGCGCCGCATTGGCGGCGAGGTTCCGGCGGCGGCGACGCGCCCCGCGGCAGATCGGCCGCGACGGGGCAGGGCCAAGGCGGGGAGCGGCGTGACGGCACCGCTCTTCGAGGCGGAGTGATGAGGAGGCGAACGGGGTGACGAGACGAAACCGCAGCGAGCCGTCGGGTGACGGTCCTTCCGAATGGGACATCCGCGAGGCGCTTGATGCCGCGGCCGGGGCCGTCGACGGGTCGGAGCACTCCCGTGACGACCGGGCCGGCAAGAAGAACTTCGCCGAGCATCTGTCGCGGTCGCTCGCCCAGCGGGTCGCCGACGCCCTTCGCGACGATTTTCCGGGCATCACGCCCGATGCCGAGGGCCGCGGTCACGAGCGGCGGACCCGCACCGGCAAGGGCACCAAGAAGCTTGATGTCAACTACAGCACGCCTGATCTCGGCCTCGGGCTCGGCGTCTCGATCAAGACGATCAACGCGGCCGACCCGTCGAGCGGCCGCTTCACGAAGAATCTCACCCGGATCGACAACGAGCTGCGGGCCGAGGCCAAGGACTACCACGAGCGGCAGCCCTACTCGGTGATGGTGGCCCTCATTTTTCTGCCGGAGTCGGCCTGCCGAGACGGGCACGGCGACACGCCCTCGTCGTTCGGCGCGGCCATCCGGCAGTTCCGCCACCGGGCCAACCGCACGACGCCGGCCGGAGAGGCCGAGCTCTTCGAGCGGGTCTTCGTCGCGTGCTACCGAGATGAAGGCGCCGACCGCGGCCGAACGTGGTTCTTTGATGTGATGGAAGCGCCGCCGAAGCAGGGACGGCCCGTCGCGGCGTTCCGGCTGTCGTTCGCTCAGGTGCTGGCCGAGATCCGTCGCACCTACGACCTGCGGAACGATCCGCCGTTCGCGTGGGCTACCGAGACAGAGTGATTCGCGCGGCTTCACCGGTGGGCGGGATCGCGATCA
>JBIKVN010000152.1:0-7755 GCA_044356865.1 Phycisphaerales bacterium | reverse complement strand
CGGCGACCTGGACATTGGGATCAAGGTCGGCCATGAGGGGCACGAGGGCCCGAACCGCCGCGTCCCCGCCGATCGCCCCCACCGTGAAGCAGGCCTGGGCCCGCACCATCGGCGAGAGGTCCTTCAACGACGGGATCGACCACTCGAGCAGCTGGTTCCGGTCGGGAGTCCCGAGGTCGGCCAAGGCCCGCAGGGCCGCGAGCCGGATCTCGATCGGCCGGATGTCGTCGCCGGCCGGGCGGGCGAGCCGGAACATGGCTCCCTGCGATTGCTGGTCGCCGAGGCGGCCAAGGACCTGGCAGGCGAGGACGGTCAACTCGCCCTGCTCTCCGGGGGCGAAAAGTGCCGCCCGGATGGGCTCGATCTCGGCGGTGTCGCCGAGTCGCACGAGGGCCTCGCCGCCTTGGAGCTCGACGAGCTTCACCCGCAACGGGTTGACCAGCCGCATGCCGCGGCCGAGCGACTCGCGGATCATCGGGGCCGCCGAGCGGTTCCCGATCATGCCGAGGGCGAGATAGGCGTTGCCGCGGATCTCGGGATCGTCGCTGCGCAGCATGCCCGCAAGCGGCGATTGGTCGACGCGGGCGCCGCACTCGACGAGGGCCGCGATCGCGCCGGCCCGGACCGAGTCGCTCTCGTCGCGGACGAGCGGCTCGAGCAGGTGCGACTGGTCGCAGAGACCGGCCCGGGCGACGACATTGGCGGCGACGAAGCGGACGCCGCGATTGGTGTCGACGAGAGCCCGGCCGACGAGGGGACGCAGCGCGTCCGGAGCCTTCGCGAGCCCTTCGATGGCGTTCGCCCGCAGCGCCGCGTAGGGGCTGCCCGCCGCGGTCGCGAGCAGCGTCGCGGCCGCCTCGTGCGGGGCCATCGAGACGGTCATGGGATCAGGAAGGCTCGGCGCCCGCTCGATCACCTCGGTCGCAGGCGGCGCGTCCGTCACGCCGACGGGAGCCGGCGTCGGCTCGGGCTCGGGAGGCGGCAGCGGTTCGGGCGCGGGTTCGGGCGTCGGCTCGGGCTCGGGGGTCGGCTCGGGGGTCGGCTCGGGTGCGGGTTCCGGTTCGGGCTCGACCGGCAGGTCGATGACCACTTCTTCTTCGATCACGACCTCTGCTTCGGCCGGCGGCTGCGGCGTCGTGTCCACCGCCGGTTCCGGGGTCACTTCGATTTCCGTGGCCGCCACCGCGATCTCCGGCACCGGCAGCCGGGCGTCTTCGCGTTGCCGGGCGATTTCCTGGCTCTTCTCGACCGACATGCTCTGGTGCTTGGTGCTCCACGAGCCGCTCGAAGCCGTCTGGCAGCCGCCCGAGGCGATCGTCGCGAGAACGATCGCGCCGGTGGCGGTCCGGACGAATGAATGACCGGCGGGCGTGACGGCGGAACGGTTCGAGGATGGTGAAGCGTCGGAAGTCATGATCGAGGGGTCCCTCGCGAGAGGAGCAGGGCCACGGTGAGCAGGGCGAGACAGAGGATCGGCCAAGTATCGCCGATCCTCGCGAAAAGGGGCGTTCCCGTCCCGAGGGCCGGTCGGACCGAAAGCGTACCCGCCCGCTCGCCCTGCCCGGCCGTTCCCTCGCCGATCCGATGGGTGATGCGGCCGTCGGCCGAGATCGCCACGCTCAATCCGGTGTTCGCGGCCCGAAGCATCGGCGTCCGCAGGGCCAGCGCCGTGCCGCGGGCGTGCAGCACATGGTGCTCGCGGGCCATCTGGCTGTCGAGAAGCCAGCCGTCGTTCGAAAGGTTCACGAGCAGCTCGGCCCTCCGTTCGCCGCCGTCGAAGGCGAGCCGGCGGCAGACCTTCGGCACCGAGTCCTCGAAGCAGATCGGGGTGGCGAGGCGGGCGACCCGCTCCTGGCCGCTCCCGTCCCGATAGGGAATCTCGAAACGCACCGGTCGCTCGCCGGCGTCGAGATCGAAGGCCATGCCCGGCGCGCCGATCGCGAGCAGCTGCTGCTCGAGCCACTCCCAGCGGCTGATGAGCGGCATTTCCTCGCCGAACGGGGTCAAGAGCAACTTGTCGTACCGAGGAAACGGTCCCTCGCCGTCGACAAGGTAGGCGCTGTTGAACTGCCGTTCCCAGGTCCAGCGGCCCTCGACCGCGGCCAGCCCGAGGTAGGCGTTGCTGCCGACCAGGAGCGGGCGGCCGAGCTCGCGGGCGAGATCGGCGACCGCATCGGAGAAGAGCGAGCCCGGCCAGAACCCGCCGTCGACGAGCGTGCGCACGGTCGCGGGCTCGAGGCCGAAACCCGGAAGCGTCGTCTCGGGCCAGACGAAGAGATCCGGCTCGAGCCCCGCGTCCCGTGCCTCCCGCCGGCCGGCGTAGGTCAGCTGGATGAACCCGGGGATGTCGCGAAGCTGGTCCTCGCGGCTCCAGGCCAGCTTGTTCGACATCGGCAGATCGGTCTGGACGAGGACCGTCGCCGGCCCGGTCGGACCCTCAAGGCCTTCCCACGACCGGCCGTGGAGCGACAGCACGAACGGAACCGCCAGGGCAACCGCGACCGCGGCCCCGTGCATCCCCCGCCACGCCCCCCGCCGCCGCCGGACGAGGTCGACGAGGACCCCGGCCGACGCCGCACAGGCGGCCGAGACGAACGACCAGCCGAGCAGGCTCGCCCCGCCCGCGAACGGACCGGGGGCGTCCGCCCCGCCGAGCGTCGCGAGCCCCAGCGGGAACCACCCGTAGCCGCCCAGGACCAGATCGCTCCGCAGGTACTCGACGCCGCACCACGCGACCGGGGCGAGGAAGCCGAGAGGCCAGCCGCCGAAGCGGGGCGAGCGCACGAGCCTCCCGAGGCTGAGGGCGTACAGCCCCGCGAACGAACTGCAGAAGAGGACCAGCGCCACGGTCCCGGGCGGCGTGAGCCCCCAGAGCCAGGCCTCGAGCCAGGTCCAGGCGGGGGCGGCCGCGAGGAACGCCAGCAGGAACGCCAGCCAGCCCCGTCGCACCAGGACCGCGATGGCCGTGAGCGGGACGAGCGCGACCCACGCGAGCGCGGCGAAGCCGAACGGCGGCCACGCCAGGATGAAAAACGTCGGAAACGCCAGCGTCGCCGCGGCGATCGCGAGAATCCGCCCGCGATCGGTGGCCGCCTCGGACACGCGTGCGGTCCGGTTCACTTGTTCGCGAAGTCGATGATCCGGCCGATCTCGCTGCGGAGATCCTTTCGGTGCACGATGCGGTCGACGAAGCCCGCATCGAGAAGGAATTCGGCCGACTGGAAGCCGGGCGGGAGTTCCTTGCGGATGGTGTTGGCGATGACCCGCGGACCGGCGAACCCGACGAGAGCCTTCGGTTCGGCGAGGATGACATCGCCGAGCATCGCGAAACTCGCGGTGACGCCGCCGGTGGTCGGGTCGGCGAGCACCGAGATGAAGAGCCCGCCGGCCTCGTGGAAACGGGCCAGGGCGGCGCTGGTCTTGGCCATCTGCATCAGCGAGAAGCCCGACTCCTGCATGCGGGCCCCGCCCGAGCAGCTCACCACCACGAGCGGCAGGTCGGCGTCGGTGGCCCGCTCGATCGCCTGGGTGAGCTTCTCGCCGACCACCGAGCCCATGGAGCCCGCGAAGAAGGTGAAGTCCATCGCGGCGATCACCGCGCGGCGACCCTTGATGAATCCGTAGCCGGTCTGGAGGGCGTCGAGTTCTCCGGTCTTCCGCTGGGCGTCGCGAAGCCGGGCCGAATAGGGCTTCCCGTCGATGAACCCGAGCGGGTCGGACGGCGCGAGGTCGGCGTTGAACGGCTCGAAGCTGTCGGGATCGACGAGCTGTTCGACGCGACGCCGACCGCTGACCCGCAGATGGTGCTGGCACTTCGGGCAGACATCGAGGTTGCTCTCGACGGCCTTGCGGAAGACCGTCTCGGCGCAGCCCGGGCACTTCATCCAGAGCCCTTCCGGCACGCCCTTCTTCTCGGCGAATTCGGAGGCGGGATCGGCTGCGAGCGGGGCGAGCGGGATGGTCTGGTCGGCCACGGGACGCTCCTCGGGGGCGGTCAGGATACCGGCGGGGCGCCGCGCAGCGAACGGATCACCGCGGTCCGGTCGGTCGCACCGAAGATCGCGCTCGCCGCGACCAGGACATCGCAGCCGGCCTCGCGGCACGCGGCGGCGTTCGCGGGCGCCACCCCGCCGTCGATCTCGAGCCGCTGCCCGGGCCCGAGCCGCGGGGCGATCTCGCGGCATTTCGCGAGCACCTCGCTCCGGAAGGACTGCCCGGCGTACCCCGGTTGCACGCTCATGACGAGGACCAGGTCGACCGCGCCGACAAACGGCAGCACCCGGGCGACTTCGGTCCCCGGGTTGATCGCCAGGCCCGCAAGGGCCCCGGTCTCGCGGATCCGGGCGGCGACCGCCGCGGGATCATCGGCCGCCTCGACATGGAACGAGCAGAGGTCGGCACCGGCATCGACGAAGGGTCCCACGAACGCGAGCGGATCGGACACCATCAGGTGCACGTCGAGGAAGAGCGAGGGGAACCGCTTCCGCACCGAACCGCAGAGGGCCGGCCCCATCGACAGGTTCGGCACGAAGTGACCGTCCATCACGTCGAGGTGCACGAGGTCCGCGCCGGCCGCGAGGACCGACTCGATCTCCTCGCCGAGCCGCGTGAAGTCGGCGCTCAGGACGCTCGGCGCGACGAGCGCCGTCGGCGGCGTACGGACCAGCGCGTCGCGACGCGAAGATCCCGCGACCGGCTCCGGGCGCCCCGCCACGATCACTTCGGCTGGCCCGAACCCGCGGTGGCCTTCTGGGCCGCGCGGTAGGAATCAAGCTGCCGCTTGAACTCGGCCTTCTCGGCTTTCGAGGCGCCCATCCAGGCTTCCATCTGCGTCTCGATGGCCGTGTCCAACTCGCCGGTGTGGAACTGCACGGCCGCGAGCTTCGCCAGGAGCGCCGGACTGCCGCGGCCGGCGGTCTTCATCATCTCGGCCGCGGCGGCCTTCGCGAGTTCGAGATCCCGCGGCGAGATGTCCGGATCGGTCACCACCGCCTGGGCGAAGTCGCCGAGAAACGCCGGGTCGTCGGCGTAGGTCTGCAGGAGCGAACGCCCGTACTTGGCCGCGCCTTCGGCGTCCTGCTGCTGGGTGAGCTGGATCTTGTAGCGCTCGAGCGCCGCCGGAGCCATCACCTTCGGATCGACCGCGATCGCCTCGTCGAAGAAGCGGTAGGCCTCGCGCCAGTTCTTGACCTTCGCGGCGCGGCGGCCCGCGTCGATCATCGGCTTCGCCTTCGCCTGGACCTGCGGGTCGTAGCGGCCGCTGAGGGCCGCCCGCACCACCTTGTCGAACTCCGGATCGAGCGGGTGACCGATGTAGACGACCTTGCCGGTCTTCCCGACCACGAACGCCGCCGGGATGCCCTTCTGGCCCGCGGGTTCCATCCACGCCTGGTTCATCGACTTGTCGGGGTCGATACCGACCTGGTACGCCATGCCCGAGCCCTTGGCCTGCACCCACGGCTTGACGACCTCGGGCTTCTCGTCGGAGATGCCGAGGATGGTGAGCCCCTTGCCCGAGAACTGCTCGTGCAGCTCATTCAGGTGGGGAATCGACTGCCGGCAGGGCCCGCACCAGGTCGCCCAGAACTCGACGACATAGACGCGCTCGGCGTCGAAGGAGCCCGGGCCCTCGCCGCCCACCCACTCGTCGACCGAGAGGGCCGGCGCGGGATCGCCGACGCGGAGCTTCGACTGCTGGGCCGAAGCGGTCGGGGCGAACGGCACGAGGGCGATCGCGAGGGCGGACACGAGCAGTTGGCGGATTCGCATGGCGTCTCCTGGAGGGTTCGTTCGAGGGTCCCGGATGGGACTCGTACTGTATCGACCCGAACCGCCCGGATCGACTTCGGTTGCCGCCGAAGGCCCGGTCAGACCGGCCCGTCGAGGGCATCGAGGCAGGTGAGGTGCTTGCCCTCGAGGACCTCGAGGCTGGCGCCCCCGCCCGTCGAGACATGGCTGAATCGGGAGGCGTATCCGAACTCCTCGACCGCCGCGGCGGTGTCGCCCCCGCCGGCGATCGTGACGGTTCCCCGCGCGGTCGCGGCCGCCGCCGCCTCGGCGAGGGCCCGGGTGCCCCGATCGAACGGCCTGGTCTCGAACACCCCCATCGGTCCGTTCCAGACGAAGGTCTTCGCCTCGGCCACGGCCGCCGAGAACAACGCCTCGGTTTTCGGGCCGATATCAAGCCCCATCCAGCCCGCGGGGATCTCGCCCTCGACGGTACGGGTCGCGACGCCCGCCGCGAGCCGCTCGCCGCAGACATGGTCGACCGGCAGCAGGAGCCGGCAACGGGCGCCGGGCGCGGACGCCTTCGCGAGGATCGCCTTCGCCGTCTCGGCCATGTCCGGCTCGACGAGGCTCGAGCCGGTCCCGAGCCCTCGGGCCTTGAGCAGCGTGTAGGCCATCGCGCCGCCCACCAGCACGGTGTCGCAGGTGGCGAGCAGCCGTTCGATCGCGAGGAGCTTGTCCGAGACCTTCGCCCCGCCGAGGGCGGCGACGAACGGCCGCGCCGGGCTCTCGAGCCGGGCCATGAGGTACTCGAGCTCGGCGTCCAGCAGGAACCCCGCGACCCGCGGCTTGCCCGCCATCGCGAGCGGCACCGCGTACATCGAGGCGTCGGTGCGATGGCTTGTCCCGAAGGCGTCGTTCACGTAGAGGTCGCCGTAGGAGGCGAGCCGGGCGGCGAACGCCGGGTCGCCCTTCTTCTCGCCCTTGTGGAACCGGAGGTTCTCGAGCAGCAGCACGCCGCCCGGCGCGAGACTCGCGACCGCCGCGGCGCTCGCCTCGTCGGTGCAGTCCTTCCCGGGCACCACCACGCCGTGCGGGGCGAGCGGCCCGAGCAGTTCCGCGAGGCGACGGGCGCAGGGCTCGAGGCTGTCGGCGGCTTCGAATCCCTTGCCCTCGGGGCGGCCGAGGTGGCTCATCAGCACCAGGCTGCCGCCACGCTCGAGCACCGAGCGCAGGGTCGGCAACGAAGCCTTGATGCGGCGGTCGTCGCCGATGCGGCCCGCCTCGACGGGCACGTTGTAGTCGACGCGGACGAGGACCTTCCGGCCGGTCACGGGGACCGAATCGATGCGACGCTTGAGGGGACGGGCGGAGTGGGTCATGGCGAGGGATTCCCGGGCGGCGATACTACCCGCGTGGTCGAACCCGCTCCCGAGAGAACCCTGCTGGTCGTGATCGGCCCGACCGCCGGCGGGAAGACCCGGCTCGCGATCGAGCTCGCCCGACGCGTCGGCGGCGAGTGCATCGGCGCCGATTCGATGCAGGTCTACCGCGGCATGGACATCGGCACCGCGAAGCCCACCGCCGAGGAACGGGCCGCGGTACCCCACCACCTGCTCGACATCGCGGATCCGCGGACGGAGGGATTCACCGTCGAGGAATGGCGGCGGCTTGCCGAGTCGGCGATCGCCGACATCCGGAGCCGCGGGCGGGTACCGATCGTGGTGGGCGGGACGAGCCTCTACCTGCGGGCGCTTCTCGAAGGCCTCTTCGCCGGGCCCGATCCCGATCCCGCGCTGCGGGCCGAACTCGATGCGATGCCGCCCGGCGAACTCCGCGCGGAGCTCGCGCGGGTCGACCCCGCCGCCGCGGACCGGATCCATCCCCACGACCGCCGCCGCACCCAGCGGGCCGTCGAGGTCTTTCGCCAGACCGGGCGGCCGATCTCGACCGTGCAGGCGGAGTGGGGCGAGCGACTCTCGACCCGGGCCCATCCCGAAGCCCGAATCGTCGGGCTCGAGTGGCCGG
>JBIKVN010000151.1:0-7788 GCA_044356865.1 Phycisphaerales bacterium | reverse complement strand
ATCCCCACGCCCGTCCCGCCGTGCCCGATCCCGCCTCGCCCGAGGTCGACGCGTCCGTCCTCGTCGCGGCGCGGCGCGAGAAGCTCCGCCGCCACCGCGAGGAGCTCGGGATCGACCCCTTCGGCGGACGCGTCGACGGTCGCGTCGACCTCGCGACGGCGCGGTCCCGCTTCGACGAGGCGGCGCACGCCGCGCACGAGGCGAGCGTGAAGGCCGCGAAGGCCGACCCGGCCGCGAAGGTCGTCGACGCGCGGCCGCGGGTCCGCGTCGCCGGGCGCGTGGTGCAGCACCGCGACCTCGGCAAGCTCGTCTTCCTCTGGCTCCGCGACCACACCGGCGATCTCCAGGTGAGCGTCTCGAGGTCGGCGGTGCCCGAGAAGGCCTTCGAGATCGCGAAACGGCTCGATTACGGCGATCTCGTCGTCGCCGAGGGCGCGGTCGGCCGCACCCAGAAGGGCGAGACCTGCGTCTGGAGCGAAGGCGAGGGCGGCCTGTCGCTCGCGGTCAAGAGCCTCGCGCCGCCGCCCGAGAAGTGGCACGGCCTCACCGATCCCGAGGCCCGCTGCCGCAAGCGCTACGTCGACCTCTGGGCGAACCCCGACGTGCTCGCGACCATGCGGCTCCGCAGCCGCATCGTGAGCTCGATCCGCCGGCACATGGAGGCGCAGGGCTACCTCGAGGTCGAGACGCCGATGCTGCAGCCGATGGCCGGCGGCGCCGCCGCGAAGCCGTTCATCACCCACCACAACGCCCTCGACATGCCGCTCTATCTCCGCATCGCGCCGGAGCTCTATCTCAAGCGGCTGCTCGTCGGCGGGATGCCGAAGGTCTTCGAGATCAACCGGAACTTCCGCAACGAGGGGATCGACCGGAGCCACAACCCCGAGTTCACCGCGATGGAGGCCTACGAGGCGTTCGGCGACTACGGCACGATGCTCGAGCTCGTCGAGGGGCTCGTGCACGCCCTCGCCCGCGAGCGGTGGCTCGAGCTCGAGGCCGCGGGCGTCGCCGTCGGGGGAAGCGCCGACGCCCCGACGCTGCCCTACGGCGAGTTGCGGATCGACTACCGGCGTCCGTTCACGCGGGTGACCTTCGCCGAGCTCTTCCGCAAGGGCTGCGGCTTCCCGCCGGACGACCTCGCGGCGGTGCGGGCGAAGGCGAGGGAACTTCGCATCAAGGACGCCGAGCGGCTCGACGACGCGTTCCTCGTGAACGGGCTCTTCGAGGAGCTGGCCGAGCCCCTGCTGGATCCGGCGCGGCCGACCTTCGTCCTCGACTGGCCGAGCGCGATCTCGCCGCTGACCCGGCCGAAGCGCGACGATCCGGCCTGGTGCGAGCGGTGGGACCTCTTCATCGCCGGCATGGAGCTCGGCCCCGCGTACACCGAGCTGAACGACCCCGACGTGCAGCGGGCGAAGTTCACCGAGCAGCTGAAGGGCGCCGACGAGGAGGAGCAGGCGTTCCGCTCGCTCGACGAGGATTTCCTCGAGGCGCTTTCGGTCGGCATGCCGCCGGCGGGGGGGATGGGCCTCGGCGTCGACCGGCTGGTGATGCTGCTCGCCGACCGGCCGTCGATCCGCGACGTGATCGCGTTCCCGCTGCTCAAGAGGCTGGATGGTTGAGCGAAGGACGTTTCTCGCGGCGGCGCTGGCCCTGGCCCTCGCGCCTGGGGCGCTCGGAGTCGACGCCTGGCGGACGGTCTCGCGGGAGTGGTTCACGCTGTCGCTCGCGGGCGAGCCGTGCGGCTCGAGCGTGACGACGGTCGAGGAGAGCGCGGACGGCGACGGGCGGATCCGGACCTCGAGCGAGGTGAGGATGCGGCTCGGGCGCGGGACCGCGATGGTCACCGTCGCGGTCGCGAGCGAGTTCGTCGAGACCGCCCGCGGCGAGCCGGTCTCGGCGGAAGTGCGGCAGGAGTTCGGCGGCGGCCCGGCGGTTCCGGTGCGCTACGCGTTCGGCCCGGACGGCGTCTCGGTGCGGGAGGGCGAGCGGACGCGGGTCGAGCCGAGGCCGGATGCGGCGGCGCTGCCGCCGGCGGCGGCGGCGCGGTTCGTGAAGGCGCGGCTCGAGGCCGGGGCAGGCGAGATCTCGTTCCGTTCGATCGATGTCGAGAGCGGCCTGCGGGTCGCCTCGATCCGGCTCGGGCGGATCGCCGACGCGACGCGGACGGTGAAGGGCCGACTGATCCCGGTGCGGGAGTTCTCGGTGACGAGCGACCTGCTCGAGGTGCCGGGCCGGGAGGCGTACGCAAGCGACGGGGTGCTGGTCGAGAGCGTGATCCGGCTCGGGATCGGCGAGCTGCGCTCGACGCTCGCCGACGAGGCCGAGGCGAGGGCCGCGCTGCGGAACGCCCGGGCGGAAGTGCTCGTGCGGAGTTTCGTGCCGGCGGCCGAGCCGATCCGCGACGCCCGCGGGCGCGAGCGGCTGGCGCTCGTGGTGACCGCGAAGGAAGGCGGCCCGCTGCCCGACCTGCCCTCGATCGGGGCCCAGCGGGCCGAGCGGACCGGGCCCGGGGCGTTCGCCGTCGAGATCGAGGCCGGCCGCGGCAGCCCGGCGGCGCCCGGGGAGGCGGCGGATCCGGCGTTTCTCGCGGCGACTTCGCTCATCGACCACGACGCCCCGGAGGTGCGCGAGCTGCGGGCGAGGGCACTGCCGGATCCGGGCCTCGACCCGCGGGAGCGGGCCGAGCGGCTGCGGCGGGCGGTCGCGAGGGCCCTCGGGCGGAAGGACCTCGCGAGCGCCTTCGCGAGCGCGAGTTCGGCGATCCGCTCGGGCGGCGGCGACTGCAGCGAGCACGCGGTGGCGCTGGCGGCGCTGCTGCGGGCCGACGGGATTCCCGCGCGGATCGTCGGCGGGCTCATCTACGCCGACTCGTTCGCGGGCGAGCGGGAGGTCTGGGGTTGGCATGTCTGGACGCAGGCCCTGTTGCCGGACGGGAACGCCGGGAGCGCCTGGTTTGACCTCGACGCGACGCTGCCGGGCCCGCGGGCCTTCGACGCGGCGCACCTCGCGACCGTGGTCGGGCCGCTTTCGGGCGGGGCGATCGACCCGATGTGGACCGAGACGCTCGCGCTCCTCGGGAACCTCGAGATCCGCACGGCCGGAATCCCGTCGCGATGAGACCGGAACTCGTCGACCGCCTGCCGCCGCTGCCGCCCCGCGAGCCCGCGGGCCACAAGGGGACCTTCGGCACGGCGCTGGTCGTCGGCGGGCACCTCGCGACCTCGGCGACCGACGCCTTCACCATGGTCGGCGGGCCGGCGCTGTCGGCGCTGGCGGCGCTCCGCGCCGGCTGCGGTCTCGTCGAACTCGCGGTGCCCGAGCCGCTGGTCCCCGCGGCGGCGGCGATCGCGCCCGAGGCGGTGCTCGTGCCGCTGCCGGCGCCGGGCGGAACGCTCGACGCCTCGGCGGCGGCGGAGCGGCTCGAGGCGGCGCGAGCGAGGGCGAGGGCGATCGCGATCGGACCCGGCCTCGGAACCGGCTGGCCGGAACGGCAACTCACCGTCGCGGCGATCGCCCGCGAGGACCTCCCGCTCGTGCTCGACGCCGATGCGCTCAACTGCCTCGCGGCCCTGCCCGACTTCGCCCGCGACCTCCGCGCCCCCGCGATCCTCACGCCGCATCCGGGGGAGTTCGCGCGGCTCGCCGCGGCGCTCGACCTGCCCGCGGCGGGCGAGGGTCCGGACGGGCGGCTCCGGGCCGCCGCCACGCTCGCGGCGCGGCTCGGGGCGGTCGTCGTGCTCAAGGGCCCGGGCACCGTGGTGACCGACGGGCTTCGCGCCTGGATCGGCCCCGGCGCGAATCCGGCGCTCGCGACCGCGGGCAGCGGCGACGTGCTCACCGGGATCCTCGTCGGGCTTCTCGCCCGGCTCGCGGGTCGGTCGCCGCTCGGGCTGTTCGAGCTCGCGGCCCACGCGGTCGACCGGCACGCCCGGGCCGGCGAGCGTTGGTCCGCGGATTTCTCCGCCGACACCCCGCGGGCGGCGCTCGCCCGCGAGCTGCTGCCGCGGATCGGATGCTGAGAGCCGGGAGGCGCCGCGGAGCGCCGGTACACTGACCCGCCCATGACCGCGGTCCCGCCTCCCATCCGTTCGCTCGGCGACAAGACCTACCTCGAGGGGGTCTACAGCATCGTCAACCCGCAGCTCGGGCAGACCCGCAACGGGAAGCCCTTCCTCAAGTGCCTGCTCCGCGACGCCAGCGGCGAGCTGCCGTGCCGCATGTGGAGCTGCGACGAGGCGACCTTCGCGAAGATCGCCCACGCCGGCTTCGTGCGGGTCCGCGGCAACACCGAGACCTACAACGGCGGCCTCCAGATCATCCTGCAGACGGTCGATCCGGCCGAGCCGAATCCCGAGGAGCTCGGCCGGCTGCTGCCCACCACCCGCCACGACATCGACTCGATGTACGCCGCGGTGACGAGCCTGCTGCACTCGATGCGGCATCCGGGCATGCGGGCCCTCGCCGACGCGTACCTCGGCGACGAGAAGCTCATGCGGCTCTTCTGCCGGGCGCCCGCGGCGACGAGCCTGCACCACGCCTACATCGGCGGCCTGCTCGAGCACACCCTGCAACTCATGCGGCTCGCCGACGCGATGCTGCCGCTCTATCCGGAGCTGAACCGGGATCTCGTGCTGCTCGGGCTCTTCCTGCACGACCTCGGCAAGACCACCGAGCTCGAGTGGGAGCGGGGCTTCAGCTACACCATCGACGGAAATCTCGTCGGACACGTGGTGCGGGGAGCCATCTGGCTGCAGGGGAAAGCCCTCGCGATGCGGCAGAAGGGCGGCGCCGAGCTGCCCCCCGAGGCGGTGCGGGTTCTCATGCACATCATCGTGAGCCACCACGGCTCGCTCGAGTTCGGGGCGGCGAAGCTGCCCGCGACGCCCGAGGCGATTTTCGTCGCGATGCTCGACAACCTCGACGCGAAGACCGCGATGGCCCTCGGGAACGCCCGCCGCGAGGACTACGACCGGCCCGGGGCCGAGCCGGCGGCCGACTTCACCGAGAAGCTGTGGGCCCTCGACACGCGGATCTACCGGCCCGATCCCCTGCGCGAGCGGCCGGAGTCCCCGGACGCGGGCTGATCAGCCGGGCCGAGCCCCGAGTTCGGCCCTGAGTTCTGCCCCGAGTTCTGCCCTGAGTTCTGCGCTGAGTTCTGCGAGACGCGCGTCGGAGTGGAGCGGCCACGGCCAGGTGCGGCTGCGGGCGACCTCGAGGGCGGCGGCGCGGTCCCGCGAGCGATCGAGTTCGGCGCGGAGGACATCGAGTTCGGCGGCGATCTCGCGGCGGCGGCGTTCGCGGTGGGCGACGAGCGCTCGGTAGGCGGCGCGGCGCGACGCCGATCCGCGCGGCGCCGCGTCGATGGCGGCGAGGAGGCCGCGCCGGGGTTCGCTCGGGCCGGCGCCCCGCGCGTCGGGATCGAAAGCGCGGCGGCGGATCTCGGCCGGCGTGACCGGGTCGGGGCCCGTGAGGAATCCCTCGAGCGGCAGGCGCCGCGTCGCGCTGGCGATGGCCATGGGAGCGAGCCGGAGCCCGAGCCAGCGCTGGATCCACTCCTCGGTGACCCGTTCGTAGCGGCCGCCGCCGGTGCCGTGGATGAAGAGGTCTCCGAGGACCAGCCGGGCGATCGCGGTCAGCAGGAAGGCCCGCGGCGCGAGACGCACGCCCGGCGGAGGGGCGGGATCGCCGGCCCGGACGGGTTCGCGGCGGGCGAACGGCTCGGCGGGCACGAGCCGCCAGAGCGGAAGTTCGCCCGCGGCCAGCGGTCGGGCCGCCCGCGGGTCGGCCGCGAGCGCGGCGGCGTAGGCGGCGGTTCCCCGTGGGTCGGACGCGAGGTCGTCGAGAAGCGCTTTCGTGAACGGAAGCTCGACGAGGCGGCACGCGGCGATGGCGGGCGGCGGCTCGAGGCGGAGGAGTTCCCGCAGCAGGCGATCGTTCGCCGCGGCCATCTGCGCCGCGAGATTCGCCGCCGACGCCTCCGCGTTCACCGCGGCGGCGATCGCGGCAAGCCGCGGGGCGAGCCCGGGCGCCGGCTCGAGCTCGGGCGGGGCGACGCGGATCGGCCGCGCGAGCCCGGTCGGCCCGCCGCGCCGCGAGGGGAGCGTCGGGAGCGAGGCCCGCCGCAGCAGGCCGTCGACGAGCGCGGGATAGGCAAGCTCGCCGGCGTCGTTGGTGTCCTGCTCGACGAGGATCGCGGCGGTCGCGGCCCCGGAACGGCGGGCGATCGAATCCGCGAAGATCCACTTCGCAAGGATGCCCGCGTGCCAGATCCCGGCCTGGTGGCCGGTGAGGACGACGGGGCGGTCGGGCGGGAGCCCGAGCATCGCGCGGGACTCCGATTGCCACTCCGCGAGCGGGCGTCCGAACGCCGAACCGTCCTTCGCCCCGGATCGCCGTTCCCGGAATCGGCCGAGCGAGGCGATCGAGTCCGCCGGCGGCGGCTCGAGCACGAGCCCCTCGTCCCGGTTCATCCGCAATCCGCCCAGTCGGCCGCGGCGTCGATCGCGTCGAGTCCCGCGGTGGCCGAGGCGGGAAGGTCGTCGCAGCGCAGCCGCAGTTGCCGGTGCAGCGTCCGCCGGTAGACCCGCAGCCGATTCCCGGCGTCGTCGAGCGGGCCGCCGAACGAGCGGTTCGCGTCGTGGTAGAGGAGCCGCACGGGGATCTCGCGGATCACCAGCCCCTTCGCGACCGCCTCGGGCCAGAATTGCATCGGGAAGTCGTAGCCGTCGATGTCGAGCTCGAGTCGCTCGAGCGAGGCGGTGCGGTAGGCCTTGAAGCCGCAGAAGGAATCGGTGAGCCGGAGGTCGAGGCGGGCGTTCAGCTCGGCGGTGATCGTCCGGTTGATGGTGCGGCGGTCTTCCGGCGGCAGGTCGTCGTCGGCGCGGCGCACGAGGTAGCGGCTGCCCGAGACGACATCGGCGTCGTCGGCCGAGATCGCCGCGACGAAGTCGGGAATCGCCGCGGGCTCGTGCTGCTCGTCGCAGTCCATGGTCAGCAGCCAGTCGAAGCCGTCGACGCAGGCCCAGCGCATGGCGTCCATCATCGAGCGGCCGTAGCCGCGATTCTCCGCGTGGCGGACCACCTCGACGCGGTGGGCCGCGAGCCGGGCCGGGGTCGAGTCGCGCGAGCCGTCGTCGATCACCAGCACGCTGTCGATGAAGGTCCCGCGGTAGCGATCGACCTCGGCGAGCACGCGGTCGACGTATCGCTCCTCGTTGAAGACGGGAATCGCGAGGAGGATCCGCGGGCGGGTCATGGCCGGAGTGTAGGTTGGCGCGTCCGCCGCGTCCGCCGCGTCCGGCCGCGTCCGGGAACCGGACGGCGTCCCGCTCACTCGAGGTCGGAGAGGTCGCGTACCCGCACGCCCTCGCGCACCGTGCGCACGAGGCCGAGGACGAGGACCTCGCGCTTCCATCGCTCGGCCACCGGGCCGAGACCCGGCACGACGAAGAGCTCGGTCGTGCGGGTCGCGGTGGCGCTGCGCAGCCGCGCCGTGAAGGTCGACTCGAGCACCTGGGCCCGCAGCGTGCGGCCCGCGACGGTGATCTCGGCGTCGTGGGCGTATCGGGCGATCCGCTCGCCGGTTCCGCGGTCCTTGCGGCGGGCGGGATCGTCGGCCTCGACCACCTCCATCGCGGCGGAGGCGCGATGCTCCGCGCCGGCCGGAAGCGTCGCCGGCAGCAGCCGCAGCGGCGTCGCGAAGATCGAGAGCGCCGCGTCGGCGGGCGAGAGCACCGCATGCAGTTCGGTTCCCTCGGGGCCGGCCGAGAGCCAGTCCGTCGATTC
>JBIKVN010000013.1:0-25499 GCA_044356865.1 Phycisphaerales bacterium | reverse complement strand
GCAATGAGCCGCATCGCGTCCGCGAAGCGGTTCGCGAAAAAGAGCCCCGCGACGCGATCGACGCGACGGTTGAACTCGGCCCGCCGCTCGGGCGTCAGTTCCCGCCCGTCGAGGGCCCGTTCGAGCAGGAGGTACGACCGGCCGAGATCGGCCCGCTTCGCTCGCGGAGCTGCCGCCTTCGCGACGGGTGCCGTCCCCGCGGCAGCCGGGGCCGGGGCCGGCGGCGTTGCCTGAAGAAGAATCGCCGCGATCACGAGCGAGATCACGCGTCACCCCCCGCGGCGACCTTCCCCTTGCTGATGGTCGAGAGCGCCCCGAGCGCCCGCTCCCGCGCCTTCGCGTGGTCGACGATCGGCTTCGGATAGGTCTTCCCGAGCGCGACTCCGGCATTCGCGAGCGTCGGGGCGGGAGCCGTCCACGGGGCGTGCACGAACTTCGTCGGCAGCTTCGCCAGCTCCGGCACCCACCGCCGGATGTAGCGGGCGTCGGGATCGAACTTCTCGCCCTGCGCGACCGGGTTGAAGATGCGGAAGTACGGCGCCGCGTCGGCGCCGCACCCGGCGCTCCATTGCCAGCCGAGGGAATTGCTCGCCAGATCGGCGTCGACGAGGTTGTCCCAGAACCAGCGGGCCCCGTCCTGCCACGGCAGCAGGAGGTGCTTCACGAGGAAGCTCGCGACGACCATGCGGACGCGGTTGTGCATCCACCCCGTGGTCCGCAGCTGCCGCATGCCCGCGTCGACGAGCGGATAGCCGGTGAGGCCCCGCTTCCAGGCCGCAAGCGATGCGGAATCCTTCCGCCACGGGAAGCGGGCGAACTCCGGACGCAGCGGCGCGAGGTCGGTGCGCGGGAAATGCACCAGCACGTGGTGGGCGAACTCACGCCACAGGAGCTCCGCGCGGAACTTCTCGGCCTCGACCGTGAACGCCTCGTCGTTGCGTTTGGCGATCGTCGCCTCGACCGCGTGCCAGATGCGGCGGATCGAGATCTCGCCGAAGTGGAGGTGGGCCGAAAGGCCCGAGGTCCCGTCGACGTCGGGCAGGTCGCGATCGGTCCCGTAGGTCGCGATCGGCTTGGCGAGGAAGCGGTCGAGCCGGGCTTTCGCCCCGGCCTCGCCGGGCTGCCAGAGCTTCGGGAACTCGAGGTCCCACGCCGGCTGGCCGCGATCCTTCGGCAAGAGGCCGAGTTTCGCGATCGACTCCGACTTCGGGGCCCGCGCGAGTCTCGGCAGTTCCGGCGCCGCCATCGGCTTCCCCGGCGGGGTCGCCTTCCGGCAGTTGCGGCTGAATGGCGTGTAGACCTTGTACGGCGCCCCGCCGCCGGTGCGGATCGACTCGGTGACGTGGAGGAGTTGCGTCTCGACGAGATCGAGGCTGGCCTTCTTTCGCTTGAGGGCCTCGCGCAGCGCCGCCTCGACCTCGATCGCCGCCGGCTCGAAGCGCCGGCCCGCGACGACCGCATCGGCGCCGATCTCGGCGACGAGGGTGGGAATCTGGTCGATCGCCCGGCCGGTGCGGATCACGAGCGGGCAACCCCGTTCGGCGAGCGACGCCGCGAGCGACGTCAGCGAGCGATGCAGCCACCAGCACGACGCGCCACCCATGGCCCACGGACCCTCGTCGGCCGGCGAATGCAGGTAGAACGGGATCACCGGTCCTCCGCGCTCGACCGCCCGCCGCAGCGCGGGCTGGTCGTCGAGGCGGAGGTCCTGGCGGAACCAGAGGATGGTCGGGGCGTTCGGCATGTTCAGTCGCGGAGGCGGCCGAGTTCGAACCGCAAGGCGTCCTCGAGCGTGGGAAAGTCGAAGCGGAAGCCGGCGGCGGCCAGACGCGCCGGCTTCACGAACGCGCCGGTGAGCAGCGCTTCCCTCGCAAGCTCGCCGAAGGCGACCTCGAGGGCGAAACCGGGCGTCGGCAGGAACGCCGGCCGCGACAGGACGCTTCCGAAGGTGCGCCCGAAGGTCGCGTTGTCGACCGGGCTCGGGGCCGTCGCGTTGAACGGTCCGGCCATCGCTGGGGTCACGATCGCGAAGAGCACCATCGCGAGCAGATCGTCAAGCGCGACCCACGACATGCCTTGCCTTCCCGAGCCGATCGGGCCGCCGAGGCCGAGCGAGAAGGGCAGCCGCATCTTCGCGAGGGCCCCGCCGCGGCCGCTGAGGACGATGCCGATCCGCGGATGCACGGTGCGGATGCCCGCGTCGGTCGCCTCGCGGGCGGCCCGTTCCCAGAGTTCGCAGGTTTCCGCGAGGAAGCCCGAGCCGCGGGCCGCCGACTCGTCGATCGCCGATCCCGGCCGGTCGCCGTAGAAGCCGATCGCCGAGGCCGAGACGAGGCAGCGCGGCTTGAGCGAAAGTCCGGCCAGCGCCCGGGCAAGCAGCGCCGTGCCCTTGACGCGACTCTCGCGGATCGCCTTCTTCTTCGCTTCGGTCCATCGGCCTTCCGCGATCGGCTCGCCGGCCAGATGCACGACCGCATCGAGCCCCTCGAGCCCGGCCGCGTCGACCTCACCGCGGCCGGCGTCGAGCAGGATGTCGCCCCGGGCCGCATCGGGCCGCGTGCGGACGATCCGCCGGACCTCATGGCCGCCGGTCGAGAGGAACGCGCAGAGCTGGCTGCCCACGAGACCGGACGCGCCGCTCACCGCGATCCGCAGCGGTTCTCGCGAAAGTTCCGCATGCCGCCGCAAGTCGATCGCCATGCGGCGGTGTCGCCAGGCGAAGTCGCGCTTCAGCACGCGATCGACGGCGAAACCCGCGGCGAGGTTCCCGGGCGTACCGCCCTTCAGCCGGAACTCGATCTCGTCGCGAAGCTCGCTCGAACCCGGCCGGCCTTCGACCGGAAGGAACGAATGCCGATGCCGCCACGACGCGAACGGGCCGCGTTCCATCACGTCGACGAAGCTGCGATCGGGCTCGATCGATTCGTGGCGGGCGACCCATTCGATGCGGAACGGCCCCACCGGGATCGACAGCGTGACCCGCGACCCCTCGCTCACCGGCGGGGCGTCGCCCTTCGCCGCGACGCCGCTCCACGGCGGGACCAGCCGCTCGAGGGCCCCGCGGCGGAAGTGCCACGCCGCCAGCGCCGACGCGGGCACGTCGAGTCGGCTCGACCGTTCGAATCGTCGGGCGTCGCTCATCGGGCCCACAGCGTATCCGCCCGCGTGGGCCCGAGCCGCTCGCCGCGGACGAGAACCTCGCGGACATGGACGAACGCCGCCCGGTCCTTCCCCTGCCGCTCGGGCCCGCGCTTCCGCATCGCGGCCAGCACGACGCCCATCCGGGGATTCCGGGCGAGCAACTTCTCGTGGCGGGCGAGAAACGCCCAGTACAGCGGGGTGAGCGGGCAGTCCTTCGCGGGATCGAACGCGCAGCCCGCGCAGTAGTCGCTCATCTTCGCGAGGTAGCCGGCGCCGCTGATGTACGGCTTCGTGGTCATCGTCTCGCCGGCCGCAAAGGTGCCCATGCCGAGGACGTTCGGCTCGACCACCCACTCCCAGGCGTCGGCGTAGGCGATCCAGAACCAGTCGGTGAGCTCGCGGGGCCGGACGCCGACGAGCGTCGCGAGGTTCGAGAGGACCATCAGCCGCGTGATGTGGTGGCTCCAGCCCTCCGCCCAGACATCGGCGACGACGCGATCGAGGCAGTTCAGGCCGCTCGGCCTCGCCCCGTCGGGCCACGCCTCGCCCCAGAAGGCCGCGGGAAGCGGAAGGTCGGCGGCGAGCGCGTCGGGGGCCCCGCCGCCGTCGACGCCCGGGGGCGGAGCCGGCGTCTTGGCCTTCGCGGGCAGGCCAGCGCGGCCGGGCTTCCGGACCGTCTCCGCCTCGACCGCGAGGCCGGTCCGGAACCCGTCGGTGGCCTCGTGCACATGCCGGACGAACTCGCGCCAGCCGAGGATCTGGCGGATGAATCCCTCCTGGCTCGCGAGCGGCAGCCGCATCGCGAGCGTGTCAGCGACGACCCGCGACGGCAGGATCCGCAACAGGTTCATCGCCGGCGAGATCCGCGTGTGGAAGAGCCCGCGGCTCCGGACGCTCATCGCATCCTCGAACGGTCCGAAGTGCTCGAGGCATTCGCGACGGGCCCACGACCAGAGGGCGTCGACCTCGTCGCGGGTCTCGGGAATCGTCGCGAGATCGAGGTGGCCCGGATGGGACGCGAAACGCCCGTCGAACTCCTTCGCGAGTTCCGTCCGCAGCGGCGACGGCGGAAACCGCGGCGGCTCGGGCGCGGCCGGCGTTCCCGGCCAGGGCCGGCGATTCTCGGCGTCGAAACTCCAGGCCCCGCCGACCGGCTTGCCCTTCTCGACGAGGACTCCCGTGCGCTTCCGCACGGTCCGGTAGAAGGTGTCCATCCGGTAGGGCGGCTTCGCCTTCGGGAACGAGGCGCGGAAGTCCTCGCCCGTCGTGAGCCAGCCCTCGTGCGGGACGATCTCGACGAGGCCCCGCTCGACGAGCGGCGCGAGTTCGGCCCGCAGCTCGCGCTCGGCCGGCTGCATGAGCTGCACCCGTCGCGAGCCGCGGGTGAACCGCTCGACCGCCTCGACGATCGGACCGTCGGTCGACTCGTACCGGACGCACCGGCCGTCGGCCGCCGCCTCGAGGGCGAACGCCCGCATCGCGAGCAGGATCCACGCGAGCCGCTGGCGGTGGTACGGACGGCGCGAGAGCCACTCCTCGCTCTCGACCAGCAGGACGCCGGCGTTCCGGTCGCGGGCCAGCGGACCGATGTCGAGCGTCAGCTGGTCGGGCGCGACCAGGACCCATCCCGAGACCGTTCGGCTGCGGACCGAACGACGGGCGAGTTCTTCGCGGAAGTGGGCCACCGGCCCGCTTCGCCGGACCCGCGGTTCGGGATTCCCCGCCCGGCGGCCCCTCGGGCCTCGAACCCTACAATCCGGACCCCATGCCGGCCCCCATCGCCGACCTCGTGCGCCAGAGGCTCGACCGCTCCGCCGCGGCGTTCGCCTCGCTGCGCGAGCAGTCCGCGACCCTCGTGGCCGCCTGCGAACTCGTCGCCGACACCCTGCGATCGGGCGGAACGGTCTTCACCGCCGGCAACGGCGGCTCGGCCGCCGAGGCCCTGCACCTGGCCGAGGAACTCACCGGCCGTTACCGGTCGAACCGACCTCCGCTCGCGGCGGTTTCCCTGGCCGCCGACCCCACCGCCCTTACCTGCATCGGGAATGATTTCGGCTTCGACGAGATCTTCGCCCGCCCCGCCCGGGCTCTTCTCCGGCGGGGGGATCTCCTCGTGCTCTTCTCGACCAGCGGCAAGAGCCCGAATCTCCTGAAGGTCGCCGCGGTCGCCGGCGAGAAGGGCGCGGCGACGCTCGGCCTGCTCGGAGGGGACGGCGGGCCGCTCCGGCCGCTCTGCACGCTTTCGCTCGTCGTGGGCGGAGGCGACGGGGCGGCGGTGCAGGAAGCGCACCAGGCGATCCTCCACTGCATCTGCGAGGGGCTCGAGCCCTGAGTGAAACGCCCACCGTCGGCACTGGTTCGAGCCCTCGCCCCGCACTGACCGATCTTCCCCGGACTCCCATGACGACGAAGAACGCCCCCGCTCCCTTCGGTCCCGACGCCGGACTCCGTGGCGTCCTCGGCACCCTCGCCGGCCGGTTCGTCGTTCCGCTCTGGCTGCTGGCCGGGGCGATGTTCAAGCTCGTCGAGCGGAATCCGAACCTCCTTCCGCCGCCGGTGCTCGACGCGGTGCGTTGGCTGGCCGGTGCAGGCAACGCCTCTGACCTCGGGGCGTTCCTCAACTTCGCGATGCGGTTCATGATCGGCACCGAGATCGTGCTGGTCGGGTTCATGCTGTTCGTGCCGCGGCTGGCCCGGCTGGTCGCGGCGGCGACGATGGGACTCTTCGTGCTCATCCTCGTGCTCACCATCGCCCCCGGGGTGACCGCCGAGGCGATCAAGACGAAGGGCCTGCTCGCGACGCTGTCGGGCTCGTGCGGCTGCTTCGGCTCGGGCGGCCCGCCCGCGGGAGCGATGCTGCTCATCGATGCGTGCCTGCTGGCCGTCGTGGTCGCCTGCCGTCCGAACGCCTGGGGACGCACGCGGCCCGCCGGGCTCTTCCCGCTCGGCGCCGCGGCCGCGAGCCTGGTGGTCGGCTACGGCCTCTCGTTCGGCGTTCCCGACAAGCGGATCTCGCTGGAAGGCGGCGGCGAGACGGTCGCGCCCGTCGAACCGGTGGCGGACCACGGCTTCCCGGCGACGCCGCCGGTGCCCGAGAAGCTCTACTTCCCGAACTTCGGCAAGTGGGTCGGGCAGAAGCTCGCCGACCAGAAGATCCTGCAGCAGCTCTCGCGCCCGCTGCCCGAGGGCTTCCCGAAGGGTCGCGTGAGCCTGGTCTTCTACCGGGCGACCTGCGACCACTGCTTCGAGATGATGAACACGCATTTCAGCGGCGAACTCCCGCACCCGGTGATCGCGGTGGCGATTCCCGAGGATGCGGGCAGCGGGAAGCCCTATCCGATGCCGTGCGGGAAGTGCGCCCGGCACACGCTGCCCAAGGGCCCGGAGTATGTCGTCCAGACCCCCGCGATCGTGACCGCCGAGGACGGCACGGTCGTCGCGGTCTGCACCGACACCGATCGTCCCGGCGCGGTCGAGGAGGCGCTGATGCTCGCGAAGCCGCCCGCCACGGCTCCCGGGACGCCGCCCCCGGCCTCGCCGGTCGACGCGTCGCGGCCTTTCCCGCCGATGCCGGCGACCGCCGAGCCGTTCTACATCCCCGAGTTCGAGAAGTGGAAGGGCCAGCGGATCGATGAACAGGCGATCGCGCTCCTCATCAAGCGACCGATCCCGATCGACCTGAACACCGGGAAGAGGATCCTGTTCCTCTACCGTGCCGATTGCGACCATTGCCATGCGGTGCTCATGGATCACTTCACCGGCGAACTGCCGGCACCGACGCTGGCGGTCGCGATTCCCGACACCGATCCGGCGAACGCCCTCGAGCTGCCCGAGACGGCCTGCTTGTTCACCGAACTCGTCGCGGGACCGCAGTACGTGGTCCAGACGCCGGTCGTCGCGGTGATCGAGGACGGCGTGGTGACCTGCATCTACACCGGGGCCGACGAAGAGGGGATCCTTCGCGAATGCCTCGGACGCTGAACCAGCCCCATGGCCAGCCCCATAGCCAGCGCTATAGGGTGAAGGCCTCGACCTTCCCGCGGGCCGTCCGGCTGCTGGCTGCGGTCGGGCTGGCGGCGCTCGCGTGGGCGGCGATCCGCGGCGGGGCCGAGTCGCTGCCGTGGATGGCGAACCTCGCGGCGCACCTGGGCTTCCCGCGCGGACACGGTCCGCGGCTGCTGGCCGGCGTGCTATACGCGCTGGCCGCGATGATCGTCCTCGCCCCGTCGTGGTCGCGTCGCGTGTCGTTCGTCGCGGCGGGAACGCTGGTCTTCTCGGGGGTCGCCACGGTCAGCGCGATCCGCGCCACCCGGCAGGCCGGTCCTGACGGGCCGGGGCTTTCGGGGCTCGAGGCCCTGCTCGTGGCGGGAGTCGCACTCGGGGCGGTCCTGTTCGGGGCGGGGCTGGCGATCCGGGCCTATCGATCGTCGGCGCCGATGTCGCGCGGGCTCGGCGTCGCCTGGCGGATCGCCGCGTCGTTCGCGGCCCTCGGTGGCGGTTTGGCGATCGCCGCCCCGCCGGCCCCGGTCCGGGCCAGGCCTCCGGCGTCCGATGCCTTCTCGATGCCCCGCCCCGCGGTGGCGCCGCCGGTCGAGTCGATCGATCTCGACGTTGCCGCGTGGGAGGGCGTCGCGATTTCCGAGACGCCGCTGGCGGCGCACCTGCCCGAGCTGCCGGCGCTGGTCGGCGACGACCCGGTCTTTCTCGTTCTCTACAGCGGCCGCTGCAGCACCTGCCACGAGCTCTTTCGCGAGCGCTTCGCGGGCGACTTGCCCCGCCGGGTGATCGCGATCGAGCTGCCCCCGGCCGCCGACGCGACGCTGGCCGCCGGCGACGGCCTCGAGGAGATCGACTGCCCCGGATGCGAACGGATTTCCCTTCCCGCCGGACCTCGCTGGCTGGTTCGCCCGCCGACCGTGGTTCGGATCGACGGTGGCGTCGTCTCCTGCATCGACGATGCCAGCGCCGGTTCGTGTTTCGATCTCAGGCCCTGACGGCCGCCGCCATCGCGGCGAGGGCGCGGGCGGTGGCTTCGGAGTTCAACGAGCTCTTCCCGAACCCCGGCATCGCGCCCGCGGCGACCGCAGCGGCCTGGGCCTCGGGAAAGTTCGAGACGAGCGCCACGCGGACCCGGCCGCCCTCGCGGGCGATCAGCTCGACCCCGTCCGCCGCGGCGAAATCGCCGTCGAGGGCCCGGTTCACGATCCACACCGAACCGTCGGCCCGATGCGGCGCGAGATCCGCATCGCAACTCGCTTCGGCGAAACTCGCCCCGGGCACCGCGCGACGGATCGCCGACCGCAGCATCGAGGCGTCGGGGACGCAGTGGCCGACCAGCAGGAAGAGGATCGGGGGCGAAGTCATGATCGGGTTCCTTCGGCGGTGAAGCGGACGAGTTCGACGATGCGGGTCGAGGTTCGCAGCTCGAGACCGCCGATCCGGCGCCGCTTGGGCGGTCGGTTCTCGGCGGCCGCGGCGACCGCGAGGCGGGCGGCCGCCGTCCAGTCGCGCCGCTCGCCGCGGGCGGCCCCCACCGGATCAAGCCCGTAGCCGGCGCGGCGAAGCGCCCAGCCGGCCAGCGGAAGTTCGACGCCGGCGAAGGTCGATGCCGGCCAGCGGCAGCGCTCGGCCGGACCGAAGCGACGGGCGCACAGCCGATCGAGCGTCCGTGTCGCCAGCGAGAACTCGTCGGCCAGCCCGCTTGCGTGGGTCGCGGCGGCAGGAAACCGGCCGAGATAGGCCGGAAGCACCGCGGTTCGCAGGAACCCGCGGGCCCGCGCCGACGCCAGGTTCGAAGAGTCCTCGCACCACGGCACCCCCACGGCGGCGAGGAACTCGAGGCACTCGGCATGGCGAACCCCCAGGAGCGGCCGCACGAGGGTGATCCGCGCCGAGAGCCGCCGCCGGGGGCGCGGCGAGGCCAAGGCGGCGAGGCCCCGGCCGCGGCCGATCGCGAGCAGGATCGACTCGAGCCGGTCGTCGGCCTGGTGGGCGGTCGCGAGCAGCCCGATCCCGCGGCAATCCGCCTCGGCGGCGAGCGCCGCGTATCGTGCGGTCCGGGCCCGGGCGAGAACGTTGCCCGATCCTGAACCGAGCCGTACCGCCCGTACCGCGAACGGGATCCCCAGCGAGCCGCACAAGGCCTCCACCGCATCGATCTCGCGACGGGCTTCGGGCCTGAGGCCGTGGTCGATCGCGATCGCGACCGGTCGCGGGGCCTCGCCCCGCCCGGCGAGCGCCGCCACCAGCATGAGCATGGCCGTCGAGTCGCCTCCGCCGCTGGTCGCAAGGGCGATCTCGCCGTGCGGCTCGACGCGGCACGACTCTCGCAACGAACGCGCCACCCGGGCGGCCAGCGGATGTCGACCCGCGGCGCGAAGTACCTGGCCGGCGGCGGCCGACGGGGCGGGTCGGGGTGGGCGTGCGGGCATCGTCATGGCGCCGCGAGGCGAGCGTCGAGCTCGACCAGGATCGCCGGTCCGCGCCGCGAGGCCTTCCACTCGAGCCGCGGCACATGGCGGGCAAGGCGAGCGCAGATCGTGATCTCATCCCAGAACGGACCGGCGACCGCGTCGAAGCGATCGCGTTCGACGAGCCAACCCTCGAGGTGGCGGCCCAGCCGCTCGCCGTCGAACCGTCCGATGCTCACGAAGGTCGGGGACCCGTCGCAGGGCGACTCCGGCCGAGCCGGAACCGCGGCCAGCCGCCGCGACAGGTCCTCGCGCCAGGCCGGATGGGTCGCGTACACCTGCCACCTGCTCTCGGTCCCGTCGACCACGCCCCACGCCAGTTCCATCGCCGAGAACCACGGATTGCGACCGGCCATCCGCTCGATCGGGGTCTCCAGCGGGATGGTGCGACTCGCGGGCGCGACCGGATCGATCGGCGGGAGCAAGCCCGCGGTCTCGGGATCGCTCTCGAGCAGGCGACGCAGGCCGGCGACCGCCGCGAGCACCAGCGAATCCTGGTCGCCGCGGGCCTGGGCGGGATCCTCGACCTCGCACGCCACCGCCACCGCCGGACAGCGCATCGAGAGCGGCCGGGCGAGCGATCCGCCCTCGACCTCGCCGACGGCGAAGACCCGTCGCGCCCCGAGATTCTGCCGGAAAGTCGCGGGCATCCGGACTTCGGGAAGGACGGCCAGCACCCGACCGTCGTCGGCGTCCGCATCGGTGCGCATCGAAGCGATCTCGCACAGGATCGCCCCTTCGGCGAGTCGCCCGAGTTCAGCGGCATCGAGGACGATCGACGGGCCTCCGAGGGCCGGCACCGGTCCCGCGATCGGCTGGCGATCGCCGGCCCGGAACCGCAACCGCATCGAGAACCGCTCGCCTTCGCACTCTCCGACCGCCCGGATCGGTTCGCCGCCGCAGGGACGGCGAGCCATCGCCTCGATCTTGGCCACCTCCGTCGCATCGTGCTCCGGGCCGGTCGGCGCCGGTGAACGCCAGCCTTCGCCGAGCGTCGCGGGAAGCGATTCCGGCTCGGAGGCCAGCACGAGCCATCCGTCGCGTGTCGCCATCGCCACGCCGGTGGCCCGGTCGAGCAGCGTGCCGTCGCCGGCGACGCTCGGTTTCCAACGAGCGAGGAGCTCGCTCCGCTCGTTTCCGTCGAGTCGCGCGAACGCCACCCAGCCGCCGTCCTCGCGAATGCCGATCCGGACTTCGCGTCGGGCCAACGACGCGAACCCTTCCGCGGGCGAGTCGCCGGCCCGCGAAAGCAGAGCCGCCGCATCGCGGGCCGCCTCGCCGGTTCCGGCCCGGGCCAGCGTCGAGACGAACGATCGGACCGCCGCTCCCGCTCCGGTCGCCATCATCGAACCCGCATCGCGGATCGTCACGACCCAGCGGGCGCCCTCCACCGTTTCCAGCACCGCTTCACTTGCCCGAAACGACCGGTGGTCGGTTGCGCAGGGCGGACCGTGGCCCGTCCCGGCGTTCGCGATGGACGCCGCAAGCACCGCCGCCGGAACCGCGCGGAGGACGCTCATGCCTCCCCGAACGGCGCTCGGGCCGGCAACCACGCGGGAGGCTCGATCGGGCGGTCCGCGGGCTCGGTCGCGGGCGAGTCGATCTCCTCGACGATCCGACGCAACGGCCGCAAGGATTCCTCCAAGGCCTCCCAGCGTTCCGCGCCGGAAGCGCCCGGCCCCGACAGGTTCGAAGCCCGACGCGACGACGCCTCGGTTCCGAGTCGGGCCTTCCACCCGAGGTCGATCGCCCACGCCACCCCGACGATCGACGCCCCGATGACCGAAAGGCAGGTCGCCGCATGCATCACGCGCCGCCATCGCGCCGTCCGGCGCGGCACCGCGCGATAGCCGAGCCGTTCCATGACCGCATCGGTCACGTCGGGACCGACATGGACCTCCTCGCGAAGGCGATCGAGCGGATCCGGCGTCACGATCGCGCCTCCCGGGCGGCGGCCAGCGCCTCGTCGACCGGCCCGTTCCAGGTCTCGACGGCGCGGGCATGCAGCGTGGGATTGCCGCGAATCGCCCCGAGCATGCGGCGGCGGGCCCGGTGCAGGTGGCTCTTCACCGTGCCCTCGGGCATGTCGAGTTGACGGGCGATCTCCTCGATCGACCACTCCTGCTGGTGGAAGAGCAGGACGATCTCACGCTGCACGAGCGAGAGGCTGTCGAGGGCGACCTCCAGCACGCCGTGAAGGTTCGCCCGCGACTCACCGTCGGCGGAGATCTGGTCGGGCCTCCGCGAGACGCCCGAGGCCAGGCCGACGGTGTCGGAGTCGAAACTCGGCGCGAGCTTCTGGATGTGGTTCACGAAGAGCCGGCGGGCGATCGTGAAGAGCCAGGTCGAGAAGCGGAAGCGATCGTCGAAGCGATCGAGGTTCTTGAGCACGCGGACGAACGCTTCCTGCACGAGATCCTCGGCGACCTGCGGACGGCCCGAGAGCCGCAGCAGGAAACCGTAGAGCGACTCCTGGTGGGTCCTGATCAGCCGCTCGATCGCCTCCGCGTCGCCGCGGCGAGCCTTGCGGATCAGGGATTTCTCGAGGGCGTGCAGCACGACGAGGCCAAGTCTATCGGGGTGGACGGCCGCACGCCCCGAATGATCGTGCAGGTTCCGAAGGTCAGCGGGCGGAGCGAAAGGTCCGTGAACCCGGCCGAACGGGCGATCCCGACGAGATCCTCGGGGGTCTGGAAAGTGGCCACCGACTTCGGGAGGTACCGGTACGCCCCCGAGCGGTCACCGGAAAGCAGCGTCGCCGTCCACGGCATCAGGTGGCGGGTGTAGATCCGGTTTCCGAGGCGGAAGAGCGGATTCCGCGGCTCGCTGAACTCGAGGATGAGCATCCGGCCGCCCGGACGCAGCACCCGGTGGAACTCGCGGATCGCCGCCGCCGGATCGCCGACGTTGCGGATCCCGAACGCGATGGTCAGGACCTCGCACGAGGCGTCGGGCAGCTCGAGCCGCGTGGCGTCGCCGGTCCGATAGACCGGCTCGGCCCGGCCGGAGCGTCGCTTGCCGTTGGTCTTGACCCGGGCCACGTCGAGCATGGCCGGGGTGTAGTCGATCCCCAGGACCGACCTCGCTCCCGCATCCGCCAACAGCTCCGTCAAGTCGCCGGTTCCGCACGCGACATCGACCGCGTCGGTCTCGGGAGTGATGCCCGCTTCGGCGACGACCGCCTTCCGCCACCCCTGGTCGAGGCCGAAGGAGTGCAGCCGGTTGTTGAGGTCGTACTTCCCCGCGATCGCCGTGAACATCGCCCGCACCCGCTCGGGCTTGTCGCCACGGGCGTGCGGGTCGGAGGCGAGGAGGTCGGGCGTCCAGGCCTCGTGGCGTCCGGGCGCCACCGACCTGTCGGGAGTTCGATCGATCGCGGGTCCGGACACGGGGGGCGAGTATAGCGCGGGGCGGAGCGGGCCCGCGTTAGGATCTGCACCCGCATGATCACCGACGTCCAGACCCGCTGCTGGGCTTCGCCCGAACAGCTCGGCGACGAGCTTTCGGCCTGCTTCGCCCGCCGCGGGTTCGGACGGACGCCTGCCTCGCACGAGGAGGCCCATCTTGACGCGTGCGAGCGGGCGGAGGTCGCGTTCGTGCTTGGTGCCCGATCGGGGCGTCTCGGGGTGCATGTCGCCCCCGACTGGATCGCCCAACTGGTGCGGCGCCGTCCGGATCGCCTGGTCGGCGTCGCCGGCATCGACCCCCTGCTGCCCTCGTGGCGCGACGACCTCGAGCGGGCCGTGTCGCTCGGGCTCAAGGCCGTGACCGTGAGCCCCTCGCTCCAGGGGTACCACCCGGCGCATACCGCGGCCATGGGCCTGTGGGCCGAATGCGAGCGCCAGGGGCTGCCCGTACTCATCACCCGCTTCGGGCCGCTTCCTCCGAACGCGATGCTCGAGCACGATCGGCCCTTCCTGTGGGACGAGGTCTTCCGGGCCTTCCCGCGGCTGACCGCGGTCTTCGGCGGGCTCGGCAGCCCGTTCCTGGCCGAGACGCTCGCCCTCCTCGAGAAGCACGAGCGGGTCTTCGCCGATGTGGCGCAGCTCGGCCGCAACCCGATCGAGGGCTACCGGGCCCTCGCGGCGGCGTCGGCGGCGGGAACGCTGGGGAAGTTGCTCTTTGCCTCCGGGTTTCCCGCCGAGACCCCGGCCGAGGCGATCGAGCGGCTGTTCGAGCTGAATGCGTTCCTCGTCGGCCTCTCGCTGCCGACGATCCCGCAAGCCCAGATCCGCGGCATCGTCGAACGGGATGCATGCTCGCTGCTGGGCATCGCCCTTCCGGCGGGAGCGGGCCGAGCGGCCCGGCTCGGTGCCGGGCGGCCGATGCTGGGTGGATCGGATCCTCGAGGCTGAGCGGGCGGAAGCCTTCCCCCGGTATCGTTCCCCCCATGCCTCGGTCTGATCGGCGTCCCTTCGCGATGATCCTCGTGCCGGCGATTTCGCTCGCGGGAGGATGCGGCGGCGCGTTCCAGTCCTGGACGGCCGATCGCGGCGCCGAGGTCACGATCGAGGGCCTCGGCAACCGGCCCGGCGAGTTCGCGAGCGAGTTGCCGATCAGCGTCTACGCGGTGCGCCCGGCCGAGGAGACGCACTGGTCCAGCGACCGGACGCTCGAGGAGCTTTCCCGCGGCGACTTCGAGTCGGCTCGCTTCCTGCACGCGCAGCTCCTGTGGGAACCGATCGCGGGCAAGACCAGCATCGCCCGCACCGCGACCAACGTGGTGGTGCGGCTGGTGATCGTGTCGGGCGAGGAGATCGGCGTCTACGCCGGCGGCGGGTTCGCCTGGCCGTGGGGCGATCCGGGTGACGACGACCGCACGCTCGTGATCACCGGAAGCTCGCTGAGCCTGATCGCCCGCACCGAAGGCTTCGTCGACCTCCTGAGCCCGGCCCAGATCACCGGTACGGTCGTGAGCCGCCACGATCCCGACGGGACGGTGCGCTGGCGGCGGGCGGTGAGCCAGATCGTCACGAACCGCCTGAAAGCGGCCCAGTGGGTCGACGGTTCGGGCCGGCCCCTCGACGGGGTCGACGCGATCACGCTCGTGCAAGCCGACGCAAGGCCTCGGTGATCGCCTCGCCGGTCGGTTCGCGGAACGGCCCGTCCTCCTCGAACAGCCGGATGCGGTCGGGCCCGTCGCCGGCAAGCGGCGGGAAGGTGAGCACCGCGTGCTCGAGATGGAAAGAACCGGATGGGCCGCCGTAAAGATCGTCGCCGACGAGCGGCGCCCCGAGGTCGGCGAGCATCGCCCGGATCTGGTGGTACCGCCCCGTGTCGAGCCGGATCGCGACATGCCACTCGCCGGGGCGGTCGGGGGCGGGTTCCGCGGCCAGCACCGCAAGCCGGCTCGGGTCGCCACCCGAGCGGACGACGCGGGACAGGCGGCCTTCCCGCCGGAGGTAGCGACGGTGTTCGCCGACGAGCGAGTCCTGCCCTGCCGCGGGCGTCGTGACCCGGGCGATATACCCCTTCACCCAGTCGCCGGCCCGGACCGACTCGTTCCGCTCGGCCACCGTGGCGGCGTCGCGGCAGACGAGGAGCCACCCGCAGGCGATCCGGTCGAGCCGATGGGGCAGCCGGGCGTCGGACCAGCCGAGCCGTTCCTGCACCAGTTCGAGCGATGTCGGGAAGCGGGACGCGCCCCGTCCGGCACCCGGCCGCTCGCTCTCCATGCCCGGCGGCTTCCGGAGGGCGACCTCGCGGCGCGAAGCCGCGTCCGGAGTCCAGACGACGCCGCTCGCCGCCCCGAGATCGAGATTCACGCCTCGACGATCCCCTCGCGGATCGCGTAGCGGGCGAGCTCGACGCGGTCGTGGATGTCGAGCTTCTCCATCACGCTCGTGACATGCTTGTCGACGGTCTTGACCGACAGGCACATGTGCTCGGCGATCTGCTTCTTCGCGAGGCCGCGGGCCACGTAGCGCAGCACCTCGAGCTCGCGATCCGAAAGCTTCGCCCCGCGCGAACCCGCCGCTTCCTTCCCGCGGCCGAGCTCGACCACGCGCTCCTTCAGCGTGCCGGAGAAGTACTCGCGGCCGTGCGCGATCGCCCGCACCGCGTCGATCACCTCGCGGGGGTCGTCGCTCTTGGCGACGAAGCCTTTCGCCCCGACGCGGATCGCCGCGTCGATGAGCCGATCGTGGCTGTTGCCGCTGAGGAAGAGGAGCTCGGTCTTGCCGGACAGGGTCTTGATCTGCGCGGCCGCCTGGAACACGTCGACGCCCGGCATCGAGATGTCGAGGATCGCCACGCGGGGCTTCTGCTTGATCGCGACCTCGAGGGCCTCGTCGGCGTTGCTCGCCTCGGCCACGACCTTGATGTCGGGCGTGTCCTTCAGGACCGCCACCAGCGCGGCCCGGATCAGGGGATGGTCGTCCGCGACGATGACGGGGATCGGGAGGCTCATGGGGATCGACCGTGGGGACGCGTCGAAACCCCTTCGGGGAACGGCACCGACGGGGACGACGTACGGGCAAGATACGGGATCGAACTCGCCCCTACCACAATCCCCAGCCGAGCAGCACCAGGATCAGGGCCACGACGGTCAGCGCGATGAAGCGACCGCGAAGATCCCGTTCCGCGGGCCGGAAACGGCTGGTCTCGCCGGCGAGGTACGCGTAGCACTTCGGGCAGACCTCGGCCTGGTCGTGGATCTCGGCCCCGCAGTCGGGACAGAAGGCCTCGCCCGCCGCGAATCGCCGCACGTCCTCGGGGCTCGGGCCCTCGTCGGTTCCGTCCTCTTCGTGCTCGTCGCGGCGGCCCGTCATGCGACCCGTAGGATACGGCCATGCCCCCCGTCGCTTCCCGCATGATTCCGCTCGGAACGCCCGCCCCCGCCTTCGAACTTCCCGCGGTCGGCGGCGGTCGCGTCTCGTTGGATTCCCTCGGCCGCCCGAAGGCGATCCTCGTGGCGTTCCTCTGCAACCATTGCCCGTTCGTGAAGCACATCCGCGACGAGCTCGGGCGGCTCGACCGCGACTTCCGGGCCGCGGGCCTCGCGATGGTCGGGATCTGCTCGAACGACGCCGAGCGGTACCCGCAGGACGGTTTCGATGCGATGGCGACCGAGGCCCGCGCGGCGGGCTGGGAGTTCCCCTACCTCCACGACGCCGACCAGTCGGTCGCGAGGGCCTACCGGGCCGCCTGCACGCCCGACTTCTTCCTCTTCGATACGAGCCGCCGGCTGGCGTACCGCGGGCAACTCGATGACAGCCGGCCGGGCAACGGGAAGCCGGTGACCGGTGCGGACCTGCGGCACGCGATCGAGGAGGCGCTCGCGGGTCGCGATGGCCCGGCGGCGCAGGTCCCCTCGATCGGCTGCAGCATCAAGTGGAAGCCGGGGAACGAGCCGGTCGAGGCCTGAGCGAAGCGAAAAACGAAGTCGGGCGCCCTCGATCGAGGACGCCCGTTCGTGAAGCGAGGCGGACGGGAGTCGAACCCGCAACCACCGGCGTGACAAGCCGGTACTCTAACCAGTTGAGCTACCGCCCCTTGCGATGTCCCCGCCGCCCGGCCGGCCTCTCGGCCGGGCGTTCGACGGGCCGCGAAGGGTAGCACGAGAAGCCTTCCCGTCAAGAGTTTCCGCCCGTCTGCGGAGTCGTGGGCGGAGTCGGGGGCGGTATCGGGGGCGGGATCAGCAGGCGAACCAGTCGCGGCCCGACCCCGCCTCGACCTTGAGGGGCACCGACAAGGCCATGGCCCCCTCCATGGTCTCGACCATCAGCCGCTCGACCGCCGGGACCCGCTCGGCGGGACACTCGACGAGCAGCTCGTCGTGGATCTGGAGCAGGAGCCGGGAACCCGGCTCTTGCGCCGCGAGCCGGGCGTCGAGCCGGACCATCGCGACCTTGATGAGGTCGGCCGCCGAGCCCTGCACCACGGTGTTGATCGCGATCCGCTCGCCGAGGGCCCGCTCGGCGGGGTTGCGGGCGTGCACCTGCGGCACCGGGCGGCGGCGCCCGAGGATCGTCGTCACGAAGCCCTTGTCGCGGGCCTCGGCGACGCAGCGGGCGAGGAACTCGGCGATCCGCACGAAGCGGGCCCGGTAGCCGTCGATGATCGCCTGGGCCCGCTCGCGGGTCGTGCCCGCCCCGAGCCGCCGGGCGAGGCCGAACGCGGTGATGCCGTAGACGATGCCGAAGTTGACCATTTTGGCGGCCGAGCGCATCTCGTCGCTGACGCGGTCGGGCTCGACGCCGTAGACCTCGGCGGCGACGGCCCGGTGGATGTCCTCGCCGCGGCGGAAGGCCTCGGAGAGGCCGGGATCGCCCGAAAGATGGGCGAGCATGCGAAGCTCGATCTGCGAGTAGTCGGCGCAGACGAAGAGACCGCCGGGGCTCGCGACGAAGGCCTTGCGGATCTCGCGCCCGGTCGCGGTGCGGATCGGGATGTTCTGGAGATTCGGATCGCTCGAGCTCAGCCGGCCGGTCGCGGTGCCGGTCTGGTGGAAGCTCGCGTGGATGCGGCCTTCGGGAGAGATCGCCGCCTTCAACGCCACGAGATAGGTCCCGACGAGCTTCGTGAGCTGCCGGTACTCGACGATCCTCGCGGGCAGCTCGCTCTCGACCGCCGGATCGGCGGCGAGCTTCTCGAGCACCTCGACATCGGTCGAGAAGCCGGTCTTGGTCTTCTTGACCGGCTTGAGCCCGAGCCCGGGCAGCGGGTCCTCGGGCCGGTGGAAGAGCACCTCGGCGAGCTGCTTCGGGCTGTCGGGATTGAACGGTCGCGGGGCGAGGCGGGCGATCTCGGCGCGGAGGGCCTCGATGCGGCTCTCGAGCCGGGCCCGCTGCCGGTCGAGTTCGGCCCCGTCGACCGCGATGCCCGCCCTTTCCATGCCGGCCAGCACCCGCACGAGCGGCATCTCGACCTCGCGATAGAGCGTCTCGAGGCCGTCCGCGGCCAGACGCGGCCCGAGCCGCGCGAAGAGCCGCAGCGAGAGGTCGGCGTCGGCCGAGGCGTAGGGCACCGCGTCCTCGAGCGGGACCTCCGCGAAACTCCTTCGCCCGCGGTCGGTCACGACCTCCGCGTAGGTCGGCTGCACGAGGCCGAGCAGGCCTTCGGTCAGGCCCTTCAGGCCGTAGCTCGGCCGCGAGGCGTCGACGAGCCACGCGGCGACCATCGTGTCCTGGAGCCGGTTCCTGACCCCGATGCCCGAGGCGATCAGGGCGTTCAGGTCGAACTTGGCGTGGTGGGCGATCGCCTCGAGCGACTCGTCGCCGAACAGGGCCTGCAGCCGCTCGCGGCAGTCCGCGAGCGCCAGGTGGTTCGCCGGCTCGGGGCTCACGAGCGGCAGGTAGCGGGCGGCGTTCTCGCGGACGGCGAAGCTGATGCCGCAGAGCCGTCGCGAAGCCCGCGGGCCGCCGTCGTCCTCGGAGTCGTCCGAGTCGCTGGCGTCGTTCTCGATGTCGAAGGCGAACCTCCCGGCCTTGCGGCACTCGGCGAGCGCCGCGTCGAGCTCGCCCAGCGTCCGGATCACCGCGTATTCGCCGAGCGAGCGGATCGGCGCGAACGCGGCGCGGCCGGTCTCGCCTTCATCCACCGTATCGAAGAGTCCACCCGCCTCCTCCGGAGCCCGGCGGGCGGCGCGGGCCGGACGGACGGGCGCCTCGCGCGGGGCCGCCGCCCCGACGATCGCCCGCAGCTCGCCGGGCAACCGGTTCTCGAACCCGAGCGTGCGGAAGACCGAAAGCAGCTCGTCGGCCTTGATCCGCGCCGGATCGACGCGGGCCGCGTCGAGGTCGAACTCGACCGGGCAGTCGTCCCGGAGCGTGACGAGCTTCCGCGAAAGCGGCAGGATCCCGCGGGCCTTCTCGATCGCCTCCCGCCGCTTCGGAGTCAGCTTCTCGAGGTTCGCGAGCACGCCCTCGAGCGAGCCGTAGGTCGTGACGAGTTCCGCCGCGGTCTTCGGCCCGATGCCGGCGACCCCGGGCACGTTGTCGCTCGTGTCGCCCATCAGGGCGAGCATGTCGATCACCTGCTCGGGCCGCACGCCCTTCCGCTCGAAGAGCTGCTCGACCCCGAGGGTCTCGTCCCGGTGGGCGTCGTAGAGCGAGACCCGCTCGTCGAGGAGCTGCCCGAGGTCCTTGTCCTTGCTCACGAGCCGGATGTCGAGATCCGGCCGCTCTTTCCGCAACTTCCGCACCACCGTGGCGAGGACATCGTCGGCTTCCATGCCTTCGCACCCGTACTGGGGGATGCCGAAGAGCGGCAGCATCGAGAGGCAGCGGTCGACCTGCGGGCCGAAATCCGAGGGCGGCGGCTCGCGGTGGGCCTTGTATTCGGGATAGAGCTCGCTGCGGAAGGTCCCGCGGTCGCCCGAGACGTCAAGCACCACCGCGAGGTAGTCGGGCTTGCGCTCGCGGAGGATCTTGAGCAGCAGGCCGATGAATCCGAAGGTCAGGTTCGTCGCCTCGCCGGTCACCGGGCTCGAGAGGCCCGAACGGATCGCGTGGTAGGCGCGGAAGAACTGGGCGTAGCCGTCGATGAGATAGAGCACCGGGCGGTCGGGCATCGGCTTACGCCCCGTCCCCGCCGTGCAGGGCCGCGAGGCGAGCCAGATACGCCGGCCCGGGCGTCACGCCGCGTCGGGCCATCACGGCGCGGGCGACCTCGAGGAACTTCGCGAGCCGGTAGCGGCGGCTGCCGTCGTCGGTGACCCACGCGAAGCGATCGACGGTGGTGTCGGGAGCGGCGCTCGCGGCGACCATCGCCCCGGTGCCGATCGAGGTCCCGGTCATGAGCCGGGTGCCGATCGCGAGCTTCGCATGGTCGGCGAGGAAGCTGCCGCAGAACATGCGGCCGGTGCGCTCCCGCGGCAGGGCCGCCTCAAGCCGCACCGTGACCTCGCCGTAGGTGTTCAGCAGGTTGCTGTTGTCGGTGCCGGCCCCGAGGTTCACCCACTCGCCGACGATCGAGTCGCCGAGGTGGCCGTCGTGGGCCTTGTTCGAGAACGCCTGGAAGATCGTGCCGCCGACCTCGCCCCCGACCCGGCAGCCCGGGCCGATCGAGGTGTTCGCCTTGATCACCGCCCGCTCGGCGACGATCGAACCCTCGAGGATGCAGCACGGGCCGACGAGCGTGGCGAAGGGCCGCACCGCCACCTTCGGGCCGACGAGCACCGGTCCCCCGCTCGCGTCAATGCAGCAGAAAGGCGAGAGCGACGCCGACGCGTGGACGAGGATCGGCGCGTCGCCCACGGTCGCCCCGCCCGCGGCGCGGATCCGCGACGGTCCGATCTCGAAGCCGAGGGCCGGCGCCTCGGCCAGGAGATGCTCGATGTCGCCGGCGATCGCCGCGCCGAGCCGGTCGAGGATCCGCCAGGGGCGGTCGATCGGGACCGCGTGGTCCGCGGTCGCGTGGACGACCTCGAGCCCGGAAGCGAACGCCGCGGGCCCGTGTTCCAGCAGCCGCCCGAGATCCTTCCGGCCGCACCGCGCCGCGACGAGGCGGCCGCCGAGGGAGATCGCGGCCCGCGGCGGCAACTCCGCTTCCGCCGGGTGCCCCACCGCGTACATTGGATTGCTCGCGTCGAGCAGCAGGAAGTCGTCGCCTTCGGGCAGGGCGTTGACCGGGATCGACGACCGTTCCGCCACCGTCGCCGCAAGCTCCGGAGGCACGAACCGGGCGGCGACCGGGCGGCCGAGGGCCCGCGCGAATCGCTCGGCGGTCGTGAACACACCCGAGCGGAAGTCGCTCGGCGGGCGAAGGTCGGCCAGCGGCCCAAACCCTTCGAGTCCGAGGTCGCTCGTCACGATCGGCGGTCGCGCTGCGTGCATGGCGGCACTCTACCGCCGAGTCTCAGGCCGCCCGTCGCCACGGCCGGGGACCGACCGAGAAGAAATCCCATCGCTCGATCGAGGCGTTCAGCGGCCAGGCGAGCGGCACCGCCCACAGCCCCGAGACCAGATCGGCGACGAGCTGGCGGAGGATCCACGGCTGCACCGGCTCGCCGCCCCACGGCGGGAGCTCGTCCGACCAGAAGCGGCGAAGCGCGAAGATCGCCGCGGTCACCAGGGTGATCCCGATCGCCACCGCCGCGGTCATGAAGCCGAGGGTGAGCGGACTCCGCCGGAACACCATCGAGCGGAGGAGAAGCACCGCCGTCACCCCGAAGGCGCCGCCGAGGGCGTGCGGGCCCATCACATGGAACGCCAGGCCCGCGGCTCCGATCGACGGCTGCAGCAGGTCGGCGAGGATCCCCGCGGCGAACGCCGCCCAGAGCGCCGTCCGTCGCGGCCCGTGCAGGGCGACGAACGCGAGCACCGCCGGCAGAAACGAGGGCCGGAACGGACCGAAGGCCAACGCCGCCGTGAAGCCCCCGTCGAGGGCCGCGGCCACCAGGACGGCGACGAGAAAGACCAGCCAGTTCACGGCCCGACCCCTTCGCCCGCGGCATCGCCGAGCAGCACGACCTCAACCGCCTCGAGCGGATCGACTGCGGGGGCGAGTTCGAGCCGCAGGTGCAGCGGCGAGCTGTCGAGCGGCGCCGCGGCCGTGACTCTCGCGACCCGCAGCCCCTGCGCCGCCCGCGGCCAGCGGTCGTCGGCCAGTCGAGCCGTCCAGCCCACCGCCACCGCGGCGGATCGACCGAGTTCGCAGGTGAAGCCGCCCCGCCCGTCCGGCTTGAGGATGCCGCGCGGGGCCTTCGCGAGCTCGATCGACTCCCCGGGAGGCAACAGCACCACCTCGATCGCCCCCGCGCCGCCGATCGGTACCGCGTCGCTCGAGAGCGCCGCCGGCTCGCCGACCACCCGGCCGACCAGCGTGTCGCCGTCCCGCGTCGCAACCATGCCGGCCTCGACCCCCTGCCGGAGGCCGGCGTTCAACTTGAGCGTTCCCGCCCCGCTTCGCGGTCCGGGAGGGTTCGCGACGACGGCTGAGGCCCGTACCGCCCGCACCGCAAGCCCCGGCGAACGGGCGGTCGCCGCCGAAAGCATCTCGATCTCGCGGCGGAGCCGTTCATTCTCGAGCTCGAGCCGGCGGTAGAGCGTCCGGGCCTCGTCCCGCTCGCGAGCCAGCGTCTCGGCGGCCTCGCGTTCGGCGAAGGTCTCGCCGACCGCGGGACGAATCCAGGCCGCGACGATCCGTCCGCCGTGCTGCAACGGGACCAGCGGAAGCGTCAGCAGCGAGGCGACCTCGCCGGTCCAGCCCACCAGGGCCCGGGCCGGAAGCAGCGAAAGGAAGAACGCCAGCACGAGCGCCCCGCGCCAGACCCGGTCGGAATGGAGCGGGCCTCGCGGCACCGGCGATCACGCCCCGTCGGCGTCGCTCTCGAGGGTGGCCTTCCACTCCTCGAGATTCTCGAGGTACTTGCTGGTGCCGCGGGCGACGCAGGTGAGCGGATCGTCGGCGATGCGGACATCGAGCCCGGTCGCATCCGAGATGACCCGATCGATGCCGCGCAGGAGCGCCCCGCCGCCGGCGAGGGTGATGCCGGTCTCGACGAGGTCGGCGGCAAGTTCCGGCTCGGCCCGCTCGAGGGTCTTGATGACGGTGGCGACGATCTGCTCGACGGGCTCCTGCAGGGCGGCGCGGATCTCCTCGCTCGTCACGACCGTGCGACGGGGAAGCCCCGACACCATGTCGCGGCCGCGGACTTCCATGGTTTCCGGCTCGCCGGACGGCGCCGCCGAGCCGATCTCGATCTTGATCCGCTCGGCGGTCTGCTCGCCGATCGTCAGGCTGTAGGCCTTCTTGAGGTGCTCGACGATCGCGTCGTCGAAGTCGTCGCCGGCGGTCCGGACCGACTCCTTGGCGGCGATGTCGGCGAGGCTCATGATCGCGATGTCGGTCGTGCCGCCGCCGATGTCGACGATCATGCTCGCGGTCGGCTCGGCGATCGGCAGGCCCGCACCGAGGCCTGCGGCCATCGGCTCCTCGATGAGGTAGACGCGGCGGGCGCCGGCCCGCTCGGCGCTCTGCAGCACCGCCTGCTTCTCGACCGCGGTGATGCCCGACGGGATCGCGATCACCACCCGCGGCCCGAAGATCCGGGTCTTCCCGCTCACCTTGCGGATGAAGTACGAGAGCATCGCCTCGGTGATCTCGAAGTCGCTGATCACGCCTTCCTTCATCGGGCGCACCGCCGAGATCGAGCCGGGCGTCTTGCCGAGCATTTCCTTCGCGGCGACACCGACCGCGGTGCCGCCGTTGAGCACCTGGTTGGTGCCCTTGCGCACCGCGACCACGCTCGGCTCGTTCAGCACGATGCCGTGGCCCTTCACGCAGACGAGCGTGTTGCAGGTGCCGAGGTCGATCCCCATGTCGATGCTGAGGAGTCCGAGCAGGCGGTCAATCATCGCGGGGGCGCTCTCCCGGGCGGGCTGGACGCGACACCGCCGCTTTCCCTGCGGAGTGCTGCGTCAACGGCCGCCGTCGGCCCGGACTGTATTCGGAAACGCGAAAGTTGTCGCGATGCGACGGACCGCGGGCGCCGGGGTCGGTCGTGTGGATGTCCTGTCGGGGAGACCGGATCGATCGGTCGAGGGCCCGCCGGTGAGATCAGGACACGAGGTCGAACGGTCCGCCGGCCTGCGCGGTGTTGGCCTGCACGAGGACGATGATCCCGAGGAGCAGCGTCACCGCGGCGACCGCGAGGAGGGCGGTGTAGACGGTGAGTTCACCGCCACGGCGGGGAGCGGAGGTTCCGGGGTTGAACTGGGTCACGCGAGGGCTCCGGAGGAGAGAAACGAGGCGGATTGCATCACTCAGTCACCCACTCACTCACTCACTCACCCTTGCGGGCAATCGCCTTCTGGCCGGCCGAGACCGAACCCCGGCCGGAGTCCTCGAGTTCGATCACTCCGGTGGCCCGGTTGACATCGACCGAGGTGATCCGGAGGTTCGCGATGAACCGGCCGTTGTCGGCGACGGTGAGGACCCAGCCCTCGCGGAGGCCGTCGCGGCTGCCCGCGTTCACCTCGGCGAGCCGGGTGTCTCCGGCGGTGGAAACGCCGATCACCGAGCAGGCAAGGTCGCGATCGGCGGGGATCTGTCCGGAGGTCGCGCCTCCGGTCGCCCCGGCCCGGGCGTTCGGAAGCTCGCCCGCGAAGGCCATGTAACGCTGGACGGTTTCCATCGCCTGCTGGTTGGCCTCGCTGAGCCGCTGGACCTCTTCCTGGAGGGCCCGGCGGGCGGCATCCGCGACATCTCGCTGCGACTCGCTGGTGGCAAGAGCCTCCTCGAGTTCGGCCCGCTGCTTCTCGGCGGCGATCACCCGGGTCCGGAGGTCGGCGAGCTCGGAGACGAGCTTGCCGGTGAGTTCGCTGTTGGCCTTGCCGGTCTGCGAAAGGATCTCGAGGTTGGAGTTGATGCTCGCCTGGAGAGCCTTGGCCGCCGAGAGTTCACCCTGCAGGCGGGTCACCTCGGCGGTGCGGCCGGCGGCTTCCTTGCTCAGGGCGGTGATCTTCGCCTCGAGGGCTTGGGTCTGGGCGTTCCAGTTCGCCTCGGCCGCCTGCCGGGCGGACTCACCCGCGGCGAGCGCCGACTGCGCGGCCGCCGCCTTGGTCCTGGCCTCCTCGAGCTGGCCCTTGAAGCTCGCCTCGTTGCGGGCGTTGACCGCGACCAGCGGAACGAGGGCGACGGCGAGGAGGGAGACGAGGACGATGAAGATCTTGGTCAGGACGTGCACGGGAGCCTCGGGAAAGCGGCCGTCTTCAGGCCGGGAGGATGGGCATCCTGCCCATCTGAAGCGAAGGGTTGTAACCTTGGCCGGAACCGGTGTCAACGACGGGCGTGGGCGCTCAGGATCGCGCCGGCGGCGGCGACCTGGACATTGGGATCAAGGTCGGCCATGAGGGGCACGAGGGCCCGAACCGCCGCGTCCCCGCCGATCGCCCCCACCGTGAAGCAGGCCTGGGCCCGCACCATCGGCGAGAGGTCCTTCAA
>JBIKVN010000012.1:0-25931 GCA_044356865.1 Phycisphaerales bacterium | reverse complement strand
CCCCGGGTTGGAGCTCGCCGTCGGTGGCCGGCCCCTTCCTCGCGTACACCGTCGTCCCGGCTCCGGGCGCGGTGGCCCTCCTCGGCCTCGCCGGCCTCGCCGGCCGTCGCCGCCGGGCCTGATCGCGAAATCTCGCTCCTGAAACGACACGACGGCCCCTTTCTCGGGGGCCGTCGTGCGTTTGGGCGACGGAGTGCGACTCAGGCCGCCTGGCGGCGTTGCCGCTCGGCGATGTAGCGCTGCACCTGCTCGGCCACCGTGCGTTGGTGGGCGGGGTGGAAGGTGAAATCGAACGCCACGCCCGCGTAGGTGTTCATCGCGCTGTCGAGGTGGGTGTGGACGACCTTGCCCGAGGCGACGATCGGCACCGACAGTTCGGGGGTGAGCGAGATGCGGAACCAGTGCAGGCGGTGCCGCGTGAGGTTCGCGGCGTCGGACGGGCCGACCTGCAGGCCCACGCCGCCGCCGCCGAGGTTCATGAGCGTGGCCCGGTAGCCGGGACCGACGGTGGGCAGGGAGAACTCCGGGTCGCTCGCCCCCGGGCTCTCGCCCCGCATGGACGCGGCGAAAGCCAGCTCGTTCGCCCGCTCGGCCACCGCGACCGAGCGCGGGTCAAGCAGCGGCCACGCCTCGACCTCGGCCAGCCGCAGCCCCGAGACGTCCACGCGCGGCGAGCGGCGCTGCGAGCGTTCGACCGTCTCGGGCATCGCCAGGCGCAGCCCCGACGGGCGGCCGGGCAGCCCGCGGGCGAGTCCGAGCACCTCGCTGGGGAAGACCCAGCGGTTCTGGCCGACAGTGATCGCCGCGAGGATCTTCGCACCGGGCACGATCTCGATCGGTCGGCCGAAGGCCCACGGCTGCTCGATGGTGATCTCCGTGTCGCTCAGGGCCAGCAGGCGAACCCGCCAGACCAGATCCGAGCCGACGCGGCGCGGATCGTTCGCCTCGGGCGATCCGGCGGGGGCGACGGGTGCGGACGAGAGGGCAAACTCGAGGGCGCCGCCGCGCTCGAGGATCTGCTGCAGGCTGCGCCGCCATTCCTGGGTGCGGGATCGTGATGCAGGCACGTGGTCTCCTTCTCCGTGGGCTTCGGTTTCGGTCCGGGGAGTCATCGGCGCGGCCACGCTTCCGCTGGCGGAACTCCGCAGAATCGCGTCGTTTCCGCGTGGTTCGCCTCAGGAACCGGGCGTTGAAGGTCCGCGAAGCGCCTCACCCAGCCGTCGCGACTCCTCGGCGATGCGGCGCCGCTCGGCCGGGCCGAGGTCCACTCCGGCGAATCGAGCCCGGTAATAGAGATCGACCAGCGCCGCCAGCGGCGGCCCGGCCGCCGGCCGCGACGTCGCCACCGTCGCGGCGAAAGCGGCCGGGGTGATCCATTCGGGCTTCGCGAAACCGTTCCGCGCCAGCAGCTCGACCGTGTCGGGCCAGAATCCGACCTCGCGGCGCAGCCGCCGCTCGACGCGGCGCGGCGCCTGCCCAAGCCGCATCGCCGCGCGAAACCGCCGGTTCCGCCGCACGGTCACGATCGCGGTGAGCGTGACGAGGCCGATGGCCGCCAGCACCACGCCCATCCACACGTACCCGATCGGGCCGAGCTGCACCGCGGTGTTCAGCTGTCGCAAGCGATCGCGGGTCGACTCGGCCAGGCGTTCACCGCGATCCCGCCAGCCGCCGCCGACCTGCTCGGCGATGGTCGCCTGCGAACCCGAGTCGAAGGCCACCACCTGGCTGTTCCAGAGGAACTCCAGCCGGTCCCACACCCAGCGGAAGCGGTCGGAGAAGGTCCGGTTCCGCTCCGAAAGCTGGGCCAGGGTGTCGCCCGGCGTGGGATCGAGCGTCATCCAGGACCACGGCCCGGTGCGCACCTCGACCCACGCGTGGGCGTTCGACTCGCGGACGATGTACTGCGACGTGCCCTCGTCCCACTCGATCGCGACGTACCCGCTCACCAGCCGGGCCTCGACACCGACCGACTGGCAGAGCGCGACGAGCGACGAGGCGAAGTACTCGCAATGCCCGAAGCGGTAGCGGTCGAGGAACGAGAGGATCGGATCCTCGTCCGCGACCCGCACGAAGTCGCCGAGGTCGGTGGTGTAGGTGAACTCGGGCCCCTGCAGCCACTCCGCCAGCGCCCGCGACGCCTCGCGGTTCCGCGCCCAGCGGGCCTCGGGCCGCTCGCGGGCCTCGGCTTCGGAAGGAAGGCCCTCGACCTTCGCCAGCACCCGCTCGGCGATCTCCGACACGCCGGTCACCGGGAACGAGACCGTCCGGCGCGGCGCGGCGCTGTCGCCGACGATCGCCTCCACCGTCGCTTCCGAGGGGAACGGCTGGACCTTGACGGAGTACTGCCACGAGCGGCCGAGCCGATTGAGCCGGACCTCGCGGATGGTCATGGTGGCCGGATCGATCTCGAAGGTGCGGTTTTCCCCGGAGGAAATCGAAATCGGCGCGTACGAGGCGAACACCACGTCGGTCGCGAGCGAGCGCATGGTGATGGTCTCGACGTAGGTCTGGAACCGCTCGTCGACCGGCGTGGCGGTCAGCGGCGCGAACCCGCCGTCGGCCGGGGCCCGGATGGACCGCACGTTCCGGCCGCGGGGCTTCTGCCACTTCCCGCGCTCGGGGTCATAGCGTTCGAAGGTCGAGCCGCGCAGGTAGATCGGATCGGTGAACCGCGCCGCCTCGCCGCGGCTGTCGATCCACGCCACGGTGAAGACCTCGCGCCGGCTCTCGGTGATGCGGTCGTTCTGGAAGAGGCTGACCTCCTCGGTGAAGCCCGAGCGCCGCCCGCCGAACCGCGGCCCGCGGGCGAGTTCGGACAGGTCGCGCGGGAAGATCACGAACACCGCGGCGCTGAGCGCGGCCGACGCGAGGATCGCGGTCACCACCGTAGCCCGGAACTGCCAGTTCACGCCGCGGCCGAAGACCGGCTGCACCGGCGGTACGAGGCTCGCGGGCACGCCCTTCGACTGCTCGCGCCGCAGGGCGACCGCCCGCTCGCGACCTGCGTAGAGCTGGTACAGCAGCACCGTCCAGAGCGTCGCGGCCGCGTAGATGAAGACCAGCGCCGCGAAGAGGAACTCGACCGACTGCAGGGCTCCGGCCATCACCATCACGCCGCCGAGCGCGATGAGCTGGGCCCAGTCGCGGGCCTGTTTCCGTCCGTACAGCTTCACGATCGCGAGCCACAGGACGAAGCGCCCGAGGACGCCCATGGTCTCGGCGAGATCGGGCACCTGGGTCCATTCGCGGATCGACCAGAGGAGGATCGCGACGACCAGGGCGTTCTGCGCCCACCGCGGCAGGGCCACGCCCCGCGGGCCTTCCGTGACGTACCACGAGAGGATCGCCAGCGCCGCCGCCAGCACCAGGAGGCCGAACTGCTGCTGGCTGGTGCAGAACGCGACCATGCCGAGCAGGAGGAGCCCGAGACCGTGCAGGCGGAACCGCTCGAGCAGCCTCACGCCCCGACCTCCGCCCGCGCGGCCGCGGCGAGCATGGTGTCGAGCCGGGTCGCCACGAGGTGCCAGGCGTTCTCCGGGGCGACCGCGGTCACCGCGCGGTCGGGATGGATCACCACCGTCGTGACCCGGTCGCGGGTCGCGTCGCCGAGACGGGCCAGCCGGTCGCGCGGGGCGTCGAGGTCGATCGCCGCCAGCGCCGCCAGCATCCGCTCGAGGTGCCACTTGCCGCGCCGGACGGGAAGGGTCACCGCGCCGGTCCCGAGGATCGCCAATCCGGCCTCGAACCCGTGCCGCTCGGCGTGCGACAGGATGCTGGCCGCCAGCGTGATCGCGTCTTCCTCGAGCTCGCGCGGCTCGCGTCCGGTCGTGCGGGCCTCGGCGGTCGGCAGCCGCAGGTTCAGCACGACGAGGATCCGCGGCGGGCTGGTGCGGCTGCGCTCGACGCTGACCGGCGTCTCGCGCGACGCCAGCCGCTTCCACGCGACCTGCCGCAGGCTGTCGCCCGGGCGATATTCGCGCATCCCGAAATAGTCCTCGCCCGCGCCCGGCTCGCCCGCGATGCGGGTCCCGCCGAAGCCGACGCCCGCCATCCGCTCGAGGAAACCCTCGCGCAGCGGTAGCGACTTCGGATGGATCAGCACCTCGGACGGCTGCCCGAAGGTCACCGCCTTGCGGATCAGCCCGAACGGGAAGGTGCTGTCGATGCGAAAGGCGTCGAAGCGCAGGCGGCCGCGCCGCGTCGGCCACAGCACCGCCTCGCCGTGCACGGTGTCGCGCGGACCCGCGTGCATCACCCACGCCTCGCCCGGTCGGGCCGCGTCCTGCCAGGGGATGCCCCCGCCCTCCGGGCCGGCCGGGCGCTCGGCGATCCGCAGGTTGAACGCCGGCCAGAGGCGGCTGCGGTTCTCGATCGCCCAGCGGACCAGGAGCGGCTCACCGACCGCGCACCGCCGCGGATCGAGCCGCACGGCCCGGATGCCCATGAGCATCCATCCCGAGATCAGGCCCGAGACGAGGACGCTCGCGAGCAACGCCCCGAAGATCCACACCAACAGGTTGTTCGGCCGGTTCGCGGCGGCCACCCCGACCAGCAGGGTCAGGCCCAGGAAGACGAGTCCGGGCAGATGGACGTGATAGGAACGCTTCACCGTACGGTCCCGCGCGGCATCATCGCCGGTAGGCATCGATGTCCTGCATGAGCCGGTCGCGACTGCGCACGCCGGCGCTCGGATCGAAGGTGCCCGGGACGAGCATGAAGAGCATGCGATCGCCCGGAAGCGGCAACGGGCCGCGGTACTCGCTCGTCGCGTCGCCGGGCTTGCTCGCGATCACCTGCCACTCCTCGCTCATCCATCCGGCCCCGAACGCCTCGACCGGGATCCGGAAGGTCCCGTCGGCCCGGCTCGCCGACCGGGCGACCGTCTCGGCGTTGGGGCGCCCGGGATCGCGAATCACCACGATCGAGGCCCCGGCCAGCCCGGGCTGCTTCAGCGCCGGGTCGCCCTCGGCGACCAGCTCGGCGCCGGACATCGAGCCGAGGACCACCTTCCCCTCGAGCACCGGACCGCCGCAACCGCCCCCGAACGCCGACAGCACCGCGACCAGGATCAGGCTCGGACGAACTCGGTGAATCGGGGGCATGCGGTCTCCGGAGCGGGAAAGCGGGCCTGCGACGAATCGCAACCCATGCTACGGCAAGCCACTGCCGCCGGATCCGCCCCGGGCTTCCTCGCGTTCCGCCGGGACCAAGTGGCCGGAAGTTCCGCGCCGCGTTCGCGGACCGCCCCCGACCTGCCGATATCCCCCGCACAAGCCTCCATGGAACGGAGGCCCCGGTCCTTCCCTTCCCTTCCGTCTGGAGACCCACCGCATGCGCACCCTGACCCTCGGCATCGCCCTCTCGGCCCTCGTCGGATCACTCGCCCTCGCCCAGAACGGCCAGAACGCCCCGACCGGCAACTCAGGCACCGGCACCAAGAAGACCCCGACCGCCACGCCGAACACCACCGGCAGCACCACCACGAAGGGTTCGACGGGCAGCACCTCGAACGTCGCCAAGAACAACGCCAAGAACAACGCCAAATCCTCGGGCCGCACCATCGCCCAGACGGTCGCGTCGAACGACGACTTCGACACCCTCGAGTCGCTGCTCGGCCAGGCGGGCCTCTCGGACACCTTCGCGGGCACCGGCTCGTACACCGTCTTCGCCCCGACCGACGCGGCGTTCGCGCTGCTCGGCGAGAAGACCCTCGCGACCCTCGGCCAGCCCGAGAACAAGACGAAGCTCACCGCGATCCTGACCTACCACGTGGTGCCCGGCTCGATGAGCTCCTCGCAGTTCACCTCGACCGGCGGCGCGAACACGCTGAACGGCCAGCGGCTCGGCTTCGGCGGCTCGAACGGGAACTTCACCGTCGGACAGGTCACCATCACCAAGACCGACATCCAGTGCTCGAACGGGGTGGTCCACGTGATCGACGCCGTGCTGACCCCGAGCGAATCGAACCTGGCCGAGGTCGCCGGCACCACGGGCAACTTCAGCACCTTCCTCAAGGCCTGCCAGGCGGCCGGCCTCGACGCGATGCTGGTCAAGAACGGGAACTACACCGTCTTCGCCCCGACCGACGAGGCGTTCGCCAAGCTGCCCGCCGGCACGCTCGAGATGCTCATGCAGCCGGAGAACCGCACGCAGCTGCGGGAGATCCTGTCGTACCACATCGTGCCCGGCAACCGCTGGTTCTCGACCGAGCTGGGTCAACGCAGCCAGCTGCCGACCATCGCCGGCGAGACGCTGAACGTCCAGACGAACGGCGGGACCATGGCTCTCGCCAACGGCTCGGTCGTGAACTCCGACCTGCAGGCGACCAACGGCGTCCTCCACGGCGTCGACACCCTGCTGCTGCCGGGCGTCTCGACGGCGAGCAACGCGACGGCGAAGAGCGAGGGCGGCAAGCTCAAGAACATCACCGCCACCGGCACGGAGAAGGACTCGAACTGAGTCGCCGGCTTCGGCCCCCGTCTCGTGAACCGAGATCTCCCGCCCCGCGGCCCGCGCCGCGGGGCGGTCTCGTTTCATCGCCAGGGGAAGCTCGAGGTGATGACGGCAAGCGACAGCAGCACGGCGATCGCCAGCACGGCCAGCACGAGGAACCGCATCCGTCGCGGCCTTCGCGGTCGTTCGAGCACCGCGGCGACCTCGGGCGGCGGTTCACCGACCTCGACCGAATCCCAGTCGAGCCGGGCCGCCGCGTCCTTGGCCTCGGCGAGGGCGGCCCGGGCCCGCGCGAGATCGCCCGCCGCGACCTGGACCGGCATCCGGCCGGCCGGCCGGTTCCGCAGCGGATCGGGAATCGGGATGGCGGCCAGCGGAAAAACCGCGGCCTCGATACCCGCCTCGGCCAGCACCGCCACGATGGTCTGGGCCTCGAACTCGCTCGCGGCCTCGGCGACGGTGACGAGACCGCCGGGCTTGCCCGCCGGACTCATGCCGTCTCGCTCCGGAAACGGTCAACCGCCGCCAGCAGCCGATCGGCGGTCGTCGGCCCGAACTGGCCCTCGGGCAGGTCGACCCGCCAGTCGCTGACGAGATCAAGCTCGACCGGGACGATCTCGCCGAGCGCCAGATGACGGGCCAGGTGCGGATCGTTGAGCAGCTTGCCCTCGGCCCGTTCGCCGCGAATGTCCTTCACCTCGAACCAGAGATGCTCGCGGGCGCCCTCGGCGTCGGCTCCGCCCGCGACCGAGGCCTTGACCAGGAACGCCGGACCTTGGTGGTCGGCGGCCCGACGGGCCCGCAACGACGCGAAGGCGGTCGCGAACTCACCCCAGGTGTGCCGGGCCCGCCGGGCCAGCCGCCGGGTCGCGGCGGGCGAAAGATAGAGCCCCGCCTCGCCGCGCTCGATGCTGGCCACCGACTCCTCGGGCCAGCACCAGATCCGCCGGTATTGCCCCTTCGGCTCGGCGCCGCAGATCACCGCCCGCACCCCGAGCAGAGGATTGAGCGAACCCGGTACCTCGTCGGCGCGGCGATCGGCGACGCTTCCGAGCGCGCCCGGATCGAGAAACCGCACGACCTCCTGCCACGGCTGGAAACTCACCAGCAGGTTGACGCCGACGCTCGCGACGCCGGCGGGGGGCGGAAGCGTCTCGGTCAGGCAGAGCGCCGCGATGCCGTTCAGCAGGGTGACCGCACCCCGCACATGGCGCCCGGGCACCTCGAGCATCTCGAGTTCAGGCAGGCCGCAGCGGGCCAAGCCCATGGTGTGCAGCCAGAGCCGCTCCTCGGCGTCGGGGTGCTCGCTGCGGCCAACCGCGACGACCCGCCAGAGGACGTCCTCGGTCGCCTCGGGCTCGCCGCCCGGCCCGACGAAAAGCCGCTCGAGCTCGTCGCGGGCGAACCAGCGGCGGGTCGCGGTGTCGAGGATCGCCGGCACCTCGGGAAAGGCCCGAGTGACCAGCGAAAGCAACGCGACATACTCGGCGAAGACCTCGGCGGCCCGCGCGGTGCCGTCGAGCCGTCCGCCGAGCAGCGTCTCGAACCCGATCGTCCACCGCAGCCTGGCGATGGCCGGATCGGGAACATCGTCGGGACCGATCGCCCGCGCCGCCTCGACCCACACGATGCAGGGCGAGGCGAGGCCGTCCATCGCGAGCACCAGGTTCCAGCGGATCTCCGGATCCTCAGGCGCGATGGTTTCGAGCACCGCCGGCCGGGTGCCCGCCGCCCGCCCGAGCGCCTCGAGCACCGCCTGCGGGGTCGGCGGCGACTCGCCGCGGATCGGGGCGACCAGCGAAGTCGGGAAGATCTCCTGGGGCGGCCACCCCGTCCCGCCCTCCGCGGCCAGCGCGGCCGCGGCATCCGCGGGATCGGACGGGGCGAGCGGGCGCGGGCTCTCGCCGGGAAGATTGGGCCGGGGATCGGTCATGTCGTTCGGTGGCCGTGCCGGAAATCTAAGGCCAAAAACGGTGGAAGCCGCACAATCGGAAAAAGTCCCGACATTTTGCGGCAGATCGAGCGAGGCGACTTTCGCCCGGTCAATCCCAGATCCCTCACCCTGCGCAGTTTCCCCCCCGACCAGCGTTAACCAGCGCCGCCTCAGCCGTGCTCGACCGCGGCCCGGATCTCGTCGGCGAGGTCCGGATCGAGTTTCGTGATGGCCTCGGCCTGGGCAAGCGCCGTCACCCGATCGCCGGCGGTGGCCGCCGCGAACCCCAGGGCCATCCGGGCGACGGGGGCATCGCCGTCGCACTCCACCGCCTTTCGCGCCGTTTCGAGGGCCTGCGTGATCTTCCCGAGGCGAAGCGCCATGCGGGATTGGCACGCCCATGTCCACGCCTCGTCGGGCTCTTTCTGGACCGCCCGCGCGGCGAGGTCCTCGGCCTCCTCGAGCCGCCCCTGCATGGCCCGCAGATCCGCGAAGACCACGAGCATCGCCGGATGGTCCGGATGGATCCGCAGTCCCTCGAGCAGCTGCCGTTCGCAATCGTCGATTCGCCGCTCCCAAAGGTAGACCCGGCCGAGGAAGACGCGGGCCTCGGCCGAGGACGAATCGATCGCCAGCGCCTTCCGTGCGTGCTGGAGGGCCCCTTCCCGGTCGCCGGCCTCGTCGAGGATGTGGGCGGCGTTGACGCGAACCTCGAGGTCCCTCGGCCGCGCGCGGGCGAGCTCGCGCATGAGGTCCGCGGCGTCCGCGAGATACCCGGCGTGCCGATAGCGATGCGCGAGCTCGATCCGGGCGTAGGTGGCGTTCGGCCACTCCTTCACGAAATCCTCGAGCCGCTCGAGGGCATCCTCCTCGCGTCCGGTCCCGACGAGGCACTGCACGACGGCACAGATCGAGTCCTCGTGATCGGGCCACACCGAGAGCACGCGGTCGTACTCGAATCGGGCCCGGTCGAACCGCCCCAGCGAAAGCAGGGTTTCCGCGTACTCGAAGCGAAGGTGAAGATCATCCGGCGCGAGCCGCAACGCCTCCTCGAGGATGGGCACGGTCGGCTCGACGAGACCGGCCGAGTCGTACGCGATGAGCAGGGCCATCAAGGGCTCGACGGACTGCCGGTTCAGGTTCCTCCACTCCTCGAACCGCCCGATCGCCTCGTCGAACTCGTCGCGAAGGAGATGGAATCGGCCGCGGACATCGAGCTGGAGCTCGCGATCCGCCTTCCCGAGCGTTTGGACCTCGATCCGCCGGATGAGCCCGTCGGCCTCGTCCATGTCGCCCGCCGTCATGCGCTCGCTCGCCCCGACCGAGAGGGCCCGCACGTGGGTGGGATCGACCTCGAGGATCTTCGCGTACAGGGCCCGCGCTTCCTTCGTCTTGCCCTGGCCGGCCCGCAGGCTCGCGAGCTTCATCATGGCCTCGACATCGTCGGGCCGCTCGCGCAATCGCTTCCGCAACGACTGGACGGTGTCCTTCACGAAGAGCCCTCACGCATCCGCGCGAGGGCATCGGGGAAGGGAAACGTGCCGAACACGCCGACCGAGACGCTGTCCCACATGGTCACCGCCGGGAAAACGTCGCCGTCGTAGCCGGCCGCGTACATCCGCTGCAGGACCTCCTCGAAGCTCGGCTCCTCGCCGTACTTCCCGACGAGACGATTCGACTTCGCCCCGAGGAACGAGACGCTCGCGGTCGGCCAGCGGTCGTGGCGGTTCTCGATCATCCTCGCCACGGTGCGGAAGCCGCGCTCGAGGTCGTCGAGCGTGAAGTGGTCGCGATCGGCCGGCCGCAGCAGGGCCAGCACCAGCAGCCGGTCGAGGTCGAACTTCAGCACGTACGGCTCGCGGTCGTCCTTCCCGTGCAGGGCGACGGCGCTGCGGAAGGTCTTCGCGTACGAGGTCGCCGACGCGAGCGTCCACTGCGAGGTCGGCACCAGCCGCAGCACCTCGCCGAGGATGCCGTGCGAGTTGTCCCGGTCGTTCACGCCGCAGACCAGCGTGCGGTAGCGGCCCCGCAGGATGTCGTCGAGCATGTGCTGCCCCCACTGGATCCGGATCCGCGGCTCGCGGGTCGCGACGCGGACGTCGCCGTGCGGGACCACCGTGATGCCCTTCATGCCCCGGCTGACCTGCATGAGGCGGTCGCCGTCGTCCTGGTAGATCTGCGCCATAGGGCCGGGAGTGTACGGCCCCCGCCGGGCCGGAGTCCCGCGGGTACCGTGCCCCGATGGACACCCCGCTTCCCGCCGGCTACCGGATCCGCCCGATGCAGGACCGTGACGTCGGCGACCTCATCGAGATCTGCCGCCTCGTCTACCCCGACGAGCCGCCGTACACGCCCGAGCAGCTCGTCGACCACCGCAAGGTCTTTCCGGCCGGGCAGTTCATCGCCGAACACGTCGAGACCGGCCGTGCGGTCGGCGTGCAGGCCACGCTCGTCGTGCGGTGGAGCGAGTACGGCGACGAGTCGACCTGGACCCGCTTCACCGGCGGCGGCACGTTCCTGAACCATGACCCGGTCAAGGGCCGGACGCTGTACGGCGCCGAGATGATGGTGCATCCCGAGCACCAGCACCACGGGTTGAGCCGGGCCCTGATCGAGGCGACCCGCGACCTCGTGCGGCTGCTCGGGCTGAAGCGGATCCGCGCCGGCTCGCGGATCGCCGGCTACCACCGGCACGTGAAGGAACTCACGCCCGAGGCATACGCCGCCGAGGTGATGGCCGGCCGCATCTTCGATCCGGTGCTTTCCATCCACCTGAAGGAAGGCTGGTCGTTCTTCGGCATCGCCCACCGCTACCTGCCGGGCGACGCCGAAAGCGGCGGCGCGGCGGCGCTCATCGAGTGGGTGAATCCCGAGGCGGCGAAGGGCTGAGCGGGTTCCCATGGAACGCCTCGAGGAGCTCTATCGCGAGTTCGCGACCCTCGCGACCGTCCGGATCGCGGGCGGCCGACCCCCGACCGCCCACGAGATCGAACGCATCGCGACCGCGATCGGGCTTCCCGTTCCCGACGAGCTCGTCGGGTTCCTGCAGCGGTTCCCCGACCGGCATCCGCCGTTCTGGGATGTGCTGCGACCTCGAACCGCGGATCATCCGGCCGACGTCGGCAGAGTCGACGACGACGACCTCGTTTGGATGAACCTCGATCAGCGGTCGAGGCATCCCGACGAACTCGAACGCTGCCTGCTCTTCTTCAACACCGGCTGGGGCGGCCATGACTGTTTCGTGTTCGACGACACGGGTCGGCCCGTCGGTATCGGCACCTGGAGTGAGCTGGACGGCCCCCGCGGCGAGCCGCCTTCCGTGTCGTGCTCGGGATGGGAAGAGTGGTTCGCCGGGCAGATGAAGAACCTGCGCCCCTGAGCGGATTCGAAGGGCTCAGATCACCAGGTTGACCATCCGGCCGGGCACCACGATCGCCTTCTTCACCGGCTTGCCGGCGAGCGCCGCCGCGACCGCGGGGTCGGCGACGGCCCGCCGCTCGATCTCGGCGGCGTCGGCCTTCGCGGGCACCGTGATGCGGGCCTTGAGCTTGCCCGCGACCTGCACGGGAATCTCGATCTCGTCGTCGACGAGAAGCGCCGGGTCGTACGACGGCCACGCCTCGTGCGACAGCGCCGTCGCGTTCCCGAGGCGATGCCAGAGCTCCTCGGCGACATGCGGCGCGAACGGCGAAAGCACCTTCAGCAGCCGCGCGAGCTGGTCACGGGCCAGGCCGCCCTGGGTCGGGTCGGTCATGGCGGTCGGCCGCGTCGCGGCGTTCACCAGCTCTATCAGCGCGGCGATCGCGGTGTTGAACGAGAGCCGCTCGACCGCCTCGCCGACCTTGTGGATCGTGCGGTGCAGCTGCTTCTCGATCGCCGGATCGGCGTTCGCCGCCAGCAGGATCGCCCCGGACCGCTCGTCGATCGCGAGCCGCCAGAGCCGCTGCAGGAAGCGGAACGGCCCGACGATGTCGCGGGTGTTCCACGGCTTCGCCGCCTCGAGCGGCCCCATGTACATCTCGTAGAGCCGGAAGGTGTCGGCCCCGTACTCGACGATGATCTCGTCGGGGTTGACGACGTTCTTCAGGGCCTTGCTCATCTTGGCCACGACCTGCGTGACCGGCTTCCCGGTCGCGGTCTCGACGAAGGTGCCGTCGGGCCGCGTCTCGACCGCGTCGGCGGCGGCCAGCGTGCCGTCGTCGCGCTGGTACGCGTGCGACAGGATCAGGCCCTGGTGGAAGAGCTTCTTGAACGGCTCGGGCGACGAGACGAACCCGAGGTCGAAGAGCATCTTGTGCCAGAAGCGGGCGTAGAGAAGATGCAGCGTCGCGTGCTCGGCGCCACCGATGTAGAGGTCGACGCCCGCATCGCCGAGCCAGTAACGCTCGGCGTCCGGACCGATGAACGCCTCGCCGTTCCGCGGGTCGCAGAACCGCAGGTAGTACCAGCACGAGCCCGCCCAGTTGGGCATGGTGTTCGTCTCGCGCCGCACCGGCGTCGCGGGCGGCAGCAGCGCCGCCGACACGCCCGCCTCGCCCGCGGTCGTCTCGACCCAGGTCTTGACCTTTCCGAGCGGCGGCACCGGCACGTCGCTCTCGATCGGCGCGAAATCCGCCAGTTCGGGCAGCGTGACCGGCAGGTTGCGGTCCGCGACCGGCCAGTGGTTCCCGTCGCGGTCGAAGACCACCGGGAACGGCTCGCCCCAATAGCGCTGGCGGCTGAAGAGCCAGTCGTGCAGGCGGTAGTTCACGGTGCGGCGGCCGAAACCGCGCGACGCGAGCCACTCGACCATGCGGCGCTTCGCTTCGGCGGTCGGGAGGCCGTCGAGCGAAACCTCGGCGTTGGCGCTCCGCAGCGCGGTGCCCTCGCCGGCCGTCGCCCGCTCGCCGGTCCACGGCTCGCCGGGCACCTCGACGACCGGGCGGATCGGCAGCCCGAAAAGCATCGCGAACTCGAAGTCGCGTTGATCATGCGCCGGCACCGCCATGATCGCGCCGGTTCCGTAGCCCATGAGCACGTAGTCGGCGGTCCAGACGGGAATCGCCTCGCCGGTCGCGGGGTTCCGCGCGTACATCCCGGTGAACACGCCGGTCTTGACCTTGGCGTCGGCCTGGCGATCGACGTCCGACCGGTTGCGGGCGAGCTCGACGTAGGCGCGGAGCGCGGTCACGTCGGTCGCGGCGGCCGGGTTCGCCAGCAGCCGCTCGACCAGCGGATGCTCGGGCGCGACGACCATGTAGGTCGCGCCGAAGAGCGTGTCGGGCCGCGTGGTGAAGACGGTCAAGCCGTCGCCGGCCATCCCCCCGGACACTTCGGCGAAGCGGATCTCGGCGCCCTCGCTCCGGCCGATCCACTCCTCCTGCATCGCCCGCGTCGACGCCGGCCAGTCGACCAGCTTCAGGTCCTCGATCAGGCGATCGGCGTACGCGGTGATGCGGAACATCCACTGCCGCAGCGGAAGCCGCAGCACCGGATGCCCACCTCGCTCGCTGCGGCCGTCGATGACTTCCTCGTTTGCGAGCACCGTGCCGAGCTTCGGGCACCAGTTGACGGTCTGCTCGCCGAGGTACACCAGCCGCTGGCCGTCGAGCCATCGCTTCCGCTCGAGCTCCGAGCACCGCGACCACTTCCGCGTGCCGCCCTCGACGGGAATCTCGGCGTCCTTGGCCGCGACCCGCTCGGCGAGCTCGGCGATGGGCCGGGCCTTGCCGAGGTCCGGATCGAACCACGCGTGATAGGCCTGCAGCCAGATCCACTGCGTCCAGCGGTAGTACTCGGGATCGATCGTCCCGAACTCGCGGCTCCAGTCATAGGCGAAGCCGAAGCGCGAGAGCTGCCGCCGGAAGTTCTCGATCGCCTTCCGCGTGGTGATCGACGGGTGCACGCCGGTCTGCACCGCGTACTGCTCGGCGGGCAGGCCGAAGGCATCCCAGCCCATCGGGTGCAGCACGTTGCAGCCCTTCATCCGCCAGTAGCGACCGAAGATGTCGGTCGCGGTGTAGCCCTCGGGATGGCCGACGTGCAGGCCGGCCCCCGACGGGTACGGGAACATGTCGAGGACATAGCGCTTCGGCCGCGAAGGGTCGAAGCCGGGCTCGCCGGGGTTCGGCTGGCGGAAGGTGCCCTCGCGGGCCCAGCGCTCCTGCCAGCGCGGCTCGATCTCGTTCGCGAGCCGCGCGGTGTAGCGGTGCGGCGTCTCGTCGGGGTGGCTGGCCTCGGACATGGGGCCGCGATGGTACCGGCTCGGGCCCACGGCCCGGCCGCTCAGGCCGTCGGCAGGGCGGCGGTGATCCGCCCGCCCTTCGTGCGGTCGAGGGCCGAAAGGTGCTTGATGGTCTCGCCGACGAGGTAGAACGACCCGGTCACGAGGATCATGTCCTCGCGGCCCACCGTGCGCGACGCCAGCTCGAGGGCCTCGGGCAGGGTGCGGCCGATCTGGCTCATCTTGCCGCTGCGCTCCATGAAGAGCCGCTGCAGCTCCTCGGGATCGACCGAGCGGGCGTTCGACTGGGCCCGGGTGAAGATGACCTTGTCGGCGCCGAGATTCACCTTGTCGAGCAGGGTCGGCACGTCCTTGTCGGCGCAGCAGCCGAAGACGCAGATCATCGAGTCGTAGGGCACGTGGGCCCCGATGCAGCGCATGAGCGCCGTCATCGCGCCGGGGTTGTGGGCGCCGTCGACCACCACCCGCGGGCGGTCCCAGACCATCTGCATGCGGCCGGGAATCGTGGTCCGGGCCAGGCCCGCGGTGACCTTCTCCTCGGGGCAGTCGAAGCCCGCGGTGCGCAGCACGTCGATCGCCGCGAGGGCGAGGCCGCAGTTGCTCGCCTGGTGCTCGCCGGGCAGCGGCACCGGCAGGTGCTCGAGCCGCGAGGTCTTCGAATAGAGGCAGACGCGGGTGTGCGGGCCGAGGTCGTCGGTCGAGCAGAAGCGGCTCGAGAACTCGATGTCCTTGTTCACGATCCGCAGCGGCGCTCCCACCTGGTCGGCCACCTCGCGGATCGCCTTCTCGACCGAGGAATCGCTCTCGAAGATCAGGGCCGGCACGTCCTTCTTGAAGATGCCGGCCTTCTCGCGGGCGATCTCGGGCAGGGTGTTGCCGAGCAGCTTCACGTGGTCGAAGTCGATCGAGGTGATGATCGAGACCTCGGGGCGGATCACGTTCGTCGAGTCGAGACGGCCGCCGAGGCCGACCTCGACGACCGCGAGGTCGATGGCCTGCTCGGCGAAGTGCTTGAAGCCGAGGGCGGTGATGATCTCGAAGAACGTCGGCTCGGAGTCGAGCTTCGCCGCCGCCTTCGCGACCTCCTTCATGAGGTCGGTGAAGTCGTTGCGTTCGATCGGCACGCCGTTCACCTGGATCCGCTCGCGCAGGTCGACGAGGTGCGGGCTCGTGTACAGGCCGACCGCGTAGCCGCACCCCTGCAACATCGAGGCGATCATCGCGGTGGTGCTGCCCTTGCCGTTGGTCCCGGCCACGTGCACCGAGCGGAACTGCTCGTGCGGGTTGCCGAGCAGCGACAGCAGTTTCCGCATCCGGTCGAGCTTGAAGGTCTCCTCGGAGTACTTCACGACCCGCATCCGCTCGAAGTCGGTCCGCTCGAGCAGCCAGCGGACGGCGGCCGAGTAGTTGCCGATCTCGCCGGCCGCCTCGGGCTTGGCGGCGGACCTGGTCGGGCTCTTGCCGGCCGTGGGCTTGGGCTCGGGTTTCGGTTCCGCCATCGGCTTCGCGACCTTGGCCGGCTTGGCGGCGGGCTTCGCGTGGGGGGCGGAACCGGCGGAGGAGGAGTTCGCGTCGGGCTTTTTCGACATGGGGAGGGACGAGTCTATCGGGGTCGTCAAGGGGTTTCAATCCACTTCGATCAACTCTCGTGAACTCAGGCACTTGCGCCAATCCGGAGGGTTCGGCTTGAATCGACCCGAAGCCGGCGGGCGGGTTTCCGCATCGACCCGGAGGGGACGAATCGCCGAAGACAGCCGGTTCATGCATCGCCTCGAACGCAAACAGGCCGTCGCCTCCGAAGCATGGCGCACCCTCCGCATCCTGAGCGAACTCGTCGACGGGATCGACGCCCTCAGCCGCCTCGGCCCGGGCGCGAGCGTCTTCGGCAGCGCCCGCACCAAGCCCGACGACCCCTACTACGCGAAGGCCGAGCGGTGCGGCCGGTTGCTGGTCGAGCGGGGCTTCGCGGTCATCACCGGCGGCGGGCCCGGCATTATGGAGGCGGCGAACAAGGGGGCCTTCGAGGCGAAAGGCGTCTCGGTCGGGCTGAACATCTCGCTGCCGATGGAGCAGCGGCCCAACCCGTGGCAGAACGTCGAGCTCGACTTCCGCTACTTCTTCGTGCGGAAGGTCATGTTCGTGAAGTACGCCCGGGGCTTCATCATCTTCCCCGGCGGCTTCGGGACGATGGACGAGTTCTTCGAGGCCCTCACGCTGATCCAGACCCTCAAGATCGAGCCGTTTCCCGTGGTCCTGGTGGGCACCGACTTCTGGAAGGGCCTGCTCGACTGGATGCGCGACACGCTCGCGACCCGGTACGCGACGATCTCGGAGTCGGACTTCGACCTCTTCCACCTGACCGACGACGAGGAGGAGGCGGTGAACATCGTGCACGACGTGTTCACCGGAAAGCGGGCGATCGGCGAGCAGTTGCCCCGCTTCCGGCAGGACGCCGAGACCCGCGAGACCGGCGAGGGCACCCGCGGCGGCGTCACGCCGCGGCGGACCGGCCTGGCCGGCGACGACGCGCCGGACAGGCCGTGAACGCGATCACCGCCACTCGTGGCGCGGGTAGCGGCGAGCGAGCTGGTTCCGCATCTCGGGGTAGTGCGCTTTCCAGAAGTTCGCCAGGTCCTGCGTGACCTGCAGCGGGCGGTGGTTCGGGCCGAGGATCTCGAGCGTGACCGGCACGCGGCCGGCGGCGACCGCGGGCGTGGCGGGCTCGTCGTAGAGGTCCTGGATCTTCGCGCGGCCCCGCGGACTGGCCCCGACCCGGTACTCGACCTTCATGCGAAAGCCGCGGCGCAGCGGGATCGCCTCGGGGGCCATCTTCCGCACGAACTCCTGCTCGTCCCACGAGAGGGCGTCCTTCACCTTCTCGAGGCACGGGCGGTCGCGGATCTCGGCGGCACGGACGGCGCCGGTGGCGATCTCGGCACGGATGAGCCGCAGCTCGTCGGCGTCGTAGGTGATGAGCCGCCGCTCGGGAAACCACGCGGCGACGCAGCGGACCCGCTCGATCCACTGCTCGACGGCGTCGTCCCAGCGCTCGAGGCGGATGGTGCCGTCCTCGATCTTGCCGGCGAGGGCCACCGCGGTCGCGGCGTCCGGGCGGGCGGGCCGCAGGGTGCGGGTGATCTCGATCGCGTCGAAGAACTCGGCGTCGACCTCCTCGATGGCCTGCGTGGCGTCGTTCCAGCCGACCTCGACGCGACGGGAAAATCGCCCGGGAAACAGCTCTTCCAGCAGTTCGCGCGGCAGCGGCGTGACCATCGAGAGGGTCGCGAGCGTCGCGTCGCCGCTGCCCGATTCCCGCACCTCGAGGGCCAGCAGGAAACCCGCCGAAGTCACCACGCTGTCGGCGTCGAGCACCACCTTGCGACGGCCCGCGAGATGGCAGAACGGCTTGTGGGCGTTCGGGCGGAACGCGATCGAGTCGGGAAACGCGACCGCGAGGCAGCGGAGGAGCGACGGGCCGGCGGGGCCGGGCCGTTCGGCGATCCGCTCGCGGCGGGCGAGGCGGGAGGCCGCGCGAAGGTATTGCGCCGCGGCCTGCGCGGCCTCGCGGGCGCCCAACGGATGCAGCGCGACCCGCGGCGGCGGCCGGCGGCCCGCGTCGACCGCCTCGAGGATCCGCAGGCGGGCCAGCGTGTCCGAAACCGGGTCGCCGTCGGCGCACGCCTCGCGCAGGGCCGCGGCGGGGGCCGCCGTGACGAAGTCGCGCTCGCCGACCGCCGCCGCCAGGAACGCCGCATCGCGGGCGATCCCGAGCCGCACGCCTTCGACCACGAGCCGCGCCGTCCGCGGCTCGCACGGCATCTCGGCCATCGCCCGGCCGGTCGCGGTGATGCGGCCGGCCTCGTCGGCGGCGCCGAGGCCGCGCAGCGCCGCCTCGGCCTTCGCGACCAGCTCGGCCGGCGGCGGCTCGAACCACGGGAACGCGAGGGCATCGGCCACGCCGAGCGACTTCAGCCGCAGCAGCGCGTCGGCCAGATCGACGCGGGCAATCTCGGGATCCGCGAACGCCGGCCGCCGGGCGTGCTCGGCGGCCGACCAGAGCCGCAGGCAGCGGCCGGGCCCGAGCCGCCCCGCCCGGCCGGCCCGCTGCTCGGCGGTCGCCTTCGCGATCGGCTCGAGGCGCAGCGTGTTCAGGCCCCGCTTCGGATCGTGGCGATGCACGCGGGCGGTTCCCGCGTCGACCACCGCCCGTACGCCCTCGATGGTGATCGAGGTCTCGGCGACGTTCGTCGCGACGATGACCTTGCGCTTCCCGCGCGGCGCCGGCTCGACCGCCCGATCCTGCTCGGCCGGCGGCAGCGAGCCGTGCAGCGGGACCACCACGGTCGACGGCCCGACCCGCCGCGCCAGCTCGCCGACCGTGCGCTCGATCTCGAGCCGCCCCGGCATGAAGACCAGCACGTCGCCCTCGGGCAGCTCGCCGAGCAGCCGCACCGTCGCCTCGGCCGCGGCTTCCGGTGCGGTGCGATCGGCCGCGCGCCCGACCTGCTCGATCGCGACCGGAAAGAGCCGTCCGCTGGCCTCGAGCGCCGGGCACCCGAGGAACCCCGCGACGCGGGCCGCGTCGAGCGTGGCGCTCATCACGACCAGGCGAAGATCGGGCCGCGAGGTCTCCTGCAGGCGTCGCACCAGCCCGAGGGCCAGGTCACCGTCGAGGCTGCGCTCGTGGAACTCGTCGAGGATCACCGCCCCGACGCCGCGCAGCTCCGGATCCTCCTGGACCTGCCGCAGGAAGACCCCCTCGGTCACGAACCGCACCCGCGTCCCGGGCGACACCGCGCTCTCGAACCGCGTCTGCCAGCCGACCAGCCCGCCGGGCGCCGAACCCATCTCCTGCGCCACCCGCCGGGCGACCATCCGCGCCGCCAGCCGCCGCGGCTCGAGCGTGACCACCTGCCCCGGGATCGCCGGCATCGCCGCGAGAAACTGCGGCACCTGCGTGGTCTTGCCGCTGCCGGTCGGCGCGGTCAACACCAGCCGGTTCCCCCGTTCGAGCGCCGCGACGATCGCGTCGCGAATCGAGACGATGGGCAGCGCGGCCGCGGTCACTTCGTCATGTGGGTCCGCAGGTCGGTCATGAAGCGGGTGATCTGTCCCTGCTGCCGGGGACTTGCCGCGGTCTCGACGTCGCTCGACCAGAAGTCGAGGAAACGACTCGCCGAACCCTCGGTGAGCGAGCCCAGCCGGTCCGGGTTCCGCTCGCGGGTCGAATCCCGCTTCGCCTGGCCCTTCATCTCGTCGAGCCGCTGCTGGTCGCTCTTGTCGTCGACCTTGCCGGTGGCCATCCGCTCGGCGGTCTTGGTCCACTCGACCAGCCAGCCGTCGAGGAACTTGGCCTGCTCGGACTTCGGCAGGTTCACGTACTGCGCCGCCCCCTCGGCGAGGATGTCGCGGGCGAGCTCGCGGGCGTTCTGCCGCAGCTGCTCGCGGGTCGGACCGGTGAGGCCCGCGAAGAAGCCGGCCATCACCACCGACTCGTCCTGCGAGATTCCGCGGAAGCGGTCGGAAAGCTCGATCATGAACGCGATGCGGTCCTTCAGCGGAAGCTTGCTGAAGTCGTCGAGCGAGAGGTAGCCAAGCACGTCGTCGAACGGCGAATCGAAGATCGACGGCGGCGGGCGGAAACGGACCTCGACCCACCAGTACACCCCGCCCCCCAGCAGCGCGAACAGGGCCAGCCCGCCGAGCCCCTGCCCCAGCCGCTTGCGGTGCTCGACCAGCCACTCGTCGAGGCGATCACGGATCCCGGCGTATTCAAGAGCCATCAGTCCACCGCCTCCTCGTCGGACGCCTGCAGCACCCGCACCCCGCCGTCGAGATACAGGGCGTTCCGCGGATTGCGGTCGCCGTAGGCGTGGCGATCCTGGCTGTCGGTCACGATCGCGAACGACTCGGGCGTCTTCTCGTAGAACAGCGAGACGAGCTTCGATTCGGTGTCGTTCCGCATGCGGGTGCGCATGCGTTCGGTCATCGCCGGGTTCATCAGGTAGGGAATCATCGCCTGCTGCGTCGCCAGCTGGATCTGCGGCGTGAAGCGGATGAGGCCGGGCAGGTAGAGGTAACTCGTGCCGGTCGAGAGCGACTCGTCCTCGTCGAAGTCGGCCGGGCATTTCCAGACCGGCGAGTCCTTGGCGAGCGTGCCGTCGAGCAGGTTCGGCAGGCCGCCCTGCGGACCGTCCTCGGTGGCCACCGGAATGAACTCGCACATCGGCAGGAGATCCCGGTTCCGCTGCCGGTAGACCTCGATCGCGGTGCCGATCTGCCGCAGGTTGCTCATGCAGCCGGCCGAACGGGCCTCGGCCTGGATGCCCTTGAGCGTCGGGATCATCACGCCCATGAGCACGACGATCACGCCCATCGTCACGATCATCTCGACGAGGGTGAAGGCGCGGCGGATGGGCGGGGCGGTCGGCATGGCGGGGCGGGGGCTTCCTTTATAGAGGACGTCCCGGAGGGGGTTCCATCGGCTCGGGGACGGCCGGAGCGATTCTTCCCGGCGGAAACCGGTTTCGGGACGCGGCCGGGGGCGGTTTCGGCCGGCCGGAGCCTCAATCCTCGGCGGCGAACATCCCCTCGACGAAGCGATCGGGGTCGAACGGCTCGACGTCGTCGGGGGTCTCGCCGACGCCGACCAGCTTGACCGGGACGTCGACCGCGTCGCGGATCGCCACCACGATGCCGCCCTTCGCGGTGCCGTCGAGCTTCGCGAGGAAGATTCCGGTGACGTTCGCGGCCTCCTTGAAGATGCGGGCCTGCTCGAGCGCGACCTGGCCGCTGGTCGCGTCCAGCACGAGCAGCGTCTCGTGCGGGGCGCCGGGGATCCGCTTGGCGACGACGGTGCGGATCTTCGTGAGCTGCCGCATCAGGTGTTCCTGGGTGTGCAGCCGGCCCGCGGTGTCGATGAGCAGCACGTCGACGCCGCGGGCAAGGGCCGCCTCGGTGGCGTCGAAGGCGACCGCGGCCGGGTCGGCGTTCGCGGCTCCCTTCACGATCTCGACGCCGAGCCGCTCGGCCCAGATCGAGAGCTGGGCGACCGCGCCGGCGCGGAAGGTGTCGGCGGCGGCCAGCAGCACGGTGCGGCCCTCGTCGCGCAGGCTCTTCGCGATCTTCGCGACGCTGGTGGTCTTGCCCGCGCCGTTCACGCCCACCACGAGGATCACCGTCGGTTTCGCCGCGGCGGTCGCCAGGCGGCGGTCTTCCACGCCCCAGCGGCTCTTGAGGCTCGTCTTGAGGAACTCGAGGGCCTCGTCGCCCTTCGCGATGCGGCCGGCCCGGAAGTCCTCGCGCAGCCGCGTGACGATCTCGCGGGTGGCCTTCACTCCGACATCGGCGGCAATCAGGCGTCGCTCGATCTCGTCGATGAGCGCCTCGTCAAGCTGCCGGCCGCGAAGCAGGCTGCGGAATCCGCCGCCGATCGCCTCGGCGGTGCGGGCGATGCCCCGCTTCAGGGCCGCGACGGCCGAACGAAAAAGGCCCACCTCAGGTCCCTCCGCCCGCCGGCGCCTGGACCTTGCCCTCCCGCGACTTCCACACGCGATCGAGCACGCCATTCAGGAAGCGCGGGCTGTTCTCGCCGCAGAATTCCTTGGCCAGCTCGACCGCCTCGACGATCGCGACCTTCGCGGGCACGCCGCCGTGGACGAACTCGTACCACGCCAGTCGCAGGATGTTCCGGTCGAGGGCCGGCTGCCGGTGGGTCGGCCACTCGGTCACCAGCGGCCGTACCGCGGCGTCGGCCTCGTCGCGGAACTCCCACGCGAGGGTCGCGAGATCGAGCCCGCGTTTCCGCTGCTCGGCGGTGCCGGGCCAGTCCTCGCCCAGGTCGCGGCCGGGCGGCTCGTCGGGCAGGCGTTCGCCCTCGTCGCGGGCGTCGAGGTCGCGCAGCGACCGCGCGATCTCGTCGTGCGACGGCTCGCCGCCGAGGTCGAACTGGTACATCGCGAGCAGCGCGCAGCGCCGCACCGCCCGCAGGTCGGCCGGGTTCATCGGGGCCCTCCCCGCGGCACGCGGCGGGCGGCCTCGACGGCGGTCGCGGCCAGCAGCGCCGCATTCATCGCCTCCTCGCCCTTGTTGCCGTGCGAACCGCCGGCGCGGGCCTCGGCCTGTTCCATCGACTGGCAGGTGAGCAGGCCGAACGCGACCGGCGTGCCGGTCTCGAGCGACAGGTCCTGGATCGCCTGGGCGACCGAGTCGCAGATGTAGCGGTCGTGCGTGGTCTCGCCCTGCAGCACGAGGCCGAGGGTGATGACCGCATCGATGTCGGGGCGGCGGGCGTAGGCCGCGGCGATCACCGGAAGCTCGAAGGAACCCGGGGCGTCGGCCCGGATGACATCCTCCTCGCGGCCGCCGGCGGCGAGGAAGGCACGGACGGCCCCGTCGGCGAGGCGGCCGGTGATCGCGTCGTGGTAGCGGCTGGTCACGATCGCGACCCGCTTGCCGTAGGCCTGGGGCTGGAGAGGAAGGCTGACCCGCATGGAGGCGGGCATGGTAGGGCCTTCCTGCGGAGGCGGCCGTACCATCGGACCCATGCGTCGCACGATCCTCCGGCTGGTCACCGCGGTGCAGCTGACCCGGCTGACCATGGCCTACGGGGCGATCGCCGACGTCTGGCTGGTGATCCTGCTCACCCGGGCCGATCCGGCGATGTCCGATCGCCCGGTTTCGCAGCTGCCGATCGCGGTCGCGCTGGCGGCGGGGCTGGCGGTCGCAGTCGGGCTCTTCACCTTCGGGGCGACGCTGAACGACGTGCTCGACGTGCGGCTCGACCGGGGCTTCCGCCGCGACCGGCCGATCGCCGCGGGCCGGATCTCGCCGCAGCAGGCGATCATCGTGGCGAACATCTGCCTCGCGGCGGCGGTGCTGGCGGCGTTCGCGTTCGGTCCGGGCGGGGTGGCCCTCGCGGCCCTGACCGCGCTCGGCATCGTCTTCTACATGGCCGCCGCCCGCTTCCTGCCCGCGGCCGGGTTCATCACCTTCGGGCTGGTGCACGCGGCGACGATGGTCATCCCGAACGTGGTCTTCAGCTTCACGCCGCCGATCTGGCTTTCGATGACGCACGCGACGGCGGTGACGATCCTGGTCCACCGCCTGGCCGACAAGCGGCCGCGTACCGGCGGCCGGGCCCTGGCCGTGACGCTGGCCGGCTGGGCGATCTGGAGCGCGACGATCCTCGGCTGGGGCTGGACGCACGGGTCGTGGTGGCGAGACAGCGACGGCGGCCCGTGGCCGGGCCTGCTGTGGGTGGTGGCGGCGGTGGCGGGATTCGCGATCACCGTCGGGGCGAAAGTCCGGCACTCCCGCGGCGAGGCGGCCGCCGAAAAAGTCCTCCGCTACGGCGCGATGTGGCAATCGCTCTACGCGGTGGCGTGGCTCGCCTCGCGGGAGCTCTGGCCGCAGGCCCTGATGCTGGGCGGCGTGGCCGCGGGCGGATTCGTCGCGATGACCGTCACGAAGGAACTGGTCAGCGCGATCCAGCAGCCGCCCGAGTACCGCACGGGCTGACGGTATCCTCCGCCGCGTGCCGAAGGCCTTCCGGATCCTCGTTTCGCTGGCCGCCGCGCTGGCGCCGGTCGGGACGGTGACGGCCCAGGATGAACGCGTCGAGATGCAGTCGTTTCCCGCGAACGGCCGGCAGCTGGGCGGGTTCGTGCTGCCGATCGTGCCGCTCGCGAGCGACTGCACGATCTCGGGAGGCCGCGTCTTCGCCTGGAAGGCCGGCGACACCCAGCGGCTGCAGATCGACCGCGACGTGCGGATCTCGCTCGGGGCGTACCAGTTCCACGCCGACCGGGCCCTGGTGTGGATCAACCGCCTCCCGACCGCCGACGGCACGGTGAACCAGATCGCCCTCTACTTCGACGAGGTCCGCGAGCCGACGGCGCGGGCCGGCTTCGGGGCGAGCGGGCGCGACCTGCTGGTCACCGCAAGCGCCCGCGGCGAGGTGGTCCTGCGGACCGCGATCACCGAGCGGCGGATGCCCGACGAGCGCAGCCTGCTCCTGCGGGGCGAACGCCGCCTCGCCGAGTACCAGCGACGGCTCGCCGGGCAGCTTGCCGCCCGGACCGCGCGGCTCGAGGTCCGCCCCGAAGTCGATTCGCTCGCGACTCCCGCGCCTCGCACCTTGACGCCGGGCGATCCGATCGAACCGCCGCCCGCCGCCGCCGCGGTCGAAGTCGGCGTCGACAGCGTGAGCGTGCCGGTCAGCCGGCGCGAGCGGATTCCCGTGGTCGATCCCGCCGCCACCGTCTCGTTCTTCGCCCGCGAGATCACCGTCTCGGAAGAGACCGACACCGTGCTGCTCGAGGGCACCGTGAACCTCGAGTGGATCTCGGACGGGATTGACGGCATCGGCGGCGCCGGCGGCCTCGAGCGGCTCGAGATGCGGGCGGAGCGGGGCGTGATCTTCGTCGCCCCGGACTCGATGCGGAACATGCGGGAGCGCCGCAAGGACATCGCCGCGGCCGACCTCGTCGGCGTCTACCTCGAGGGGAACGTGATCGCGACCGACGGGCGCTACACGCTGCGCGGCGCGCGGATCTACTACGACTTCGCGACGCGGAAGGCCACGGTGGTCGATGCCGTGCTGCGCACCGCCTCGCGAAACGCCCGCTTCCCGATCGTGTTCGCCCGGGCCGCCGAGATGCGGCAGGTCGCCGCCGACACCTTCGAGGCCGACCGGGCCGAGGTCTCGACGAGCGAGTTCTTCGTGCCGCACCTCTCGATCGGCGTCGAGCGGGTCACCGTCACGCAACCGACCGGCGACGACGAGGGCACCTGGGTCAAGGCCGACGCGATCTCGCTGCGGGCGGGCGGGCGGCCGCTGCTGAATCTCGGCGGCTACGAGGGCGAGGCGACCCGCATGCCCTTCCGCGGCGTCAGCGTCGGTTTCCAAGACGAGATCGGCCTCGGCGTCGAGACCGACTGGGATCTCTTCCAGCTCATGGGACTCGCCCCGCCCGAAGGCCTCGAGGGCGAGCTTTCGGTCGACGGCTTCTTCGCCCGCGGCCCGGGCCTCGGCCTCGACTTCGACCTGGGCGGGCCGCTCGGCGACGGCAAGGTCGACCTCTACGGGCTCTACGACTTCGGCGGCACCGACCGCACCTCGGCCGGAGAGAACGTCGAGGTCGACGCGGGGCTCCGCGGCATCCTCGACGGCGAATGGCAGGAGTCGCTCGGCGGCGGCTGGAACCTCCAGGCCCAAGGCACCTACATCAGCGACCCGACCTTCGTCAGCGCCTGGCGCGAGGACGACTTCAACCAGCGTCGCGAGTACGAGACGGGCGCGTACCTCTCGAACGCCTC
>JBIKVN010000150.1:0-7968 GCA_044356865.1 Phycisphaerales bacterium | reverse complement strand
TCATGATCGTGAAGCCGATCGCGAGCGTGCCGAAGTACGCCAGCGGGAAGAGCCACCGGCACGCGTAGTCGACCCGGTCGCCGAGGTCGAACCGCTTCCGCTTGTCCATCGCCCCGACGGTCAGGTTCACCATCACCGTCAGGCACATGGTGATGAAACTCAGCGAGAGGAACCCGTGGATCACCGTCGCGTAGGCGATCCGCGGCAGCTTGTCGCCCATCACGATCTGGTACGCGACCGCGGTGAGGATCCCGATGAACGAGACGTTGATCCGGTCGCCGAGCGACGAGCGGTCCATCCAGAACACCGAGAACGACATGGTCACGATGAGGGCCAGCGGCAGCACGATCAGCCGCATCACGTAGAACGGGATCCGCGCGACGTCGATCGCGAGCGTGAACGCCGACGCCTCGACCGGGCCGGCGTTCCGGGCGGCCACCTCGGCCGTCGCGCCGCGGATCTCCCACTGCGGGATGGTGGCCCGGCTGGCGACCGCCTGCGCCCCGTCGGCGGGCAGCGTGAAGGCGATCTCGTCGCCGGCGAAGCCCAGCACCGCGAACGACGCCGCGAGCCGATGGCGGTCGAACGGGTAGCGGCGCATGCCGAGGTCGCAGGTCGCCGACGCGACGATGCTCTCGACCAGCGTCGAGGTGCCGTCGGGCCGCACCCGCAGCACGGTGCCCGACTTCTCGTACATCCCCGCGCCATTCAGCAGCACGACCTGGGGGAACCAGCCCGGCGAGATCTCGTCGAACTGGAACGCGCCCTGGAAGATCCTTTCGGCGGTGCCCTCGACCTTCGGGTCGAACGCCTGCCGGGGATCGTTCCAGGTCACCGTGAGCGTGCCGGCGAACTCGAAGATCTCGTTCTCCTCGTCGAGACGGTTGAGGTCGGCGAGGTCGAAACGGGCCTCGACGAGTACCGGCCCGCCCCCGGTCGGCGGCGGGGCGAGGATCGCGGGGGGCACCTGCGGGCCGGCCGGCGCGGCGGCGGCGGGCGGGGAGGCGAGAAGGACCAACGACGCGAGGAGTCGCCCGAGGCTCGGCATGTCCGGCACGATACCGGCGGGCCGCGGTCAGCGCGCCGCGTCGCGCTTCGGGAAGAGGATGCTGAGCACCGTCGCGAGGACGAGCGTCGCGAGCACCACCACCAGCGAGACGGTGGTGTCGATCTTGATCGGGCTTCGCGGGGCGAGCCCGACGAGGTCGAGGTACGGCGGCACGCTCAGGAGGAGCAGCTTCACGCCCACGAACGCCAGGATCAGGATCAACGCCGGCTTCAGGAATCGGAACTTCGCGATGAGGACCGCGAGGCAGAAGTAGAGGGCCCGCAGGCCGAGGATCGCGAAGATGTTGCTCGTGAAGACGATGAACGGGTCGGGCGTGATCGCGAAGATCGCCGGGATCGAGTCGACCGCGAAGACGAGGTCGGTGATCTCGACGAGGATCAGGGCGAGCAGGAGCGGCGTGATCGCCCACCGGGCCGCGAGCGAGCCGGGCGGCGGAGGGTCCTGCACCGGCTTCCCGGTCTTCGGGTCGGTCGAGTAGGTCGGAGGCAGCGTCCGCCGCGTCACGAACCGCTGCCCGTCGTAGAAATCGACGGTCGGGAGGAACTTCTTGCAGAGCTTGACGGCGACGTTCTGCGACGGGTCGTCGTTCCCCTTGATGAGGGCCATCTTGAGGGCGGTGAGCACCAGGAACCCGCCGAAGACGATGAGGATCCACTGGTACTTCAGGATAAGACCCGCTCCGAGGAAGATCATCCCGCCGCGCATGATGAGCGCCCCGAGGATGCCCCAGAACAGCACGCGGTGCTGGTACTTCGCCGGCACCGCGAAGAACGCGAAGATCAGGGCGATGACGAAGATGTTGTCCATCGCCAGCGACTTCTCGACGACGTAGCCGACGAGGTACTGCTTCGCGGCCTCGGCGCCGGTGACCTCGCCGCTGACGATGAGCGGCTGCTCGGGGACCTTGCCGGCCAGCTCGTGGGTGTTGTAGCGCGGCGTGTCGAGGCCGAGCCCGAGCCAGTGGGCGTCGTAGGCCTTCCAGACGAAGGCCGAGAAGGCGAGGCCGCAGGTCAGCCACACGACCGACCAGGCCGCGGCCTCCTTCATCGAGACCTCGTGGGCCTCGCGGTGGAAGACCCCGAGGTCGAGGGCGAGGAAGACGAAGACGAGCCCGATGAAGGCGAGATAGGCCCAGACCTTCATGGAGGCGGCGGCGGTCGGGGCGGTATCGGCGGCGAGCAGAAAGAGGTCGCTCATGGGAGGGGCGGGAGTGTATTCCGATAAACGCGGAGGCTTGTTCCGGGGATCGGCCGGAAGTTTGGACCGGAAGTTTGGACAGGCACGGCTCGGCTGAACCGCTCGTTACAGGACTTGAACTTGGACTTGGATTTGGACAGGCAAACTCGGAGGCGAACTCCTGGCCGGAGGTACCGGTACCGACAGGCACGGCCGGAGCCAGCCAAGACGCTTCGCGCCTTGGTTACAGGACCTCAAATTGGACAGGCAACTCTCTTCGGGACACGCCAAACCCTTGCGCCGCCCCCATCGGAGCCCAATCGAGCACTCCGATAACCCTCCAACCATGCGTCACCGCTTCCGCACGGTCTGGATCTCCGACGTCCACCTCGGCAGCAGCACCGGCCGGGCCGCCGACCTGAGTTTCTTCCTCCGCCATGTCACCTGCGACCGGCTCTACCTCGTCGGCGACATCGTCGACATGGGGCTGCTCCGCCGGCGGTGGAAGTGGCCCAAGTGCCACAACGACGTGGTCCGCCGCCTGCTGAAGCTCGCGAGCAAGGGCGTCGAGATCACCTGGATTCCCGGCAACCACGACGACGCCGCCCGCCCCTACGAGGGCCTCTCCATCGGCGGCATCCGAATCGAGCTCCTCTCCGCCCACGAGACCGCCGACGGCCGCCGCCTGCTGGTCACCCACGGTGACCACCACGACCTCGTGGTCTGCTCGAGCCCCCTGCTCGCCTCGCTCGGCGGCCTCGGCTACGACCTGCTGCTGGGCGTGAACCGGGTGTGGAACGGGCTCCGCTCGCGCTGCGGCCTGCCCTACCACTCGCTGTCGGCGGCGATCAAGCACCGGGTGAAGAGCGCCTGCACGGTCATGAGCCGCTTCGAGGACGCCCTCGTCGACGAGGCCCGCCGCGGCGGCTTCCACGGCGTGGTCTGCGGCCACATCCACAAGGCCGAGCGCCGCGACGTCGGCGGCATCGAGTACCTGAACTGCGGGGATTGGGTCGAGAGCTGCACCGCCCTCGTCGAGCACGACGACGGGCGCCTCGAGCTGCTCGACGGGCTGGCGTTCAACGCCCGGGTGCGGCAGGGATTCGCCGACCCGAACGAGATCGAGGAGAGCGAACCATGGCCGGAACCGGCGTTGACCTTGCGGAACCTCGAGCGATCGCCCCGGGCGGGAATCCTGCGGGAATCCCCGCACCCGGCCGCCCCGCCGTCCTCCCGCGACTCGGCCGCGTAAGCGTGCTCTCGGCCGGCGTCGGGGCCGGCCACCTCCGGGCGGGCCAGGCGATCGTCGCGGCGTTGCGCGAGATCGGCGACGCCGCCGACCTCGACATGACCGACGTGCTCGAGCGGGCGGCGCCGGGCTTCCGGGCGATCTACCGCGACGCCTACGTCGCCCTCGCCTCGCGCTCGCCGCGGGTGGTCGGCTGGCTCTACGACCGGGCCGACGCGCCGTGGGCCTCGCGCTGGTACGCCCGCGCGATCGAGCGGGCGGCCCTCCATCGCTGGGCGTCGGAACTGCGCCGCTCGCCGCCCGACCTCGCGATCTGCACGCACTTCCTGCCCGCGTCGCTTCTCCATCACCTCCGCCGCCGCCACGGCCTGCCGACCCGCATCGTCACCGTCGTCACCGACCTCGACGTCCACGGCCTCTGGCTCGACGGGCACGCCGACCTCTGGTGCGTCGCCGGCGAGGAAGCCCGCGAGATCATGGCCGCGGCGGGCGTCGAACGGCCGTCGATCCGCGTGACGGGAATCCCGATCGCCCCCGAGTTCCGCCGCCTGCCCGCCCGCACCGCCGCCCGCACCCGCTTCGGCGTGCCGCCCGAGACGCCGCTGGTCCTCTTCTCGACCGGCGGCTGCTGCCTCGGCCCGGTCGAACAGACCTTCCGCTCGCTGCTTTCGCTGCGCGACGGGGCCTTCATCGTCGCGATCTGCGGGCACAACGAGTCGGCCCGGGCCCGCCTCGCCGAGATGGTCCCGCCCGGGGCCGAGCGGCGGGTCCGCGTCCTCGGCTTCACCCGCGAGATGCACGCGTGGATGGCCGCGGCCGACCTCCTCGTCGGCAAGCCCGGCGGCCTCACCAGCAGCGAGGCCCGGGCCGCGGGCCTTCCGCTGGTCGCGATCCACGCGATCCCCGGCCAAGAGGAGCGGAATCTCGCCCACCTCGTCGAGTGGGGCGCCGCGATCGCCTGCCACACGCCGGCGACGCTCGCCTGGCGGGTGCGGAATCTCCTCGCCGATCCGGCCCGCCTCGCGAAGATGCGCAGCGCCGCCCTCGCCTCGGCCCGGCCCGAGGCGGCCGACCTCGTGGTCGCGGCGGTCCGGTCGCTGGCTTCGGCCTCCACTCCGGTTCGCTGAAACTCACTCGGGCTCGTCGGGCGGCGCCGGCGCCTTCCCCCACACCAGCGCCGCGATCGGCACCGCGATCGCCGCGCCGAAGAAGGGCGCCCCGAGATAGATCCAGAGGTCATCCGTGCGCCCGCTCACGAGCGCGGGGCCGATCGAGCGGGCCGGGTTCAGCGACGCCCCCGAAATCGGCCAGGCCACGAGCGACGCGAGGGCGATCATGCCTCCGATCGCGATGCCGGCCATGATGCCCTTCTCCTTCGAACCGATCGAGACCGCCAGCACCACGAGCATGAGCATCGCGGTCAGGATCGCCTCGAGCAGGAACGATTGCCACGCCGCCCCGCTCGGCGCGGTCCCGCCCAGCGTCTCGCTGGTCGGGAAGAGAAACGCGACCGTCGAGGACGCCGCGAGCGCCCCGAGCAGCTGCGCGACGACGTATCCCGGCAGGGCCCGGGTCGGGAACCGCCGCGCCAGCCAGAAGCCGATCGACACCGCCGGATTGAGGTGCGCCCCGCTCGCGTCGCCGAAGGCGTAGATCATCGCCATGACCACCAAGCCGAACGAGAGCGATACGCCCACGTGCGTCAGGGCCCCGGTCGCCTCGCCCGAGACGATCGCCGCCGTTCCGGCGAACACGAGGCAGAAGGTGCCCAGGAACTCGGCCAAAAAGGGTCGCATGGGGAAAGAAGGAAACGCACGGTAACCGCACGGGCCCCGCCCGGGAACCGGCCGCCCCTACCATGCGACCCTCCCGATGGACGCCGTCCTGCTCATTGCCGCGCTGCTCCTGATGAACGGCATCCTGGCGATGGCCGAGCTCGCGGTCATGACCAGCCGGGTCTCGAGGCTGCAGCAGGCCGCCCGGGCCGGCAGCAAGGGCGCGGCCAAGGCCCTCCTGCTCGCCCGCGAGCCCACCCGCTTCCTCTCGACCGTGCAGGTCGGGATCACGCTGATCGGGATCTTCGCCGGCGCCTTCGGCGAGAACTCGCTCGCGGGCCGGCTCGAGCCGTATGTGGCCCGGATCCCGGCCCTGGCCCCCTACGCCGACCTGATCGCCCTGGTCCTCGTCGTGCTGGCGATCACCTATCTCTCGCTCGTCGTCGGCGAGCTCGTGCCGAAGCGGATCGCCCTGGCCCATCCCGAGGCGATCGCCTCGCTCATCGCCCGGCCGCTCTCGGCCCTCGCGACGGTCACCGCCCTGCCGGTCCGGATCCTGACCTGGTCGACCGACGGCATCCTGCGGCTTCTCCGCATCGGCCCGCCGGCCTCGGAGGACGTCTCGGAAGACGACGTCCGCAGCCTCATGGCCCGCGCCGCCGGCACCGGCATCTTCACGCCGCAGGAACTGCAGCTCTTCCACCGCACGATGCGGGCCGGCGACCTCGTGGTGCGCGACCTGATGGTCCCGCGGAACGCGATCATCTGGATCGACGCGAAAGAACCGACCGAGACGGTGCGGGTCCTGGTCGGCACGAGCCCGTTCTCGCATTTCCCGGTCTGCGACGGCGACCTCGACCGGGTGGTCGGCGTCGTCCACGTGAAGGACCTCATCTCGTACGGGCTCATCATGGGCAAGGAGTTCCCCGTCACCGCCGTCGCCCAGCCGCCGATGTTCGTGCCCGAGACGATGCCGGCCCTGCGGCTGCTCGAGCAGTTCCGGTCATCGCGAAATCACCTCGCCTTCGTCGTCGACGAGTACGGCGGCACCCAGGGCATGCTCACGCTGAACGACGTGACCCGGGCGATCGTCGGCGACGTGAGCCGTGCCGGCGAACCCGAAGGCCCGGCCATGACGCGGCGCGACGAGCGGTCGTGGCTCGTCGACGGCCGGCTGCCGCTGCATGAGTTCACGGTCACGCTCGGGGTCGACCCGTCGATCGAGGGCGAGCTGCCCGACGCGAGCACGGTGGCTGGGCTCGTGACCGAGCTGCTCGGCCGGATCCCCCGCGAGGGCGACCGCGCCGAATGGCACGGGCACTCGATCGAGGTGGTCGACATGGACGGCGTGCGGGTCGACAAGCTGATCGTGGCGCGTCGGGAGGTCGGGTGAAGGTCCGCTCGACGATGATCCTTCTCGCCGTGGCCGTCGGTCTCTACCTCGCCTGGTGCGTCCTCCTCTGGTCGATGCAGGGGAAGATGCTCTATCCGGCCGCGATGGCCGGGCCGGGGCTGCCCGAGGCCGCGATCGCGGCGGAAGGCGACGTCGAGCGGATATGGATCACGCAGGACGACGGCGTGCGGACCGAGGCGTGGCTGGTGCGGACGGCCGCGCAGCCCTCGCGCGGACTGGTCTGTTTCCTGCACGGGAACGCTGAGCTCATCGATGATGCGCGCTTCGAGGCGAGGGAATGGAATCGCCGCGGCTTCAACGTCGTGCTGCCCGAGTACCGCGGCTACGGCCGCACGCCGGGCACGCCGTCCGAGGCGCGGATCGTGCCGGACGTCGTGCGGGCGATCGACGAGGCATGTGCGGCGACGGGAGCGACGCGGTTCTTGCTGCACGGCCGCTCGCTCGGCAGCGGCGTCGCGGCGCAGGTCGCGGGGCGGTTTTCGGGGGGCGACCGGCTTGCGGGTCTCGTCCTCGAGTCGCCGTTCACGAGCGTCACTTCGTTCGCCGGGCGGTTCGGCGTGCCGCCGGTCTTCGTGCGCGACCCCTACCGCACCGACGAGGTGCTGCCCGGGCTTCGGGTGCCGATCCTGATCCTGCACGCGACCGCCGACGAGATCATTCCCGTCGCCCACGGGCGGACGCTCGCGACGCTCAACCCGGACGCCCGGCTGGTCGAGCTCGAGGGCTCGCACAACTCGGGGCTGTCGGGCCAGGCCGCGTACTGGGAGGCGATCGACGGGATTCTCGGCCCCGAGTCATGAGCCGAATCGCGGCGGCACGGTCTCCCGACCACTTGACCGTCTCCCGATCGTGGTCGAAGCCGGTGAACCCAATGGGAAAAACTGCGAAATCGGCCGGTCTTTCCCCTACCGCCCCCATGCCCCTCGATAGATTGGACCCCATGCTTTCCACCCCTCGCGCGATCCGTCGTCTCGTCGCCGCCCTCACCCTGGCCGTCTGCGGAACCGCCGCCGCCGACCTCACGCCGCCCGCGAACGTCGCCGCCACCGACGGCACGCTGGTGACCGCGGTGCGGGTCGAGTGGTCGGCCGTCGAGGGCGCCACCGGCTACCGCGTCTTCCGCCGCATGGGAACGCAGCCTCCGATGATGGTCGGCATCTCGCCGAGCCCGAGCTTCAACGACAACTCGGCGATCCCGGGCACGGTCTTCAAGTACTCGGTGCGTGCGGTCGCGGGCTCGACCCAGTCGCCGCCGAGCGCCGAGGACGAGGGCTGGCGCAACGTG
>JBIKVN010000149.1:0-7973 GCA_044356865.1 Phycisphaerales bacterium | reverse complement strand
CGAGCGCCGTCGAGGCGAGGGCGGTCGAGAGCAGGGCGGGGCCCACGGCGATGGTCGAGCGGCGTGACACGGTCTTTCTCTCCTCGGGACGGTTGGAATCGGGGACGGGAGCCGGTCCGAAGACCGATCGTCCGGAAGAGGTGTATCAGGCGGCCGGGGCCCGGGTCAATACGCCCGGCCGTCGCTGCCGCGGCGCCAGTTCAGGTAGGCGGCGTTCAGGACCCGGTAACCGCCCGGGGTCGGGTAGTCGCCGGTGAAGTACCAGTCGCCCCGGTGTTCGGGCATCGCCGCGTGCAGGCCGTCGACCGACTGGTAGAGCACCTCGACGGTGCCGGTCCAGCCGACCTCGGCGGCGAGTCGCGGGCTGGTCACGAGCTGCGACACTTTGGCCGCGATCTCGTCGAGGGTGAATCGATCGTAGATCCGCTTCACGTGGTTCCTCATCCGCTCGTCGGGCCAGTCGGCCTGGGCGAGGCAGTCTCGCTCGATCTCGTCGAGCAGGGCCTCCTCGCCGCGGTCCTTCAGCAGCCCGACCGCCGCCTCGAAGGCGATGAAGCGGCCGAGCTGGCTCATGTCGATCCCGTAGCAGTCGGGGTACATGATCGGCGGTGCGGAACTGGCGATGACGATCCGCCGCGGGTTCAGCCGCGCGAGCATGGTCACGATCGACTCCCGCAGCGTGGTGCCGCGGACGATCGAGTCGTCGACGACCACCAGCGTCTCGTCGGGGCAGACCGTGCCGCGGGTGATGTCGTAGACGTGGTTCACGAGCGAGGTGCGGCCGGCGTCGTGGGTGATGAAGGTGCGAAGCCGCTGGTCTTTATGGGCGACCTTCTCGGCCCGCGGGGCCTCGGCCAGGAACTCGGCGATCCGCTCGGGCGTGGCCTGCCCGGCCTTCGCGAGGGCCGCGATCTCGCTCGCGGCCCGCTCGCGCGAGAGCCGGTCGAGCTCTTCCATCAGGCCGAGGTACGCGGTCTCGCTCGTGTTCGGGATGAAGCCGAAGACCGCCTTCCGCAGCGAGCCGCCGAGCGTCGCCACCACCCGCGTCGCGAGATTCGCCCCGAGCCGCTTGCGCTCGCGGTAGATGTCGCGGTCGTTGCCGCGGCTGAAATAGATCCGCTCGAAGGTGCATTGCCGCGGTGGCAGCGGCTCGGCGAACTCCTCGAGCCGCACGCGACCGTCGCGCTTCATCTCGAGGGCGTGCCCGGGCGGCAGGGCCCGCACGCGGTCGGGATCGACGTGGAACACGGTGCAGAGGGCCGCCCGCTCGCTCGCCACGGCCATGCAATCGTCGTCCTCGTGCACGAAGCAGGGTCGGATCCCCGCCGGGTCGCGGCAGACGAACGCGTCGCCGTTCCCGAGCAGGCCGGTGAAGACGTAGCCGCCGTCGAAGTGGGCGGTCGCCTTCCGCAGGACCCGCACGAGGTCGAGCTCGCGGCCGACCTCGTCGGCCAGCTCGCGGCCCTCGAGCCCGCGGAACGAGCCGGGGCCGAGCGTCGCGGCCAGTTGCTCGTGCTCGCGGTCGAGGAAGTAGCCGATCTTCTCGAGGGCGACCTGCGTGTCGCTGTCGCCGACCGGGTGGAGGCCGTACTCGACGAGCTTCGCGAAGAGCCGGGCGCTGTTGGTGAGGTTGAAGTTCCCCGCGAGGGCGAGCATGCGGCTCGGGACGACGCTCGGCCGCAGGTAGGGGTGGCAGACCGAGGTGCTGCGGCCCGAGTGCGTGCCGTAGCGGAGGTGGCCGACGAGCACCTCGCCGAGGAACCGGACCTTCCGCTTCAGCTCGAGGTCGGGAAGGGCCTCGAGTTCCTTCCGGCCGAGCTTCCCGAACGGCTCGAACGCCTCGTCGAAGAGCCGCTCGATCGGGTTGCGCTTGGCGGTGCGTTCCCGCTCGAGGAAGCCTTCGCCCGCCGGCATGTCGAACTTGACCGCGGCGAGGCCCGCCCCGTCCTGCCCTCGGTTGTGCTGCTTCTCCATCAGGAGGAAGAGCCGCCGCAGGCCCCACGCCGGATCGCCGTGGCGATCGCGGAAGTGCCCGATGGGCTTCTTGAGCCGCACCAGGGCGAGGCCGCATTCATGCTTGATCGGGTCGCTCACGGCGGGGGTCGGGCGGCGGGGAATCGGGAAGGGTAGGGGCGGGACCGGGGGTTGCCAACCGAGCGGTTGCCGGTCCGCCGCGACTCCGCGACGATGCGGCGATGGCATCCGACGAGCCCCGTTCCGACGCCCCGCTCGCGTGGGCGGCCCTGCTGGCCCGCTGGGTCGAGGTGGCGAAGGCGAGCCGGCGCCTGCCCGACGACGGCGAGGGCGGGCGGTGGAAGCGGTCGGTCGCGCCGGTCATCGAGCTCGAGGCGACGATCCTCGCCCTCGGCGACCTCGCGAGCCTGCCGGAGGGGCACCGCGCGGCGGCGCGGGATCTCGCCGAGGTGTCGGTGCGACGGGCGGCCGAGGCCTTGCACGCGGCGTGGGGCGACGCGCCGATGCCGAGCGAGCTGCTCGCCCTCGAGGACCAGGCGATCGTCGCGCTGCGGAATGCCCTGTACGCGGGTTTGGAAGAGCTGGTCTGGCCCGGGCCGGGCCTGCTCGAGGTTCCCGAGCTCGATCTCGGTCCCGAGCCGCACCGCGGGACGCTCGCGGTGATGCCGCCCGGTTCGCTCGCGGCGCCGGGCGAGCCGGTCGCGTGGTTCGCCGAGCGCGAGCCGCCGGCGATTCCCGGTTGCGTGCGGCGGCCGGCGGCGGTGCCGCGCCAGGTCTACCGCGGGCTCGACGAGGCGGGGCGCTTCACCGGTGACCTCGTCGCGCCGCTCGAGGACGACCTTCCGCCGGGTTTCCCGATGCTCGTGCCGATCTCGCTCGGCGGCACGGCGATCGGCGGGTTTCCGATGCCGCGCGAGGAATGGCTCGCGATGCAGCGGGCGGCGCTGGGCGGGCGGGGGACGCTGCCGGTGTGCGTCGGGGGGTGAGGGGGCGCGGAGGGCGGGGCCCCGCCTTCCGCGCTGGTGCTTGTCGACGCGTCACTCGTCACGCGTCGCCGCCGCCGCCAGGGGCCGGGCCCGCGCGGCGATGCGCAGCGTCGGCGTCGGCTCGTCCTGCGTGGCGACGATGAGCCGGGGGTCGAGATGCGGGGCGCGTTCTCGCCACAGGCCGCGCACCAGCCCATGGTCGTTGCACTGCCGGGAAAGATGCAACAGCACGATCGCCTGGAGTTCGCTCTCGCCCGCGATCCGCAGCGCCGCCGCCAGCGACTCCTCGTTCGAGAGGTGGCCGTTCCCGCCCATGATCCGCCGCTTCAGGAAGTCCGGCCGCGGGCTCCGTTCCTGCAGCAGGGGGTCGTAGTTGCTTTCGATCGCGAGGGCGTCGAGGTCGCGGAAGCGTTCGTGCAGCGACTCGGGCACGCGGCCGAGGTCGGTCGCCCAGCCGAGACGGGCGGCGGCGTCGCCGTCGCACGCCTCGATGATCCAGGCCGTCGAGCCGTGCTCGTCGTGCGGGGTGCGCACCGGCTCGAGGGCAAGCCCGTCGCCGATCGTCTCGCGCCCGCGGATCGCCTCGAGCCGCCCGGTTGGCAACCCGATCTCCCGGGCGTCGTCGAGGTGGCGACGCTCGATCCAGATCGTCCATGGCCGCGCCCGCAGCTCGCCGATCCAGCCCGCGTTCAGGTGGTCGTGGTCGAAGTGGGTGAGCACCGCGTCGGTGGTCGACTCGAGCTCGTGGGCCCCGGCTGCGGCGAGCCGGCGGCGCAGCATGCGCGGGGAAAGCCCGAGATCGACCAGGATCCGCCGCTCTCCCGACACGACCGCGGCCGCGTTGCCGCGCGATCCGCTCGCGAGCACCGTGAGCGAGATCGCCACGGTCAGTCGTCCCCGAACTCCGCCTTGGGCAAGGTCTTCACGGTCCCGAGACGGTCGGCGCGGCTTCGGCCGGTGCAGATACCGCGTTTGCTCGAGCGGACGAAGTCGATCATCTCGCGGACGATCGGCTCGTCGCCGCGCTCCTCGAGCCGTTCGACCGCGGTCTTCGGCGGCAGGCCCGAACGGACGAGCACCTTGAAGCACCAGCGCACCGCGTCGATCTCGGACCGCGGGTGGCCGGCGCGGCGCATCCCCACGATGTTCACGCCGCCGACCTGGTGGGTCCCGAAGAGCGTGAAGAACGGGCAGAGGTCGAGACCGGTCCCCACCAGGCCCGAGAGCATCGAGCCGCGGCCGATCCGCACGAACTGGTGGACCGCCGCGCTCCCGCCGAAGACGACGCGGTTCCCGACCTCGACGAAGCCGCCGAGCAGCGTGCCGTTCGCGAGGATGCAATCGTCGGCGACCCGCACGTCGTGGCCGGCGTGCGAACCGGCCATGAAGTAGTTGCGACTTCCGATCGTGGTCGGTCGCCCGCCGGTGGCGCGGTGGATGGTGACATTCTCGCGGAAGGTGTTGCGGTCGCCGATGACCGTGCCCGCACCTTCCGAGGCCGGATCGAACTTGAGGTCCTGCGGCGCGAAGCCGATGCACGAGCCGGGATAGAGGACATTTCCCTCGCCGATCCGGAGCGGGCCGTGGAGGTGGGCGCCCGAGACGAGCGTGGTGCCGGGACCGATCTGGATCCGCCCGGCGAGCGTGCAGCCCGGGCCGATCACGACGTCGTCGGCGAGCTGGATCTCGCCGGTAAGGACCGCGGTGGGGTGGACATGCGGCATGGGAAGGGCGGCGATTGTACGGGCGGGCCCTACACTGCGGTCATGCCCCGCCCGGCGCCGAGCGAGCCCGTTTCCGCCGCGGATTTCCGCGTCCAGGACCTCGGGCGGATGGCGTACGCCGAGGCGCTCGCGGTGCAGCGCGAGGCCCACGCGGCGACGCTCGCGGGTCGCGCGGCCCGCGTCCCGATGCCGATCCTGCTTGTCGAGCACGACCCGCCGGTGATCACGATCAGCCGGCGGGCCGGCGTCGCGGCGAACCTCCTGGCCGACGCCGCGACGCTCTCTCGCCTCGGCGTCGAGGTCGCCGAGACCGACCGCGGCGGCGACATCACCTACCACGGGCCGGGGCAACTCGTCGCGTATCCGATCATCGACCTCGAGCGGCTGCGGATCGGGATCCACGAGTACCTGCGGCGGCTCGAGGAGGCGGTGATCGGCACGCTCGCGGCGTTCGGCGTCGCCGGGCGCCGCGATCCCGGGGCGACCGGCGTCTGGGTCGGCGGGGAGGCCGGGGGCGAGACGGGGGGGCATCCGGGCGGCCGGAAGGTCTGCGCGATGGGAGTTCGCGTCGGTCGCTGGGTCACGATGCACGGGCTCGCGCTGAATGTCGCGCCCGACCTCGCCCACTTCAACCTCATCGTCCCGTGCGGCCTCGCGGGGCGGCCGGTCACGAGCCTCGCGGCGGAGCGCGGGGGGGTGGCGCCGGGGATGGCCGCGGTGCGCGATGAGCTCGGGCGGCGGCTGTCGGCGGGACTGGCGGGGTGAGGCGGGGAGACAACGGCGTTCGTGACGATCCTCGACGGGGCATGGCCCCGTCGCTCGTGCGTCCTGTTGGGGGCCCGGGCGCCGGACGGCAGGGAAGTCGTTCAGGTCCGCGGCGGCGCGAGGGCCGTCGTGTGGATCAGCCCTCATCCTCGACGCCGAGTTCCTTCAGCACCTCGGTCGTCAGGTCGAGCGACTCGGGGCTGCGGAGGAAGGTCCGCTCCCGCACCTGCATGCCCGCCGCCTCCATCGTGTCGGTCTCGAACGCCTTCGCGGTCGGAATGAAGCGGAAGACGAGGTCGACCTTCTCGCGGTCGGAGACGACCTCGACGGCCTCGACGAGCCGGCGGTAGGCGGCCTCGATCTGCTCGGCGGCGAGCTTGCCGACGATCCGGCCCTGGCCCTCGCGCCACCGCCGCATCGCCTCGAAGACGCCGTTGGCCTCGCGCTGCGCCTCGGGGAACTTCGGGTCGTTCGGCCCGATGTTGCCGTACTTCGCCTCGATCTCCTGCATCTGGGCCCGGAATTGCTCTTCCTGCTTGCGGGCCTCGTCCTCGACCTCCTTGCGGCGGTCGGCGAACTCGCCGGTGGCGAGCAGCCGCTTCATGCAGAGGTCGACGTCGACCGCGGCGACGCTCCAGAGCCGGTCGGTGGCCCGGTCGCCGAACGAGAGCCGGCCGCCCGCGTTCGAGAGCCGCAGCGAATCCTTGCGTTCCTTCGCGTCGAGCAGCAGCACCGCGTCGGCCGGCCCGAGCTCGTCGGCCGAGGGGACCGGATCGGCCACGGCCGGGGCGGCAAGCGGGCCGCGAGAGAGGAGGGCGAACGAGGCGAGACCGAGGGCGGCGACGGCGAGGAGGCGGTCGAGGTGGCGCATCCCGGGGAGGGTACCCAACCCGCCGGGTTCCCGGAGACGCGTCTCTTGGCCCAGCCCTCGGAATTCATGAGGGATCTGCTGCGGACGGCCGCGTGTCAAGTGAACGCCGGAAAGTTTCCGGAGTGATCGCCCGATCCCCATACCGAGGAGAGACCGTCCATGGAACGCGCACCTGCATCCGACCTGATCCGTCAACGGCTTCGGTGGATCATCCCCGGGCTCGCCGCCTGGGTCGTGACCGCGCCCGGCTTGGGCGCCGATCTGCACGTTCCCGGGACCTTCGCCTCGATCCAGCAGGCCATCGACGCCGCCCAACCCGGCGATACGGTGGTGATCGCCGCCGGCACGTACTTCGAGCGGCCGCGCCTCACCAAGCCGGTCAACATCCGCGGTGCGGCGGGGGCCGCTTCGGTGCTCGACGGCTCGCCCGGCGGGCCTTCGCCCCTCTTCCTCGTTGATGTCGCGAGCAACTCGCCCTTCGAGGTCCGGGACCTCACGGTCCGGCGGAGCACCAACTACGGGGCGATCGTGGTGCGTTCGTCGGGACTCACGATGCGGAACTGCGTCTTCGAGGAAAACTCGAACGTGTACGGCGCCGGCTTGGTGCCGTCGCAGACGAACGCCCGGTTCGTCGAGTGCCTCTTCAGGGACAACGCTTCCGTGAACGGGGGTGCGGTGAACACCGACCGCGCCTCGCCGCGTTTCGAACGGTGCGTCTTCCGCGGCAACCACGCCTCGAACGCGGGAAGCGCCCTCATCGAGTCTCAGTCGCAATCCACCATCGTCGACTGCGTCTTCGAGGACAACACCGGCCCGAGCGGCGCGATCTACGCGTGGGACCACTCCACGACGACGCTCGTCGGGAACCTGTTCTGCGGCAATTCCCAGAACCAGCCCGGCTCGGGGTTCAATTCGCAGGTCATCATCGGCAAGGGGAACGTCTTCTCGGCGACCTGCGCGGACTGCGACGGGGACGGCGAGGCGGATGCGGGCGAGCTCATCCTCGGCGGCGACACCGATCTCGACGGCAACGGGATCCCCGACGGCTGCGAGTGCGCGGGCGACTTCAATGCCGACGGGCTGGTCGCGGGCGAGGACCTGATGCTCCTTCTGGACGCGTGGGGAACCGCCGGGTCCGCCAATTCCTTCGCGGATCTCGACGGGGACGGCGAGGTCGGGGGCCGGGACACCGGGATCCTCCTCTCGCTGTGGGGCCCGTGCGGCTGAGCGGGCACGGTGCGATCGCCCCGACGCCCGGCCGCCCTCAGTCGCCCTGCTCGAGCACCGCCATGAAGGCTTCCTGCGGGATGGTGACGGTGCCGATCGTCTTCATCCGCTTCTTGCCTTCCTTCTGCTTCTCGAGGAGCTTGCGCTTCCGGCTCACGTCGCCGCCGTAGCACTTGGCGGTGACGTTCTTGCGGAAGGCCTTGATCGACTCGCGGGCGATGATCTTGCCGCCGATCGCCGCCTGCAGCGGGATCTCGAACTGGTGCTTGTCGATCTGGCTCTTGAGCTTCTGGAGGATGAGCCGGCTGCGGTACTCGGCGTTCTTGCGGTGGCAGATGAGCGAGAGGGCCTCGACCGCGTCGCCGTTCACCAGGATCGAGACCTTCGCGAGGTCGTCCTCGCGGTACTCGATGATGTCGTAGTCCA
>JBIKVN010000148.1:0-7983 GCA_044356865.1 Phycisphaerales bacterium | reverse complement strand
GTCATCGAGCCGGGCGAGGCCTCGAGGTCGGCCCGGAAGAGCATCTGGACGCTGTCGACGACCAGCACGTCCGGGGCGGTCCGCCGGGTCTGCTCGGCGATGCGGGCGAGGTTGGTCTCGCTGAGCACGAAGAGGTTCGACTCGCGATCCGCCCCGCCGCCCGGCGGCACGATCCGTTCGGCCCGCAGCTTCACCTGCTGGCCGCTCTCCTCGCTCGAGACATACAGCACCCGCCGGCCCGCGCCCGCGAGGGCCGACATCGCCTGCAAGAGGAGCGTGCTCTTCCCGATGCCGGGTTCGCCCCCAAGCAGGACCGCGCTCGCGGGCACCAGCCCGCCCCCGAGCACGCGATCGAGCTCGCCGATGCCGGTCGGGATCCTCGGCACCGCGAGCGACTCGACCTCGGACAGCGGCACCGCCCTCGCAGCCGGCGAGACGTCGTGGTCGCCGAGCCATCCCGCGGCCGCGCCGAGATGCGCCGGCACCTCGCCGCCGCCCGTCTCGCCCTCGGCCGGCGGATGAAACCGCTCGAGCGAATCCCACGCCCCGCAGTCCGGGCACTTGCCGGCCCACTTCGGATGCGACGAACCGCACGCGCCGCACAGGAAGACCGCACGCGACTTGGCCATGGCGCCATGCTACGGGGCGTTCGCGGCGACCTGACCGGATCGTGCCCTTTTCCCGGCGATCGTCAGCCCCGCGACCGCATCAGCTTCCGCATGCGCTGCGTCCACACGAGGTAGTCGACCATCGCCTCGCGACGGGCGCGGGCGTCGGGCATGCGATCGGGATCGTTGCCGAAAGCCGTCTCGAGCCGCCAGCGCCAGTACGCGCCGCGGACACGGAACCCGGTCGCGAACCCAAGCCGCAGCGCGGCCAAGGCCGCGACGAGACGACGACGGATCCAGTCGAGAAGCCCGATCACGCGGCGAAGGCTACCGCGCGTCGAAACATCGACTTGCGTTTCCCGGCGGTCCGGGTCAGTATGCGGCCGTTCACTCCTTGCAGACGCCGGTCGCCCACACTCCGACGCGACCGGCGTCTCTTTTCTTCTCAGTGCATCGAGACCGGTCCCTGCCGCGGGTCGGGGATCGCCGCGTCGGAAAGGGCCACCGGATGGCTCGGGGCCGCCCGGCCGGGCTCGCCGGCGGGGTACCAGCGGCTGCCCACCATCGGGATCCGCCGGTTCGCGTTCGCCTGCCGCGGCATGAAGGGCTGGATCGCGTACACGATCGCCACGCAGCCGAGCGAGCCGGCCCAGAACCACGACGTCCAGCCCATGTGGACGAAGACGCTGGTCATGAGCACCACGAGGAGCGAGGTCGGGATCATGCCTTCCCACGCAAGCTTCATGAGCTGGTCGAAGCGGAATCGGGGAATCGTCCAGCGGATCGCCATCATCAGCGAGAGCATCAGGAAGGCCTTCCCGAGCATCACGCCGACTTGCAGCAGGATGAGGAAGATCGAGCCTTCCGCCGGCAGCTGCCAGCCGAAGGGCAGCGGGTTGATCGACCAGCCGCCCAGGAAGAGCACGGCGAAGAACGCCGAGCCGGTGATCATGTGGAAGTACTCGGCGAGGAAGAACATCGCGAACCGCATCGCCGAGTACTCGGTGTGGTAGCCGCCGACCAGCTCGCTCTCGGCCTCGGCGAGGTCGAACGGCAGGCGGTTCGACTCGGCCAGCAGGCAGGTGAAGAAGAGGATCGCCGCGATCGGCTGGGCGAGGAGGTTCCAGCCGTGCTCGGCCTGGCGGGCCACGATCTCGGTCGGCAGCATGGAGCCCGCGGTCAGGATCACCGCGAGCAGGCACAGGCCCATCGGAATCTCGTAGGAGATCATCTGGGCGCTGGCCCGCAGGCCGCCGAGGAAACTCCACTTGTTGTTGCTCGCCCACGCCCCGAGGGCAACGCCGTAGACGCCGAGGGCGGCGACCGCCAGCAGGTAGACGACGCCGACGTTGATGTCGGCCCCGACGATGTTCACCGAGAGGCCCGCGAGCCGCTCGCCCACGAAGGGCAGCGTGCCGAGGTCCAGCGTCCCGCCCCACGGGATGATCAGGAAGCCCATCATCGCGGGCACCATGAGGAGGCCCGGGGCGAGGGTGAAGAGGACCACGTCGACGCCGCGGGGGGCGTAGTCCTCCTTGAGGATGAACTTGAGGCCGTCGGCGATCGGCTGCAGCAGGCCCTTCGGGCCGACCCGGTTCGGGCCGACCCGATCCTGCATCCACGCCGAGAGCTTCCGCTCGAGCATGATCGCGTAGGCGCAGCCGCCGAGGATGACGTGGAGCATGGCCCCGATGACCAGGGCGCCGGCGGCGAGCTGGGCGAGTTGCGCGGGGGTCAGGCCGAACGGGATCTCGTTGAAGGGGGCCGGCATGGGGGCCGGAAGGATACGGGACCGGCACCGGGCCGGGCGAGCCGGCTCAGACCCCGACCGGCTCGGGCGCCCGGGTCGCGGGCGGCGCGAGCGTCGCCTTCGGCCGGGTCAGCTCGGGAAAGTAGTCCTGCAGGGCGACCACCTGCCAGGTCCCGCTGCGGAGGGCGGCGATGGCCTGGACCGCGGCGCGGGCCCCGGACATCGTGGTGATCATCGGTACGCCGCGGCGGACCGCCATGGCGCGGATGCGTCCCTCGTCGGTGTGCCCGCCCTTCTTGGTCGGGGTGTTCAGGATGAGGGCGATCTCGCCGTTCGAGATGAGGTCGAGGATGCTCGGCCGGGCCCCTTCCGAGATCTTCCGCAAGAGCGTGGTCTCGACCGAGTAGCCCTTGAGGAACTGGTGCGTCCCCGAGCTGGTGAGGACGGTGAAGCCCATCGCCCGCAGGCCGCGGGCGACCTCGACCGCCTCCTCCTTGTCGCCCTCGCGGACGCTGAGGAAGACCTTGCCCGAGGTCGGCAGCGGCACGCCCGCCGCCATCTGGGCCTTGGCGAAGGCGACGGGCAGCGAGCGGTCGGCGCCCATGACCTCGCCGGTCGAGCGCATCTCGGGCCCGAGCACCACGTCGACGCCGGGGAACTTCGAGAACGGGAAGACCGATTCCTTCACCGAGTGGAAGCCGACGTTCGGCAGCTCGCGGAGGCCGAGCTTCTCGAGCGAGGCGCCCATCATGACCTTCGCGGCCACGAGGGCCCACGAGACGCCCTTCGCCTTCGAGACGAACGGGGCGGTGCGCGAGGCCCGCGGGTTCACCTCGATGATGTAGACGGTCTCGTCCTTGACGGCCATCTGCACGTTCATGAGGCCGCGGACCTTGAGCCGCTCGGCGAGGGCGCGGGCCTGCTCGCGGATCGTCTTCACGATCGACGGCGGCAGCGAGTAGGGCGGCACGATGCAGGTCGAGTCGCCCGAGTGGATGCCGGCCTCCTCGATGTGCTCCATCACGCCGCAGACGAGGGCCTTCGGGGCCGCGCCGTCGAGCTCGACCATCGACGCGAACGAGCGGGCGTCGGGCGTGAAGTCGGCGACCACGTCGACGTCGACCTCGGTCGCGTCGTTCAGGAAGCGGTCGATCAGGACCGGGGCGTTCGCGAGGTCCGAGACCCGCACCGCGGCGGTCATGTAGCGGCGGATGTCGTCGGCGGAGTTGCAGATCTCCATGCCGCGGCCGCCGAGCACGTACGACGGCCGCACCAGCACCGGATAGCCGATCGCGTCGGCGATGCGCACCGCCTCGTCGATCGAGCGGGCGATGCCGCTCGGCGGCTGGCGGAAGCCGAGCTCGTCGAGCAGGGCCTTGAACCGGTCGCGGTCCTCGGCAAGGTCGATCGAGTCGAGGCCGGTGCCGATGAGCGGCACGCCGGCCTTCACCAGGCCGTGGGCGAGGTTGAGCGGCGTCTGGCCGCCGAACTGGACGATGACGCCGGCGACGCTGCCGTTGCGGGCCGCGACGTCGATGCCGCCGCCGTTCAGGCGCTCGAGGACATTCAGCGTGTCCTCGAGCGTGAGCGGCTCGAAGAAGAGCAGGTCGCTGGTGTCGTAGTCGGTCGAGACCGTCTCGGGATTCGAGTTCACCATCACCGACTCGAAGCCCATCTCCGCGCAGGCGAACGCGGCCTGGCAGCAGCAGTAGTCGAACTCGATGCCCTGCCCGATGCGGTTCGGGCCGCCGCCGAGGATCACGATCTTCTTCCGCGGCGAGATGCGGATCTCGTCGTCGGGCGCCCTCTTCCCGGTGCGGGCGTCGGTGACCGGCGACTCGTAGGTCGAGTAGAAGTACGGCGTGACCGCCTCGAACTCGGCGGCGCAGGTGTCGACGAGCTTGTACACCGGCTCGACGCCGTGCCGCTTGCGCCAGGCCCGGACCTCGAGGATCGTCTCGGCCGAGATCCGCCCGAGAAAGAGCTGGGCGAACTGGGCGTCGGAGTAGCCGCGCCGCTTCGCCTCGACGAGGAGCGCGCGGGACACGCCCTCGAGCGAGCGGCAGGCGACGAGGCGGTCCTCGAAGGCGACGAGCCCGCGGACCTGCTCGAGGAACCACGGGTCCCAGCCGGTCAGCTCGTGGACCCGATCGATCGTCCAGCCCATCTTGAACGCGTAGCGGATGTAGTAGAGCCGGCCCTGCGAGGGCACCGAAAGCTTGCGGACGAGCCGCGTCTCGGGGATCGGCCACTCGACGTCCGAGCGGTCGGCGGCCTGCAGGCCGGCCGCAAGCTGCGCCGCGGTAGCGCGGTTCGCGGCGAGCCACTGGTCGTTGCCGTCGAGGCCGAGCCCGAAGCGCTTGACCTCCATCGAGCGGATCGCCTTCTGCAGCGCTTCCTGGAAGGTGCGGCCGATGGCCATCGCCTCGCCCACCGACTTCATCTGCGTGGTGAGCGTCTCGTCGGCCTCGGGGAACTTCTCGAAGGTCCAGCGCGGCATCTTGACCACGACGTAGTCGATGCTCGGCTCGAAACAGGCGCTGGTGGTGCCGGTGATGTCGTTCCGCAGCTCGTCGAGCGTGTAGCCGACCGCGAGCTTCGCGGCGATGCGGGCGATCGGGAAGCCGGTCGCCTTGCTCGCGAGGGCCGACGAGCGCGAGACGCGGGGGTTCATCTCGACGACGACCATCTCGCCGTCCTTGGGGTTGACCGCGAACTGCACGTTCGAGCCGCCGCACTCGACGCCGACCGCCCGCATGATCGCGAACGCGGCGTCCCGCATCCGCTGGTACTCCTTGTCGGTCAACGTCATGATCGGCGCGACGGTGATCGAGTCGCCGGTGTGCACGCCCATGGCGTCGAGGTTCTCGATGCCGCAGACGATGATGCAATTGTCGGCCTTGTCGCGGACGACCTCGAGCTCGTATTCCTTCCAGCCGAGCACCGACTGGTCGATGAGCACCTGGCCGATCATGCTCGCGGCGATGCCGCGGCGGACGATCTCCTCGTACTCCTCGTGGTTGTAGGCGATGCCGCCGCCGGTGCCGCCGAGGGTGAACGCCGGGCGGATGACCGCAGGCAGGCCGATCTCGTCGAGGAAGGCCCGGGCGTCGTCGAAATTCGTGACGGTCCGCGACTTCGGCTGCTTCAGGCCGAGCCGCTCGACGATGCGGCGGAAGGCCTCGCGGTCCTCGGCGCGGTGGATCGTGTCGCGGGTCGCGCCGATCATCTCGACGCCGAACTCGCGGAGGGTCCCGTTGTCCCAGAGGGCGCTCGCGACGTTCAGGGCGGTCTGGCCGCCGAGGGTCGGCAGGAGCACGTCGACCGGCGTGCCGAGCTCGCGCTCCCGCTCGAGGATCTTCCGCACCGACTCGGGGGTCACCGGCTCGATGTAGGTCCGGTCGCTGAACGCCGGATCGGTCATGATCGTGGCCGGGTTCGAGTTGACGAGGACGACCCGGTAGCCTTCCTCCCGGAGGGCCTTGCAGGCCTGCGTCCCGGAGTAGTCAAACTCGCATCCCTGTCCGATGACGATGGGGCCGGAACCGATGATGAGGATGGTCGAGATGTCGTCGCGTCGGGGCATCGTGGGGTTTGCGCCGGGGGCGGGCGCAAAATTGCCGAGAGTCTAGTCCCTTCGCGTCGCTCCCTCAACGACTGGACAGGTTCCCCACCTCGCACGACTGCGTCCCATGCTTGACTGGACCCACCCGCTCTTCTGGTTCCTTCTACTCATAGCGACAAGCGCAGGGCTGGCGGCGGCGCGGAGCGGGCTGGCGCGGATCCTCGACTCGGGCGACCCGGTGATCGGCGGGGCGTACCTGGTGGCCTGGGTGTGGATTCGACTCTGCCACCGGTACCGGATCGTCTACGACGCCCCTCCACCAGAGCCGTTCCCGACGGGCGGATGCCTGGTCCTGAGCAACCATGCCTCTGGGCTCGACCCGATCGCACTGCAGTTGGCGATTCCCCGGAAGCTGGCCTGGATGATGGCGCAAGAGCAAATGCATCCAGCACTTGCGCGTCACTGGCGTCGATTTCACCTCATCCCGGTGACCTACGGGCCGAGGGATACGGGGGCCCTTCGAGAAGCCGTCCGGACGGTTCGGGGGGGCGGGATCTTGGGGATCTTCCCAGAGGCTGGCATCGTCCGGCCTCCCCGCGAAGTCCGGCCGTTCCTCGAAGGGGCGGGTCTGGTCGCCAGCATGTCCGGGGCGCCCATCCTTCTTTACTGGATCGACGGGGCCCCCTACTCGGATACGGCCTTCGGCGGTCTGCTGCAGCCGAGCCGGACCCGGGTCCACTTCCTCGGCGAGTTCCGATTCGCGAGAGGAACGGCCCCCGCCGAGATCGTCGCGGCGGTTCGATCGCGGCTGCTTGAGGCCTCCGGGTGGCCCGCGAACGGGGTTCCGTTGCCGGGAAACCGCGGTGAGCCGGTCGCATCGGCCCCCCCGTTACCATCCCCGGAATGATCTCGCGGGTCGATGGAACGCTGGAGTCGGTGGCGGACGGCCGGGCCCTGGTCCGGCAGGGCCAGACCGTGCTCGAGGTGCTGGTTCCCGCCTGCGACGAAATGCGGCTGGCCGCCGAGGTCGGCTCGGAGGTTTCCTTCCACACCCTCCACTACCTCGAGAGCCAGGGCCAAGGGGCGTCGTACTGGCCGAGGCTGATCGGCTTCGCGACGCCCGACGATCGGGCGTTCTTCGACCTGTTCACCTCGGTCAAGGGCATCGGTAACCGGAAGGCCCTGCGGTCACTGCAGTTGCCGATCGGAACCATCGCCGAGGCGATCGCCAACCGCGACCTCGGGCTGCTGGTCACGCTGCCGGAGATCGGCCGCAAGACCGCCGAGACCATCGTGGTCGAACTCAAGGAGAAGGTCGGGCGGTTCCTCGGTTCGACCATGCTCCGCGAGCCAAAGGCCGAGACCGGCGGCGGGCGGCTGCTTGTCGAGGCGATCGCGGTGCTGGTCCAGCTGGGCGAGAACCGTCCGGTGGCGCGGCAGCTGGTCGATCGGGCGCTCGCCGCCGATCCGACGCTGGCGACCGCCGACGAGGTGGTGACGGCGGCACTGCGATTGAGGGAGCTCGGCTGAGGTCGGCGAGCCGCGAAAGGAACCGGAACGAATGCGCTACGCGATGATCATGGCCGGCGGATCCGGCACCCGCCTGTGGCCCATGAGCCGGCAGGAACGGCCGAAGCAGCTCATCCCGTTTCTCGGGGGAAAGTCGCTGCTCGAACTGGCCGCCGGGCGGCTCGAGGGCGTGGTGCCGGCCGAGCGGAGGCTGATCTGCACGGCCGAGGCGTTTCGCGCGGCGGTTCGCGAGTCGATTCCGGCGATCGGTGACGCCCAGATCCTGGGCGAGCCGTGCGGCCGCGACACGCTGAACGCGGTCGGGCTGACCGCGGCGGTGCTGGCGAGGCGCGATCCCGAGGCGATCTTCGCGGTGCTGACCGCCGACCACCTGATCGAGCCGCAGGACGAGTTCGCCCGCCGGCTTGACGAGGGCTTCCGGGTGGTCGAGGCCGACGGCTCGCGGCTCGTGACTTTCGGCATCACGCCGACTTTTGCCGCCACCGGCTACGGCTATGTCGAGCGGGGCGATCCGCTGCCCGGCTTCGACC
>JBIKVN010000147.1:0-8002 GCA_044356865.1 Phycisphaerales bacterium | reverse complement strand
CCCGGCGAGCGGACCACCTCGAGCGGCAGGCCGATGATCTCGGCGTAGGTCCGCAGCTGCTCGACCGCGGCGATGCGGTAGGTGTCGCTCGTGACGAGGGCCACGCGGGCGCCGTAGCGCAGGCGCAGGCCCGCCGCGATCTTGGCGACGGTCGTGGTCTTGCCGACGCCGGTCGGGCCGATGAACGCCGCCACATGCGGGCGGCCGTCGCGCCGCCAGCCGCCGCGCTCGGGCGGCTCGGGCTCGAGCCCGTCGGCGGCCGCGGGCGGCAACAGCGCGGCCAGCCGCTCGACCGCCGCGGCCCGCACCACCGCGGGGCTCGCGAGGGCCTCGGGCGGCAAAGAACGGACGAGGTCGTCGCCGAGCGCGCCGACGATCGACACGTCGAGTTCGGCCTCCTCGAGCCGGCGGGCCAGCGCCGCGATCGCCGGCGGCCGCAGGTCGACCGAAAGCGTTCCCTTCCGCTCGAGCACCGCGCCAACGAGGGTGCGGATCTCGTCGAGCTCGGGATCGGGCCGCCGCGGGGCGGCGCTCGCCGAGACCGAGAGCCCGTCCCCCCGAGCGGCCTCGACGGGCGCCGGCTTCGGCTCGACGCTCGCCGCGGCCGGCGGGAACTCAAGCCGCCTCGCGACGGGAAGCTCGCCGGGCGCCGGGGCGGGCTCGCTCGCCTCGAGCGGCTCGGCCGGCCCGTCCGTTTCGGCTTCCTCGGCTTCCCCAGATTCCTCGACCTCTGCGACTTCCGCCGCACCGTCCTCCTCGTTCGCGGCGACGAACTCGATCGCCCCGTCGTCGAGCTCGCGGAAGGCGATGCCTTCCGCCGGGGGCTCCGGCGCATCCCAACGCGGCAGGTCCGGCAGCGGCCGCGAGAAGCCGTCCGGACTCGCGGCGGTCAGCTCGTACACCGCGCGGCGGTTGCCGAGGAAGTTGCCGAGGAAGCGGCCGAAGAACCCGACCGGCCCGCAGGTGCGGGTCGAGAGGATGACGGCATCCGGGCCGAGATCCTCGCGGGCGGCCGTGATGGCCTCTTCGATCGAGTGGGCGCGGTAGTTGCGTACGGTCATGCGCAGGCCCTCCATGGCGTGCGTCGGAAAGATACGGCGGCGCTCGCTACCTCGCGAGCGGCGCCTCGGCGGGCGCGGCGAGCGTGGCCGTGCCCACGCTCTCGACCTCGCACTCGGGATCGACCTCGCCGTAGCCGAGGGCGACGGCCTCGGGCAGCGTGCGGGACAGGGCCGTCCGCAGCGCCGCGCGGGCCGCGGGAGCGACGAGGACGACCACCGGACGACCCGCTTCGACCAGCGGCGCGGCCGCGGCGGCGACCGCGGCCGCGAGCGAACGGGCCAGCTCGGCGGGAACCGGGATCGAGGTGCCCGCGGGGCCGCGCTCGACGAGGTCCGCGAGGCGTTCCTCGAGTTCGGGATCGACGGTCACCGCCCGCAGCCGCGGTTTCCCGCCGCGACCGGCCCGTTCGGCGAGCCGTCCGCAGATGGTGCGGCGCAGGGCCTGTCGCACGAACTCGACGAGGAGGTCGGGATCCCGCGTGAGCTCGATCCGGTCCGCGACGGTCTCGACGATCGTCTCGAGGTCGCGGATCGGGACGCCCTCGCGAAGCAGCGCCTGCAGCACCGTGCGGAGTTCCCCCGGCTTCACGACCGCGGGCACCGCCTCGGCCACCAGCCGCGGGCAGCGCTCGGCCAGGCGCTCGAGGAGGCCCGCGGTCTCCTCGCGGGTCACGAGCTCGGCGGCGTGGCGGCGCACCGTCGCGGCCAGGCGGGCGGCGACCGCCCCCGCCGCGTCGCTGACCGCCAGTCCCGCGGCCGCGGCGGCGTCGGCCTTCGCCGGATCGATCCAGGCCGCGGGCAGGCCGGTGGCCGGGTCCACGGTGCGGGCCGCCCGCCCCTCGCCGAGCTCGGCCAAGGCCGCCTCGAGCGGTGGCGAGACGCCGGTCTCGACCGCAAGCATCGCGTCGGGCCTCGCCGCGCCGTCGGCGACCGGATGGCCACGGAGCCGGATGCGGAAGGACTCCGGCGGCAGCGAGAGGTCGTCGCGGATCCGCACCGGCGGCACGAGAAGCCCGAGCTCCTCGGCCAGGTCGCGACGGATCGCGGCGATCCGGGAAAGGAGGTCGCCGCCGCCAACCGCCGAGCCAGCCGCCGAACCGGTCACGAGCGGAACGAGCGCGAACCCGATCTCGATCTCGAGCGTGTCGATGGCCAGCAGCGCCTCGGGGGCGATCGCCTCCGCCGGCTCGGGCGGCGCCGGCTCGCCACCGTCCGCGCGGCGACTCGCCCCGGCCGCGAACGCGACCGCGCCGACCGTCGCCGCCGCGACCAGGAGCGGCGTCGCGGGAAGTCCCGCGAGGGCCAGCACCGCGAGAAACCCCGCGATGAGCCAGAGCGGCGCCGGATCGGCCAGCAACTGCCGGGGAAGTTCCTCCCCCACCGCGGCGCCGTCGCCGGTACGGGCGAGGACGAGAGCACTCGCCGTCGCCACGAGAAACGCGGGGATCTGCGCCGCCAGCCCGTCGCCGATCGCCAGCAGGGTGAAGGTCTTGACCGCGTCGCCCCAGCCCCAACCGAGCTCGAGCCGCGCGATCAGGAACCCGCCGAGGACGTTCACCGCCACGATCACCAGGCCCGCGATCGCGTCGCCGCGGACGAAGCGGCTCGCGCCGTCCATCGCCCCGTGGAAGTCCGCCTCGCGGGCGATCGCCTCGCGGCGGTCGCGGGCGGCTTCGGCGTCGATCACCCCGGCCGCGAGATCGGCGTCGACGGCCATCTGCCGCCCGGGCAGGGCGTCGAGCGTGAAGCGGGCCGCGACCTCGGACATGCGGGTCGCGCCTTTCGTCACCACCACGAACTGCACGAGGACGAGGATGAGGAAGACCACCGCCCCCACCACCGCGCTCTCGCCGGCGACCAGGCCCGCGAACGCCTCGATGACCCTTCCGGCGGCGCCGTCCGCGGCCTCCGGCGTCGGCGCATCGATCGACAGGATGAGCCGCGTCGACGCGACGTTGATCACGAGCCGCACCAGCGTCGTCGCGAGCAGGAGCGCCGGGAACGCCGTGAAGTCGAGGGCCCGCCGCAGCCGCACCGCGGTGAGCAGGACCAGCGCCGAGACCGCGATGTTCCCGCAGATGAGAAGGTCCAGCGCGGGGGCCGGCAGCGGCACCACCAGGACGCCGACGAGCAGCAGGAGCCCGAGCGGTGCCAGCATCGACTTCATGCCGCCCTCCCGTCGCGACCGAGCCGCGCCGCGACTTCCGGAAGGGCCGCAAGCCGCTCGAGCAGGGCCGTCCGGACGGACGCGGGCACGGCGTCGCCGGGACGGCAACGCGACGCCGCGAACCCGCGGGCCAGCGACCCGTCCGGCACGATCGGCACGCCCGCGGCCGCCGCGAGCGCCGCGAGCCGCACCGCGGCGCTCCCGCCGCCGGCGGCGACCACCCGCGGCTCGCCCGAGTCCGGAACCTCGATCGCGAAGGCGAGCGACTCGGCGCGGGAGAAGACCAGGGCCGTGGCCCGCCGCACCGCGACGGCCGGCGAGTCCGCGAGGGAACGGCCGAACTCGACCCGCCTCCCTCGCCACGACGGATCGCCTTCCTCTTCCTTGCGGTCCTCCATCGCCTCGCGGCGGGTCATGCGAAGCTCGCCGCGGATCCGCCGCCGCTCGAGCAGCCAGTCGAGGAATCCGAGGGCCAGCAGCGCCGCCCCCGCCGCGAAGGCGACGCGGACGAGCATTCCCGCGGCACCGCCCGCGGCCTCGCCGGCCGGCAGGGACATCCACCCGACGATCGTCCCCGCCTCGCCGCCGATCGCCCACCAGACCGCGCCGACCGCCGCCGCGACCTTCGCGAGATCGATCCCGAGCCGCCGCGGCGACCGCATCGAGAAGAGCCCCGCGAGATTCGCCGCCGGCGACAGCCGCACGGGACGGGGCGCGATCGTCCGCGTCGTGAACACCGCACCGACCTGGAGGAACCCCGCAAGCCACGCGACGCCCGCGAGGCCGGCCGCGGCCGGCAGCACGATCGACGCCCCCGCGAGGACGCCCTCGAGCGCCGCGTCGCCCACCGCCGCCGGATCGGTGAACGGCCGCGACGGGGCGAGGGCCGCGGCGAGAAAGCCGCCGAGCGAACGCACCGCCGCCCCGCCGCCGAGCGTCACCGCCGCGGCCGCCGCCAGCAGGAGGCACGCCGTCCCGAGATCGGGCGAGCGGGCGATGCGGCCGTCGAGCCGCGCCTCGCGGAGCCGCCGGGGCGAGGGTTCCTCGGTCCGTTCCCAGTTCGCGACGCCGTCGGCCATCAGGCGCTCCCCCCGAGCCGCACCAGCTCGTCGAGGACGCTGCCGCGGGCCAGCAGCCAGTCGCGGAAAGTCCCGTGCATCGCCCCGAGCGCCGCGAGCAGCCCGCCGAGGCCGACGAGCACCCGCAGCGGGAAGCCGATCCCGAGCAGGTTGAGCGCCGGCAGGTTGCGGGCGAGCATGCCCGACACGAGCGATTCCGCGAGCAGGATCGCGACCACCGGCGTCGCGACCCGCAGCGAGAGTTCGAGGCTGGCCGCGACGAGGCCCGCGACCAGCGAGACCAGCGGCCCGTCGGTCGCGAGCCCGCCGACCGCCTCGACCGCCCCCGCCCCACCGAGCCGCACGAACTCGAAGCTGCGCACCGCGGCCAGCAGCGTCGCCTCGAGGCCGCCGATCGAGAGGAACGCCACGATGCCGAGGAGCATCAGCAGCCGCTCGACCGGATCGGTCTCCTCGCCGCTGGCCGGATCGAAGAGCCGCGCGAAACCGAAGCCGAGGTGCGGCGAGAGCACCGCCCCGGCCGTGCGCAAGGCCAGGAACGGCACCAGGGCCAGGAACCCGAGCGCCGCCCCCACCGCGGTCTCGGCCGCGGCCATCGCGAGCAGTTCGCCTGCGCTGGCCGGCGGCGCCGCGCCGGCCAGCGGTCCGGCCACGAGCGCCGGCGTCGCGCACGCGGCGAACACCGCGACCAGCCCGGCCCGGATCCGCACCGGCACCGAGGTTCCCGCCAGCAGCGGCATCACGGCGGCCATGCCCCCGAGGCGGCAGGCCACGAGGAGCGCGGTGGCGGGGATGTTCGCGGCGGCGTCGGTCATGTGGGCGCGAAGCAGAAGGCCGCGAAGTCGAGGATCCGCTCGGCGATCCAGCCGAGGAGCAGCGCCGCCGTGACCGCCATCGCGAGCAGCCGCGGCACCGCCGCGAGGGTCTGGTCCTGGATCTGGACGAGGGCCTGCCCGATGCCGACGAGAAGCGCCACCACCAGCCCCGTCGCCAGCACCGGCGCCGCCACCGCGAGCGCCGTGGCGATCGCCTCCCGCGCCAGCTCGATCGGCTCGGGCCCGCTCACGCGAGGCCCCCGGCCGGCAGCGTTGGCAGCCACGCGGCGACCTTCGCCGCGGGCTCGGCGAAACCCGAAAGCAATCCCGCGGTCACCAGCCGCCACCCGTCGACGAGGACGAAAAGCAGCAGCTTGAACGGCAGCGAAACCAGCACCGGCGGCAGCATGATCATGCCCATCGAGACGAGGAGGCTCGACACCACGAGGTCGATCACCAGGAACGGCAGCCAGATGCGGAAGCCCACGAGGAACGCGGTCTTGAGTTCGCTCAGGACGAACGCCGGCACCAGCGTCACGAGGTCGACGTCGCGCTCCCAGGTGAGCCGCGACGGCTCGCGCACGTCGACGCCGCGGTGCTCGAGCAGGGTGAGCACGGTGTCCACGTTCCCGGTCGCCTCGATCTGCGCGATCATGAACTCCCGCAGCGGTTCCGCGGTGCGTTCCCACGCGACCGCGCGGTCGGTCTCCTCGCCGCGGAGCCACGGCCCGAGGCCTTCCCGCCACATCCGCTCGCCGGTCGGGGCCATGACCACGAGCGAGAGGAAGAGCGACAGCCCCGCGACGACCTGCCCCGGCGGGATCCCGGGAGCCCCGAGGGCCTGCCGCAGGATGCCGAGGGTGATCGCGATGCGGGTGAAGCTCGTGCAGAGGATGAGCACGCTCGGCACCACCGCGAGCGCCGTGAGCAGCAGCAGGAGGTTCACGCTCGTCGCCGCGGAACCGCCGGGCAGGACCCGCGCCGCCTCGTCGAGCATCGCGAGCGGATTGACCTCCTCCGACGGGTTCACGCCGACCTCCCGGCCGGGCCGTTCCGGCGGGGCTCGCGCCGCGTGAGGTCGACGGTCTCGACCGGGCCGTCGCCGCGGGCGAGGGCCGACAGCAGCGGCTCGACCTCGCGCGGCTCGGTGAACTCGCAGAGCGTGCGGGTCTCCTGCGGTCCCTCGTGGAGGCAGAGGATCCGCGGGCCGACCCGCAGGAGGACGATCGAGCGGCCGCGGCCGAGCGGGGTGCGGCCGAGCGTCTCGACCAGCCCGCCCGCGGCGAGCCCCTTCGCGCCGCCGAGCGGCGCGCGACGGCGCGCGAGGTGACGCACGACCAGCACCAGACCCAAAACCGCCCCGAGGGCGACCGCGGTGCGGGTCGCCTCCTCGCCCATCGAGCGGGACCTCGGCGAAGCCTCGTCGACGGCGGAACCCGTCGCAGGCACGAGCGGCCGGCCTTCGACGGCGGGCGCGGCCCCCGCCTCGAAGACCACCGTCGCCATCGCGAGGGCAAGCACCGCGAGCGTTCGTCGGCGGGGCGTCGGCATGGCGTCACCGCGGCGTCGGGGGATCGAGGATCTCGACGAGCCGCACGCCGATCCGCGGGCCGGCCGGGGTCTCGACCGCGACCAGCTCGCCGCGGGCGACCAGCGTCCCGCCCACGCGGATGTCGACCGGATCCTCGGGGCGGCGGTCGAGCTCGACGACCGAGTCGCCGTCGAGGCGAAGAAGATCCTCGACGAGCAGCCGAACCCGTCCGAGCTCGACGCGCACCGGCAGTTCGACCGCGGCCAGCGCATCGAGATCGCGGGCTGGCCGGGGCGGCGTCCGTTCGAAGGGAAGGGTCGGCATCCGAGTGGCGACCGGGATCGGCGTTTCCCGCGCCCGTGCTGCAGCTTTCGCCGATGGCCGGGCCTCGGACGGCGATTCCTGCGCCCCTCACCCCGCCCCGAGCACCCGCAGCCGCTCCGGCCTCACCGCGAGAGTCGCTTCCTGGTCGCCCCCGAAGCCAGGCGGACCGGGGTCGCCGTCGACCTGCCAGAGTCCGCCGGGCCGGGCTCGCACCCGCACCGAGCTGGCCGCGATCCGCTCGACCTCGGGCAACCCGCCGCCGGCAAGCGACCGCAGCGCCGCCGCGAGAGCCTCGAACGAACCCTCGCAGGGAAGGAACGCCGCATCGAGGAGGCCATCGGCCGGATCGGCCCCGCGCACCGGATCGATCCCGAGGGCATAGACCACGGCGTTCGCGACGACCAGCAGCCCGCGGCCGAGCTCGCGCCACCGGTCGCCGTCGATCGAGATCGAGATCACCGGCGGTTCCCACGCGAGCCCCTGGCGGACGACCGGCCCGAGGTAGGAGAGGTGCGAGATCGGTCCGTTCCGCCGCGCCGCGAGGTCGTGCACGATCGCCGCGTCGACCCCGAGCGAGGCCATGATCGTGAAATCCTCCTCGGCCCCGCCCGCCCGGATCGAGGCGAGGTCGACGGCGCGAACCGCCCCGCGGGCGAGCGCCGCCACCGCCTCCTCGGGCGTGCGGCTGCCGCCGTACTGGCGGGCGAAGAGGTTCTCCGTCCCGAGCGGGAGGTGATGCACCGGCACCCCGGCCCGCGCCGCCGGCCCCGCCGCGAGGCGGATCGCCCCGTCTCCGCCGGCCACGAGCAGCGCGTCGGCCTCGCGAAGCGGCCCCTCGAGCCACGCCCGATCGGGCCCGGGCCGCGAGGGAATCGGCCGCACGAAGTGACCCGCGGCCTCGAGCGCCGCCGCAAAACGCCCGGCCTCGGCCTCGGCGCGCCCCTGTCCCGAGGCCGGATTGAAGAGGATCGCCACCCGCATGGCGGCAGTATCGCCGCCGCCCGCCCGCCGGGAAGCGGAGTCGG
>JBIKVN010000146.1:0-8007 GCA_044356865.1 Phycisphaerales bacterium | reverse complement strand
GAACGGGGTGATGAGGGCGGTGTAGCAGCCGTGAAGGTTCGTGGGGGCGGCGCGATCCATGCGATCTCCCTGAAGAGGTTCCCATCCGTGGGAGACGCGAGGATAGCGGCGTTCGTCCGCCGCGATCAGCCACCCCGCTGGGCAGCCGCCCGGTCGGCCGCCTCGACCATCAACCGCTTCATCTCCCGCACCGCCTCGCGGATGCCGACGAACACCGCCCGGCTCACGATCGCGTGGCCGATGTGCAGCTCCCGCACCCCATCGAGGGCGGCGATCGGTCCGACATTGCGGTAGTTCAGGGCGTGGCCGGCGTTGAACCGCATGCCCGCCGCCCGGATCCGCCGTCCGGCCTCGGCCACCTTCGCCAGCTCGGCCCGGGCCGCCGCGCCCTCGGCATCGCGGATCCCGCCGTCGAACGCATGGGCGTACGGCCCGGTGTGAACCTCGCAGATCGACGCCCCGACCTCGCGGGCCGCGTCGACCTGCCGCGGGTCGGCGTCGATGAAGACGCTCACCGCGATCCCGGCGTCGATGAGCCGCCGAACCCGGTCCTGCAGCGCCGTCCGTTGGCCGGCGACATCGAGGCCCCCTTCCGTCGTGACCTCGTGCCGCCCCTCCGGCACCAGCATCGCCGTCTGCGGCTTCAGCCGGCAGGCGATCCCGATCATCTCGTCGGTGGCCGCCATCTCGAGGTTGAGCTTCCCCTGGGTGACGCCGGCCAAGCGGTCGAGGTCGCCGTCCTGGATGTGCCGCCGGTCCTCGCGGAGATGCACGGTGATCCCGTCCGCCCCGCCCAGCTGCGCCTCGACCGCCGCCCAGACCGGATCGGGCTCGTAGGTCCGGCGGGCCTGACGGATGGTCGCGACATGGTCGATGTTCACGCCGAGGCCGATCGTCGCCGGGGCATTTCCGGGATTCGGGTTCATCCCGACAGCGTACCCTCGGACGATAGAATCCGGCCCCGTATCCGGCCGACCCCGACCATGGCCCCGAACCCGTTCCACGAGAAGCTTTCCGCCCTCCGTTCCGACCTCGTCCGGCAGGGCGACCGGGTGCTGGCCCTGACCCTCCGGGCCGTCGACAGTTTCTTCGACGGCGACTCGGCGAAGGCGGCGACCGTCGCCGGCCTCGACGACGAGATCGATCGCGTCGACGTCGAGATCGAGCGGGCCTCGATCCCGCTGCTCGCGATGGGCGTGACCGATCCCTACGACATCCGCTCGGTCCTCACCATCGTGAAGGTGAACAACGAGCTCGAGCGGATCGCCGACTGCGCCGTCGACATCGCCGACGCGGTGCTCCGCGAGCGGCCCGGGGGCGAGCGCATCCCCGATACCTTCCGCGTCATGGCCAACAGCGTGAGCGGCATGCTCCGCGACACGAACCGCGCCGTCGCCGAGGGGAACGCGAAGCTCGCCCAGCAGGTGCTGCTCTTCGACGACACGGTGACCGGCTTCAAGGCGAAGATCCTGCAGGACGCGTCCGAACGGATCACGAAGGGCACCTTCACCGTCACCTTCGGCTTCCGCCTGCTCGCGGTGACCAAGGGCCTCGAGCGCATCGCCGACCACTGCACGAACATGTCGGAACAGGTCATCTACCTCGAGAGCGGCCGGATCGTCCGCCACCGCCCCGAGGGATGGTCGGAACCGATCACCCCCGCCTGAGCCGTTCCGCATGACCACCGCATCCAACGGCGGATCCATCGCCACCGACCTCGCCCCCCGTCTCGCCCGGCAGCGCGGGCGGCTGGCCGCGGCCGGGCAAGATCACGTGCTGGCCGGCGTCGAAGGGCTTTCCCCTGCGGAGCTCGCCGCGTTCCTCGGGCAGCTCGAGGAGCTCGACCTCGACGCCCTTGCCCGGCTGCACCGCGAGGTCGGAGCCGACTCCCACGCCGATCCCGCCCGCATCGAGCCCGCTCCGTACATCGCGCTCGATGCCCCGGAACGCGCTTCGCTCCGGGCCGTCGGCGAGGACCTCCTCCGCGCCGGCCGTGTCGCCGCGTTCACCGTCGCGGGCGGCCAGGGCACGCGGCTCGGCTGGCGGGGCCCGAAGGGCACGTTCCCCGCGACCGTCGTCACCGGCAAGCCGCTCTTCCGCACCTTCGCCGAGCAGATCGCCGCGGTCGAGCGCCGCTTCGGCGTCACGGTGCCCTGGTACATCATGACCAGCCCGCTGAACGACGCCGAGACCCGCGGCTTCTTTCGCGACAACAACTGGTTCGGCCGCGAGGAGCGGGACACCTTCCTGTTCCCGCAAGGCACGATGCCCTCGCTTTCGCTCGACGGGAAGCTGCTGCTCGAGGATCGCGGCGTCCTCGCGGTCAATCCCGACGGCCACGGCGGCGCCCTCCGCGGCCTGCGGCGCAGCGGCGCCCTCGAGGACATGGCCGCCCGCGGCATCGAGCAGCTGGCCTACTTCCAGGTCGACAACCCGCTCGTGCGGATCCTCGATCCGATCTTCCTCGGCCTGCACGCGGCGCACCCCGGGTCGAGCGGCGAGATGTCGAGCAAGGCGGTCATGAAGCGCGACGCCGGCGAGAAAGTCGGCGTCTTCGCCCGCGTCGACGGCCGCACCGCGGTCGTCGAGTACAGCGACCTGCCCAAATCGCTCGCCGAGGCCCGCGATCCCGATGGCCGCCTGCGATTCCGCGGCGGCTCGATCGCGATCCACCTCATCGCCCGCTCGTTCCTCGAGCGGATCACCGCCGAGGGCGCCGGCCTCCCGTTCCATCGCGCTCTCAAGAAGGTCCCGCACCTCGATCCCGCGACCGGTCGCCGCATCGAACCGGCCGAGCCGAACGCGATCAAGTTCGAGACCTTCGTCTTTGACGCCCTCGCCTTCGCCCGCGCGTCGCTCGTGGTCGAGACCGCCCGCACCGAGGAGTTCGCCCCGATCAAGAACGCCGCCGGCGAGGACTCGGCCGCGAGCAGCCACCGCCTGCAGAGCGACCGGGCCGGGGCATGGCTCGCGGCGGCCGGCGTCGAGGTGCCCCGGCGGCCGGACGGGCATGTCGACGCCGACCTCGAGATCTCGCCGCTCACGGCGCTCGAGCCGCGCGACCTCGCGGGCGTGACGCTGCCGGAACGAATCCGCCGCGGCGACTCGATCGTCCTCTGAGCGAACCGGGCGGCGTTCCGTCCGCGCCCCTTCCGGGCGTTCAGTCGCCGCCCTCGCCGGGATCTTCCTCGCTGCCGTCCGGCAAGGCAGGGAAACTCAGCTCGATGCCGAGCTTGCCGTGGTCGAACGGCGTGAGGCCGCCGACGATGAGGTAGTAGGTCCGGTTCACCTCGAGGTCGAGCAGGACCTCAGAAGAGGTGCCGCCCTCGGGATGCCGGGCCGGCCAGCCGAGGTCGAGCACCGACTCCGCCTCGCAATCCTCGACGGCGGCCGCGAGGATGAGCAGTCCTTCCTTGGACCGTACCCGCAGTTGCGCGATCCCCGAAGACGGGGCGCGGAAGCTGAACCAGCCCGCCGCGTGCACCGTGCCGACCCACGGGATCTCGACATCAAGGCCGGCCGCGGTGCGGACCGCCGAGAATCCTTCGGAAATGAGCGGAGCGTCCAGGCAGTCGGGCAAGCCGGGCCGCAGCGGCTGGATGGTGGTTCCGGGCAGGCGACTGCGGTCGATGTAGCCGAACCCCGACGGAGTGCCGTCGTCGCCGATCCAGTCCTTCACGATCGCCAGTTCCCCCGGCCGGAGGCTGGAGTGCCGCCTCGAGCTCCAGATCTGGCTGTAGATCCGCTCGGAATCCGGAGCCGCCCCGTACCGCATCCCGTCTCCCGGCGAGTTTCCCGTCCCGCCGATCGCCTCGGCCAGCAGGTGCCAGGCATTCCCGCGGAGCCAGTCGCCGCTGCCGGTCACGTCCGCGAGCCGCTTGAGCGCCGCGTACGGAGCGACCACCGCCCGGAACGACACCCGGGCATAGCTGTCGGCCACCGGCGACAGGCAGTCGACCCCCGGCATCGACATCTGGCCCTTCGTCGAGAAGTACCAGCGGCCCAGGTCCGTGGTGAGCCCGGGAACGAAATCGCCGTTCCGGAACGGGAACATCCGCACCGTCGAGGTCTCGTCCGGACCGCCGGCCTGCCACGGACGATCGACGATCACGTACTCACCGATGCTGCCCTTGGACTCGCCCACCTCGATCACCCGGTAGACGGTGTCGCCGGCCCCGGCGCCACCCTCGATGACGAGCGAACAGCCGTAATACTTGTACGGATGCCGGGCATGCAGCCCCGGATGCCGGACCGCCCCGTCGATCTCCATCCGGCCGAACTGGCCGGAGAGCGTTCCGGCATCGAGGAGGCCGACGGACATCGCCGTCGACGAGCCGGTGACGCGGTAGGCCTGGCCGGGGCCCCACACCTGGTGGTACGGCGACCCGAGTCCGATCCCGCCACGCACCTGCACCGCCACGAAGTCCTCGTGGAACAGCATCCGGCCCAAGTCGCCGTCCGACAGGTCCGACACCGGCGTACCCGCGTACATCCCGCGGATCGACCCGAACACGTCTCGCATCTCCGCCCGGTCCAGCCACCAGCCCGCCAGCAGGATCCACGGCTTCAGCTCCGCTGCACGCTGGCCCGCACCCGCTTTCGTGTTCCCCAGCGACATCGCCACCCCGTAGCTGTCGATCCCGTACTGGATCAGCCGGTTCCGCACCGGCACCCGCACCGACGACGCCAGGCTCGCGTCCGTCGCCGCGAACAGCACGGCCTCCATCACCACCTTCGCCTGGTTGGCCCCGTACACGATCGTGCCCTGCCGCGAGGGATCCTCGCTCAGCGCGTACTGCGCCTGCGAACTCTGGTACAGGATCCCGCTCCCGTCATGGAAGGTCGGGCTCTTCAGCAGCAGCTCCACGCCCGTGTGGTCCACCCCGCCCCAATGCAAGAGCGCGGTCTCGTCCCCGATCACCGACGACACCGGGATCGGCGCCGGACGCGTCGACTCGAACCCCGGACGCCACTGCAGCGGCGGACGGAAACTCGGGACCGTCGGCGCCGTCTCCAGCACCGTCAGCACCCCGAAACGATCGATCGCCGTACGACGCCCGAAATCGCCGTTCGGCAGCGAGCCGCCCTCCGTCCAGGTGAACGGACCGTCTTCCACCCAACGGGAACGCGCCGTCACCACCACGTCGCCCGGCCCCAGCGGCACCGGCGCGATCTGGCCCGTCGCCGGGTCCGGCATCCCGATGTTCGCCGCGAAGTCGAAAGTCGCGTCCACCGCCGCCTGGTTCGATGGCGGCGCCAGGAAGATCCGCCGCGAATCGAACAGCTGCTTCCCGACCGTCACGATCGAGAGCGTCTGCGGATCCACGTAGATCTGCATCCGCGGGTTCTTCGCCGAGCCGTTCACCGCCACCGTGAAGCCCGACGATGTCGTGCGGTACTCGCTCTGCGGCGACACCCCGACCAGTTGCGAACCCGCCGCCACGCGGACCCACGGGGAACCGTCCGCGAACGTGCCGTGCTCGAGGACCTCGGTGACCGTCCACGAGAAGGTGCTGTGGAAGCGGGTGCCCGGCTCGCCCGCCGAATAGCCGACCGTCACCGTCTCGGCGGCATCGATCCGCACCGCGAGGACACCGAGGAACACCGCCACCGACAGGAACATCGGACGGAACCGGCTGGCCTCGGGCGGACGGGATGTAGATTGGGGCCTCGGCATGGACTCCCTTGATCCCTCCCGAAATGGGACGGAGGGTCAAAGGTATGCGAACCCGCCGAGCACCGGCAAGGGGAAACGTCGCCGATCCGCCCGGTACCCGCCTGTCCGGCGGCGAAAACCTCCCGGCGCGCGACGATCCCGGGAGGTGAAGCGGGACGAGTCCCGCTCCTCCGCCCGGGATCGGGTGCGATCGCGGTGCCGCTCAGGGCAGTTCGGCGAGGGCGTTCAGTTTTCCGTTCGGGATTCCCTGGCCGGCGCCGGTGGAATGCACCGTGAAGTTGCCGGAGGTGAACGCCCCGAGCGAGACCGGGAAGAAGTCGAGCACATCGGCTCCGCCCCCGCTCGCGCTCGGCACCGAGAAGGTCCCGGTCGTCGAGAATGAGAGGCGCCCGCCCGGACCGGCCGAGATCGCGTCAATGTTCTCGGACCCCGTCGAGAGACCGACGTCGGGGCCGTCGACATACAGCGACCAGGAACCGGCGGTGACCTGTCCCAGCGAAGTCGGGACGAAACGGGCGACGCTCGAGGACGGCACGTTCGCGAGCGGACCGGCCGTGAGCTTGGTCTTCACCGAGATCAACAGGCTTCCGTCGGCAAGGATCTCGAGGGCATCGATGTCCTCCTGGGCGTTGTCGACGCCGACATCCGAACCGTCGAACCAGAACTGCCACTGCCCCGATGTGTTCCAACCCAGCGAGGAGGGCACGAACTTGACGAGATCGCACCGGTTCACCGAGTTGCCCGAAGGACCGCCGATGAGGCCGGGAATCGAGGCGTCCTTGTCGAACGACATCACCAGCGAACCGTCGGGGTGGATCGCGAGCGCGTCGATCCCGAAGTTCCCGAGACCGACATCGGATCCGTCGAAATGCATCGACCACGCACCGACCGTCTCGTCGCGGAGAACGATGTCATGCGTCTTGATCCCGGTCACGGAGCCGTTCGCGCCGGGAAGCGACGACACGCCGACCGCCATGAGCGTGCGGCGGGCAGCGGCCTCGCCCGCGATCCGCTCGAGGGTCAGGAGCGCGGCTCCCGTGTCGTCCTCGTGCTTGGTGCCGAGCACGATGAGGTACTCACGGCCCGCGGCCGCCTCGAAGGTCGCCGCCGAAGCCCCGTCGCAACCCGGGGCATTGTCGCTGCAGGCGATGATGTCGCCGGCATCGCAGTCGGCGAACACCGCCAGCCGGGTGTCCAGCCAGGTGCCTCCGCAGGTCGAGGCGATGTAGACGCCGCCTTCGATCGGAACGAACCGATACGTCGCGGCGTTCCGGATCTGGTTGAAGCCGCCCTGCGGTCCCGCGCAGGCACCCATCAGGTGAAACTCTTCCGCCGCGACGATCGCGACGGGATGCGCCCCTTCGCCGAGGTTCGTGGCGACCTCGCAGGCGGAGTAGCCGGCGCCGTCGTCCTCTCGGAAGTGGTCGCCTCCGTCCCAGCCGTCGCTGTCATCGTCGTCGTCGTCCCCTTCGTCGCCGTCGTCCCCTTCGTCGTCGTCGTCCCCTTCGTCGTCGTCGTCCCCTTCGTCGCCGTCGTCCCCTTCGTCGTCGTCGTCACCCGAACTGCCCGAGGAGCCGGGGCCGACGATCGAGAGCATCACGGTGCCGTGGAGGTCCGGCGAGGAACCGCCCACCGCCACCAGATAGGTCACATTCGCCTCGGCGTTGAACGTCACCCGCGACCAGGTCTCGGACGAGGTGGCGTTGTCGTTGAAGCCATACAGCAGCGACCCGTCGCAGTCCGAGACGACGGCGAGCCGGGTGTCGAAACTCGAGCCCTCCCGGGTGTCGATGACGACCGTTCCCGCCGTCGGCGTGGAGTAGGAGTACCAGCCGACCGAGTGGATGATGCTGGACGCGGTCATGGCGAGATCCTCGCCGAGCGAGGTCTCGATGGCCTGGAGTCCATCGACGACCGGTTCCGCCGAATCGCACGGAGTGACGGACACCGCCACGGCATCGCCTCCGACGGTACCCGGGATACGCGACCGGTCGATCGCGCCGAAGCCGGTCGAAGCGGTTCCGCCGAGCCATCCCCGGACGATCGCAAGGGACCCGGGATTGAGGCTCGCGTGCTTCCACGAGCTCCAGATCTGGTTGCCGATCCGTTCGGAGTTCGGGGCGGCTCCTTGCAGCTGACCGTTGATCAGCGAATGGCCGCTCCCGCCGATCGATTCCGCCAGCAGGTTCCAGGCGTTGCCCGCCACGAAGCGCTTGTCGCCCGTGACGTCCGCCAGGCGCTTCAACGCCGCGAACGGCACCACCAGCGCCTTGAACGAGACCCGCGCGTAGCTGTCCGCCACCGGCGACAGCGAGTCGACCCCCGGCATC
>JBIKVN010000145.1:0-8033 GCA_044356865.1 Phycisphaerales bacterium | reverse complement strand
ATGCCCAAGACCCTCAAGCAGTACTTCGCGGCCGCCCGGAGCGTCGTCCAGGACCTGCGCGATCCGGTGCTCCGGCACGCCCGCGGCGTGGTGCACGTCGGCGCGAACCGCGGACAGGAGCGGCGGACATACGACCGACGCGGCATCGAGGTCGTATGGGTCGAGCCGCTGCCCGATGTGTTCGAGCTGCTCGAGCGGAACATCGCGGGGTTCGCCCGCCAGAGGGCGATCCGGGCCCTCGTCTCCGACACCGACGGGGCGACGGTGAAGTTCAACGTTGCCGACAACGGCGGCCGGTCGTCGTCGATGCTCGATTTGACCGGCCATCGGGACGTCTGGCCGCACGTCGGGTTCTCGCACTCGATCGCGCTCGAGACCGTCACCCTGCCGACGCTCCTCGCCCGCGAAGGCGTCGACCTCGGACGTTTCGACGCCCTCGTGATGGACACCCAGGGAGCCGAGCTGAAGGTCCTCCGTGGGGCGGCGCCGATCCTCGATCGCTTCACCTGGATCAAGGCCGAGCTGTTCGGGTTCGAGGCGTATGCGGGGGCTTGCCAGCGCCCCGAGGTCGATGCGTTCCTCGCCGGGCATGGCTTCCGGCCGGTCGCGACCCGCTTCCTGGCCCGTCACCCCTCGGGCGGAATCGCCGAGGACGTGATCTACCGCCGCGACGGGAAGCGGACCGTATAGTCCGGTCATGACCTCCATCGACACCGTCCGCGACGCCCACGCCTGGCTCCGCTGGCTCACCGGCCGCACCCTCGAGGCGTGCGCGGCCCTGCGGGCCGACGAGTTCCGCCGCGAATTCCCGATCGGGATCGGCAGCGTGCATGCGACGCTCGTCCATCTCGTCGGGGCCGAGCGGATCTGGATCGCCGTGCTCGAGGGTTCCGATGCCGCCCTCTCGATGCCCTCCCGCGACGAGCTGCCCGACGCGGCGGAGATCGCGGCGGCGTGGAAGGAGGTGCGGCCGCGCTGGGACGCGTACCTCGCGAAGATCGACGAACGCGAGCTCGCCGCGGTCCGCGTCCGGGTGCGCGACGGCAAGGAGTTCCGCCAGTCCGTCGCCGACATCCTGATGCAGGTACCGACGCACGCCCTCTACCACAACGCCCAGCTCTCGTTCATGTTCCGCAGCATGGGCCGGTCGCTGCCCGACTCGAGCTGGATCCTCTGGGGCCGCGAGCGCCTCGCCGGAAGCGGGCGATGAGCGCGGCGGGCGACCTCGCGGTCTCGCTCGAGGACGTGCGGGATGCGGCCGCGCGGATCGGGCCGTTCGTCCATCGCACGCCGACCATCCCCTGCCCCGCCCTCACCGCCCGCACGCGGCGGCCGGTGCACCTGAAACTCGAGTCGACGCAGCGCACCGGCAGCTTCAAGATCCGCGGGGCGACGAACGCGGTGCGGCGGATTGCCGACGCGGACGCGGGCCGAGGCGTGGTCACGCACAGCTCAGGGAACCACGCCCTCGCCCTCGCGACCGCCGCGGCCGACCGCGGCATTCCCTGTCGGGTGGTCATGCCGTCCAACGCGTCGCCCATGAAGCGGGCCGCGGTCGAGGCGGCGGGCGCGACAGTCGTCACGAGCGGCGACACCGCGGCCGAGCGCGAGGCGAAGGCGAACGAGGTCCAGGCCGCGACCGGGGCCACGATGGTCCCGCCCTACGACCACCCGTGGACGATCGCCGGCCAGGGCACGATCGCTCTCGAGATTCTGGCGGACCTTCCCGAGGCGGCGACACTGGTCGTCCCGGTCGGCGGCGGCGGGCTCATCGGCGGGATCGCGATCGCGGCGAAGGCCCTGCGGCCCGACCTTCGCATCGTCGGGGCAGAGCCGGAGCTGGCCGACGACGCCGCCGAGTCGAAGCGGACCGGCCGCCTCGCCGCCCAGCGGCCGCCGGTGACCGTGGCCGACGGCCTGCGGGCGCCGCTAGGCCGGCTGACCTTCCCGATCGTGGCGAGCCTCGTCGACGAGATCGTGACGGTCCCGGAAACCGAGATCGTCTCGGCGATGCGGCTGGTGATGGAGGAGGCCCGCCTCGTGATCGAGCCGAGCGCCGCGGTCGGCGTGGCGGCGATACTTGCGGGAGGGGCGGGAGGGTCGGGAGGGGCGAGAGGTGTGGGCGGCGACGCGAGCCGTCCGCTCGCGTGCGTCCTCTGCGGAGGGAACGTCGACCTCGCGCGGCTGCCGTGGCTTTCGCGGTGAGGCTGTCGCCGCGCGGCGACAGACCAGCGCAGTCGACCGCACTGGCTTGAACTCCCCTCGGATCCCGCCAGGATCACTTACCGCCGCCGACGGGAACCGGCCAGCCCGAGGAGCCCGAAGGCCGCCAGAGCCGCCGGAGCCGGCACCGCCACCGCATTCGCGGCGACCGAGACCAGGCCCGAGTTCAGCAGGGTGCCCTCGGACGGGACCGAGAGATAGATGCTTCCGAACAGCGAGTAGTCGCCGGCGGCAAGCGTCCGCGTGAAGTTCGCGACCACCGACTGGGTGTGGGAGAAGACCGGAGCCGACGGCCCCATGCACTCGAGGACCAGGACCGCCCCCTCGGCACCCGTGGCCCCCATGTCGAGGAAGAAGGTCACGAACGCGTCTTCGGTCACCGTGAAGTTCAGGGTGAAGTTGCTGTACGCCTCGTACCCGCCGTAGCCCGGAACGTTCGCAGAGAGGGCCGCATTCGCCGAGATGGTGAACTGGTCAGAGAAGAGCGACGAGCCGATGCCCGCGAACTGGACGAGACCGTCGGCGGTGCCGTACCTCGATCCGAACCACGGATCGAACGAGCTGTCGGTCACCGCGTCGGCCGTGACGCCGTTCGAGATGCCGGCGACCAGCTGGCGATTGGAATAGGTGAGGACGCCCGCCTCGACCGTCGATGCGACGGAGCCGAGGACCAGCGACGCGAAAACAATGCTCTTCTTCATGACCCTTTTTCCTCCCGAAAGGCTTTCCCAGCGTCCGCGGAACCCCTCCTAGGGACGCGGCGCGAGCCCGGACGATACCGGACGAAACCACTCATGAGGCCCCGGAACGGTTCACGCGGCAACAATTCTGCCGCTCAACGCCCGAGAACTCAGTCTCCAAACCCCGCCCTCAGCGAACCCGCCGGCGGGATCCCGCCAGCCCGAGAACACCAAAAACCGCCACTCCCGCCGGGCCCGGCACCGGGATCGCGTTCATCGAGAAAGTGAGCCACGACTCGTTCGCGAAGTCACCGGCCGAGGGGGCCGTGGTCCAGATCAGGGCGATCATCCGGTAAGTCCCGGCGAGAAGGGTCCGGTTGAAGATCGTCTCGTCGACCCCGAAGGCGGAGTAGACGCTGCCGCCCGGACCGCTCAGGGCCATGCTCAGGTTCGAGCCCTGCGGCATCTCGTTCCCGAGGTCCACGTAGATCGTGGCGATCGCATCCTCGGTGACCGTGAAGTCGAGTTCATACGAGGCGTAGGCGTCGTAGCCGCCGTACCCGGGGGAAGTTGCATTGACGAAGGCCCTCGCCGTCACGCTGAACTGGTTGTCCATGAGGGACGACCCGATCGACGCGAATTGCAGGAACCCGAACTCGCTGTGGGCCCGCGAGCCGTACCAGCCGGTGAGCCCGTTGAAGGTGGCCTCGTCGCCGGCCCCACCGCTCGAGATGCCGGCGGTCAGGTCTTGCGCGGAATACGTGAAAATGCCGGCCTCGACCGAGGCGACGGATGCCAACGCGGCGATGGACGCCGCACGAATCACGCTGTTCATGTTTCCCTTTTCCCCTGTAGCCGCGGTCGGTCGGCCCCCTCCAAGGGCCGAGACGCCGAGTCGGCAAGATAGACGGCCGCAGGGGTCAAAGGCCGGGGCTGGAAGAAAAGAGGGAGATTTTCGGGGCCGGACACATGAGATCGGGACCGAGAAGTGGCCCGATGCCATTTCGCGCCGGCCGCAGGCCGACGCTGGGTGGGCGGTCCGCGACCGCCTTGGATGAAAGCGATAGCCGTACGCGGCTTGAGCTCGCGATGAACGCCGTCCTCGTCCCGCGTCGGTCGCGGACCGACGCCCCCAGTGCCGCGTCGCGCGATGAGCGTCGTGCCGGTCAGTGGGGAGGACGGTCCGGCCGACGCTCCATGGGCTTGCTGGGTCAACGGCGACCGGCGCGAACGGACGCCGTTTCCTACTTCACGCTCCCGTCCACGATCGTCCACCCCCAACCCGCCACGACATCCTGGCGCCGCTCGGGCGGCTGGACATCGAGCCCGCGGATCTCTCCGTCGCCGACTTCGGCCGTCACCACCGTGCGCCCCGGCGCGTGCAGCCGGAACGAGCCCGACCAGTCGGTCGGCAGCGCGGGGCACAGGATGATCTTCCCCCCCGCCGCCTGCAGCAGCATCTCCTGGGTCACACTCAGCAGGTTCCCGCCGTGGCACTGGTCGGGCACCCAATCGAAGTTGGGGCCCCAAAATGTCGGGAAGCGAAAGGCGGGGTTCGTGTTGCGGATCTTCGCGAGCAGGTTCGCGGCCGCCTCGTCGGCGAGGCCGAGCCGCGCCGCCTGCATGCCGTCCTGCGTCCAGCCGTGGGTCATGCGTTCGATGCGGCCCTCGTACGAGGCGCGTCCCTCGGCGAGCAGCCCGCGACCGACGCCCGAGAGGTTGAACGGCCAGATCGCATACAGCTCGGGATTTTCGCTGTTGCTCCGTTGCGGCGAGAACTCGGCCGCGGGAAGGAAGCGGCGGGGCGAGCCGTCGGCGGGCTCGGTCATCGGGACCGGCGGCAGGACCGCGGCGAGCCGCTTCCAGAGCTCGCGATCCTCGGCCGTTCCCGCGTCCTCGGGCAGCGCCGCGAGCCGCCGCGAAATCTCGTGCAGCCCCGCGACCGTCGGCAGGTCGTTCCGCACGCCGTGCCAGTAGGTCTCGAGCGATTGCGTCGGCGTGATCGAGAGTTTCCCGTCCGCGTCGGTCGGGAACCGCGACAGGAAGTAGCGCACCACCTCGCGGGCCATCGGGATCGCCTGCGATTCCAGCCGGTCGCGCTCGCCGAGCCACTCCCAGCGGTCGAGCATCATCGCGACGAGCTCGGGCCCCTGCGTCCACTCGTGCTTCCACCACGGGCAGTCGACGTCGTTCGCCGCGAGGCCCTCGCGCTTCCACCCGTAATCGCCGTTCCCGCACATCCCGAACGTCGTGATCGTCTCGGGGAAGACGACGCCCTCGCACCCCCAGTACGCGGCGGCGCGGGCCGCGGCGGCCGGGGCCACGCGGGCGTAGAAGTCGAAGAGCGGCCCGGTCAGGTCGCCGTCGCCGCGGGCGAGCATGCCGTGGTACGGCAGCCGCGTGTTCTGCCACCAGTAGCTCCCGCCCCAGCGTCGGTAGTCGTCGTTCCACGGCTGGCCATCGATGGGCCGCGGGGCGACGGTGAAGATCGACCCGTTGAACTTCACCGGGAACTCGCCGCCCGCGGCGGCGGCGGCCGCGAATCGCTGCAGGGCGTAGGCCTCGGAGACGGTGACGCCGCGGCCTCGCAAGCCGCCGCGAGCGACTTCCTTCCCATCCATCCAGACGCTCGCCTCGCCGCCGGCCTCGTCGACGACCAGGGCGACCGCGGTCTCGACGCCCGCGGGCGGCGCCGCGTCGGTCGGCACGATCGTCTCGCCGACCACCGCGCGAAGCTTCCCGGCCTGGAGGTCGAGAAGGAAACCGTCCGAACGCCCCGCGGTGAGCTTGTCGACGATGCGACCGGTGTGGCCGGCGGCCTCGGGGTTCACGATCGCACGGATCGTGAAGCCGCCCGCGACGGCCGGTATCGCCTCGGAGTCCATCGAGTCGCCGATCCCGCGTCCGAAGATCATCCCGTCGCCGACCGGTTCGGGCATCTCGCGGGCGGCCAAGGGCCGAGGCACGAACTGCACCTCGCGCAGCGTGCCGCGAAAGAGGTTCCGCTCGTCGGAATCGAACCCGACGCGGAACGGGTGCGGGGAAGCGAGCGCCTCGGACCGCGCCGGCGGATCGAGGAAGACCCACGACGAGGTCCAGCGGGCCCGCCACCCGTCGGCGGTGCGGCGGGCGGCGTCGGTGAACGAGCCGGTCGCGGCCGCCGCGCGATCGAGCGCCGCGAGGAACGACACGGCGTCGGGATCCTGGGCGCAGCGGGTCACGATGCGGACCGTGGCCTCGGTCACGGGCTTCTCGCTTCGCATCGAGTTCGCGTCGATCCGCACGAGACCGTCGCCGTCGATCCGCCCGCCGAAAGTCCGGTGGAGCAAGGGGTCAGGCACGCGGCCCGCGATCGACTCGAGCCCCTGGTGCCCGAGCGTGAAGGGCACGAACGACCGCTCGTTCCGGTGGTACCAGGTCACCGCGGGCGAGTCGGGAACGACCACGTCGGCCGACTCGACCACCGCGACCGCGTCGGGCGCGTCGCGCATGAGCCACGACGAGTTGAGCTCGCCTCCGGCCAGGCGACGTTCCTCGCCGCGCCAATGCTCGAGCCGCGCCGTCACCGTCCGCGGCGCCTGCGAGGCGACGCGCACCAGGATCGACGGCGAGCCGAGGTCGACGAGCGTCTCGAGCGTCACCCCATCGGCCTCGACGGTGATCGAGCCCGACGCGAGATCGAGCCGCTGCGAAAACCCCTTCGCGACCTCCATCGGCGGATCGCACGAGATCCGCACGCGGCCGAGCTTCAGCAGCCGCTCGCACTCGCTGAACGCGTCGGTGTGCCCGACCAGCAGCACGAGGTCGCCGTTCCCCTCGACCCAGACGTTCGCCCCGAGCGTGCCGTTCCCGATCGGCATCGAGCCGGCCGCGTCGAGGCCGGGCGAGTTCCAGGAGGGCGAAAGCCCGTCCAGGGCCGCGAGGGCCGCGACCGCGGGATCCGGCGGGACCTGCGGCGCGAAGGCCAGCGATGCGACGGCAACGAGGCTCGGGATCATCGCCCGAGTATCGCCCCCGAGTTTCCCCGCCGCAACCGGCTCGCTTCGCCGCGCCTCACTTGACCGGGAGCGGCACCGCCCTCGCGGTGATGTCCTCGGGCGCGAAGTCGTTCCGGAGATCGATCGTCCGCAGCCCGGGCTGCGCGAAATCGATCTTCTTCAGGTCGACCATCTGGATCTCGAGGCCGCCGTAGGTCCGCACGTAGGTCTTGAGGTTCGTGCGGTCGTGGGCGACGACCCACTCGGTGGTGTCGGTGTTCACGACCTTCGGCGCCCCCGACGACGGGAGGAACGCCTTGGTGTTCGCGGACTGGTTCCCGGTGTCGCTCTTGATCGCCCCGTCGAAGATGTCGAAGGTGTTCAGGACGTGGAAGCCGAGATTGACCGTCTCCGTCGCGGTCGGGGCCGGCGTCGCCCAGTGCGCGAAGAGCGTCGCCCGCACGAACCGCGAGGGCGGCGTGAGGTCGCCGGGCAGGCCGACAAAGCCGCTGCCCTGCCCGAAGTTCGGCACCTCGACGTCGCCGAGCCTGGCCGAAGGCACGTTCACCGGCGAGAGGTTCACGTAGTTCGATAGGTTGATCCGCTGCCAGTCGAACGGCGGCGAGTTGGTGAGCGTCCCGAACGGGTTGTCGTGCACGTCCATCACGCCGTCGACGAACTCGACGATCGCGACCTTGCCGCTGGCGTCGCCGATCCAGTAGTGGACCGGCAGCGGGCTGCCGAAGGGCGGGAAGGCCTGCTCGGTCACGCGAACCTTCCCGCGCAGCGCCGCCACCGCCTCGTCGACGGTGGCGCAGGTCGAGAGCAGGTAGATCCCGGCCTCCCAGCTGCCGAGGGCGCGGTCGTTCGCGGCCGGATCGGGGGCGAGGCACTTCGCATAGCCCGGCAGGTAGAGCATGCCAAAGGCGAGCCCCTTCTCGTTCTGCCCGTCGGCGACGATGTTCGGCGCGATGTCGGCGTTCAGCCCGACGAGGCCGTAGGTCGTCGTCCAGCGGTGACCGGGCTTGCCGTCGGGGGCCGAGCCGACGTACTCGGTGCCGCGGGGCACGATGAGGACCTTGGAGCGGAAGGGAAAGCCGAACTCCATCGAGCGGAAGTAGATGATCGCGCCATCCTTCGCACGCAGCTGGAA
>JBIKVN010000143.1:0-8140 GCA_044356865.1 Phycisphaerales bacterium | reverse complement strand
TCACCCCGCAGGAGCGACGCGAACGGCTCGGTGTCGCGCCACTCGGGCCGTTCCGCCGCCATCGCCTTCACCCGATCGAGGGCGAACAGCAGCTGGAAGTACGCCGGCGACTCCGACCAGAGGGTCCCGTCGTGGTCGAACACCGCGATCCGCTCGGGCGCCGGCACGAAGTCGGGGCTCGCGGGGTCGGTCACCCGCCCCACGAACTCGACGATCGCCCGGCGGGTCGCCCCGTCGTTCCAGGAGGGAAGCGGATCGGGGGTCGCGCACCCGGCCCCGAAGAGCGCGGCCAGCACGCCGACGCACGCCCGCCACCGGCTCATTGGCCGCTCGAGCCCGTGACCGCCTCCATCACGCGGTCGAGGTTGAAGCTGCCGGGCTTCTGCCGCGGCGGGAACTCGCGGAAACTCTGCAGCCACCTCGCGACATACGCCCCGGCGGGCGCGATCGCGAACATGTGCTCGAGATACCAGCGTTGGTAGCCCATCGCATGCTCGGCCTGGGCCCGCTCGAAGGGATCCATGCGGAGGTTCGCCAGCATCGGCGCCCGCAGTTCGGTGAAGGGCTTCTGCCAGACGTCCATGCCCTCGGCCTCCTGCATGAGGAACGTCACCTTCCAATTGCCGTAGCGCAGCGCCGCGACGCTGCCGTCGTCGGTCCAGTAGAGGAACTCCTTGCGGGGCCACTCGGCCTCGCCGCGGAGCGCCGGGCCGAGGTCGTACCCGTCGAGGTGGACCTTGTAGGTGCGGTCGCCGATGGTGCGGCCCGCGCGGAGCCCTTCCGCGACGTTCGGCTCGCCCGCCGCCGCGAGGAAGGTCGTGAGCATGTCCTCGTGGGCGCCGATGTCGTTCACCACCGTGCCCGGCTTGATGGTGCCCGGCCAGCGGATCGCGCACGGCACGCGGTAGCCGCCCTCCCACTGGGTGTTCTTCTCGCCGCGGAACATGGTGGTCCCGCCGTCGGGCCAGGTGAAGGTCTCGGCCCCGTTGTCGGTCGAGTACATGATGATCGTGTTGTCGAGCTGCCCGAGCCGCTCGAGCTCGGCGAGCAGGACGCCGATCTGGCGATCGTGCTCGACCATGCCGTCGGCGTAGATCCCGAGGCCGGTCTTGCCGTCGACGCCCTCGGCGAGATGAGTGAAGATGTGCATCTTCGTCGAGTTCCACCAAAGGAAGAACGGCTTGCCGTCCTGCACGGTGCGCTCCATGAACTCGATCGCCTTCGCGTTGACCTCCCCGTCGAAGGTCTCCATCCGCTTGCGGGTGAGCGGGCCGGTGTCGGTCAGGCGGCCGTCGGCGAAACTATGGATCACGCCCCGCGGGCCGAACTTCTTGCGGAACTCGGGATCCTTCGGGTAGTCGGGATTCTCGGGCTCCTCCTCGGCGTTCAGGTGGTAGAGGTTCCCGTAGAACTCGTCGAAGCCGTGCGCCGTCGGCAGCATCTCGTCGCGGTCGCCGAGGTGGTTCTTGCCGAACTGCCCGGTCGCGTAGCCGCGGGCCTTGAGAAGCGTCGCGATCGTCGGGTCCTCCTTCCGCATGCCCTCGGGGGCGCCGGGCAGGCCGACCTTGGTGAGGCCGGTGCGGATCGGCGACTGGCCGGTGATGAAGGCGGCGCGGCCCGCGGTGCAGCTCTGCTGGCCGTACCAGTCGGTGAACATCGCGCCTTCCCGCGCGATGCGATCGATGTTCGGGGTGCGGTACCCCATCATCCCGAGGTTGTACGCGCTGATGTTGAACTGCCCGATGTCGTCGCCCCAGATCACGAGGATGTTGGGCGGCTTCGGGGCGGCGGCGACGGCGTCCGCGGCGTGCGCGGCGACGGCCGGGACCAGCGGCAGGACCAGGACGAGCAGACGGCGGGCGAATCGCGCGAGCATGGGACTCCTCCGGGGGCAGGTTCGGGCGGGTCGGCTTTACCCAGGGAAAGCCGTCGGATCAAGATACCGGCAAACCCCGCGGTCGTGGGCGGTCAAGATCACCCGATGCGGGCGAGTTGCCGGAAGGTCCGCAGCCGCTCGTCGATCTGCGAGCGGTCGAGCCGCCGGAGCCGGTCGAGCGAGAAGCTCTCGATCGTGAAGCTCGCGAGGACCGTCCCCCAGGCCAGGGCCGCCTGGATCGCGGCGAAATCGACGCCCCCGGCGGCCGTGCCGACCGAGGCGAGGTGGCCCATGAGCCCGCCCGCGAACGAGTCGCCAGCCCCCGTCGGGTCGATCACGTGCCGCTCGTCGGCCGGGAACGCGGGGATGGTCGCGACGCCGTCGCGGTGGACGAGGACCGCCCCGTGCTCGCCCTTCTTCACGATCACGAAGGTCAGGCCGAACTCGAGCACGGCCCGGGCCGCCGAGATCGCGTTCGAGCGGCCGGTGAGCTGCATCGCCTCCTGGTCATTCAGGACCACGCCGTCGATCTCGCGGAAGAGCGCGAGCAGCTCCTCGCGGGCGATGTTGATCCAGAGGTCCATCGTGTCGGCGACGGCGAGCCGCCGCGACGGCAGCTGCGCGAGCAGGTTCCGCTGCACCGCCGGATGGGTATTCGCGAGGAAGACCATCGCGCTGTCGCGGTAGTGGTCGGGAATCGCCGGCGGGGTCTCCTCGAGCACGCCGAGGTGCGTGAAGAGCGTCTCCCGCCGGTTCATGTTGTCGAAGTAGCGGCCGCCCCAGGCGAAGGTGGTGCTGGCGGCCCGTCGCTCGAGGCCCCGCGTGCAGAGGTTGCGGAACGAGGCGAGCTGCTTCTCGTGCTCGGCCGGCCAGTCGTGGCCGACCGCGGCGACCATCCGCACCGGGGCGAGCTGGCTCGCGGCGGCGGCGAAGTACGAGCAGCTGCCGCCGAGGACCTTTTCAGCGGTCGCCTCGGGGGTGTGGACGGTGTCGATCCCGACGGTTCCGGTGACGAGGAGTGGCATGGTTCGTGGTGATGGGCGCGAGGGAAACGCGGCTCAACGGCGCTGCGGCCGCGCGTCCCGCTCGGTCTTGAGGAACGATCGCGACCAGCCGATACCGAGGGCGACGCCGACCGTGCCGCCGGCGGCCCAGTCGATCGGCATCGGCACGGCGACGCGGGGAATCGCCCCGGAGACGAACAGGTTGCCGAGCGGGGTCGCGGGCGTCACCAGCGTCGAGACGACCATTTGGCCGAGGGCGGCGGCCAGGCACGGTGCCGCGAAGAGCAACACCGGCGGCACCCGCGGGGCCAGCAGGCGCCCGCCGAGACCCGCGACCATGCTTCCGACCACCACCGCCCCGAGGGCCTGGCCCTTCATCGGCGACAGGGCCAAGAGCCACGCCGCGGGCAGCACCAGCAGGCCGGCGGCGAGCGAGAGGAACGCGTTCCGCCCGAACGGGCCGTCGCGCCGCGGATCGTCGATCTCGACCGCGTCGGGCAAGGGTCCGGCGAGGCGGAAGGTGAGGACGCTGGCCGTACCGATCGCGACGGCCCAGAGCAGCGTCTCGATCGCCATGCCGCGCAGGGCCGGGCCGGCGGCGCCGGCCGAGAAGGCGAGATCCTCGACGGTGCCCGCCCGCATCGCGAGGACGCCGAGTCCGCAGCCGAGCGTGAACAGCCCGACCACCGCGTTGATGAGGCGCCCGACCAGGGCCGCGATCGCGATGCCGACCGTGAGGCAGCCGAGCGTGGCGAGGGCCGCGAGGGCCGGACGCTCGCTCATCGCCACCACCGGTCCCGCGACGCCGCGCAGCGAGATCCACGGCCCGACCGCAAGCGCGAAGACGAGGGCCGACAGGATGATCCCGAGCGGCAGCACGAGCGATCGGCGCAGGGACGGTTCCTCGGTTCGTCGCGCGGCGTGGCTCACGGGCCGGGTTGTACTGCCCCCGCTTCCCCGCGGCAAGCGACGCGGGGGACGATCCCGGTACCATCGCGGCGTGAGCACGGCACGAACGAACGACCCCGCGTCGCCTCCGCTCGTCCTCGACGGGCAACCGCTGACGATCTCCGAGGTGGAGCAGGTGGCCCGCGGCCGGCGCCGCGTCGAGCTCGGGGCGAAGGGCCGGGCCGCGATGCAGGCGTCGCGGGCGGTGGTCGAGAAGGCCGCCGCGGGCCGCGAGGCCGTCTACGGCGTGAACACCGGTTTCGGCAGCCTCTCGCGGGTGCGGCTCGAGGCGGGCGACCTCGCCGAACTGCAGGAGAATCTCGTGCGTTCCCACGCGGCGGGCGTCGGCGAGCCGCTGGAGTCGGACGCGGTGCGGGCGATGATGCTGCTGGTCGCGGCGAGCCTTTCCCGCGGGCACTCCGGGGTGCGCCCGACGGTGGTCGAGAAGATCGCCGAACTGCTCGGGCGCGACCTCGTGCCGGTGGTGCCGAGCCGCGGCTCGGTCGGGGCCTCGGGCGACCTCGCCCCCCTCTCGCACCTGGCCCTCGCCCTGATCGGCGAGGGGCTCGTCCGGATGAACGGCACGCCGCAGCCGACGGGGTTCGCCTTCCGGGCCACCGGCGTCGAGCCGCTGCGGCTCGAGAGCAAGGAAGGCCTCGCCCTCATCAACGGCACGCACTTCATGGCGGCGGCGGGCGGGCTGCTGTGCGCCGACCTCGCACGGGTGCGTTCGGCGGCGCTCGCGGCGGCGGCGATGGCGATCGACGGGTGCCGCGCGACCGACGCGTTCCTCGACCCTCGGCTGCACGCGGCCCGGGGCCAGCCCGGACAGGTCGAGGTCGCGCGGCGGCTGCGCGAGGCGCTCGCCGGCAGCGAGGTGCTGCCGGCGCACGCGGTGGACGACCCGCGGGTGCAGGATCCCTACTGCCTGCGGGCGATGCCGCAGGTGCTCGGGGCGGCGTTCGACGCGATCGACTGGGTGGCCGGGGCGATCGGCCGCGAGCTCGGGGCGGTGACCGACAATCCGCTGGTTTTCGCGGAAGGAAAGCCCGGCGAGGGCCGCATCGTCTCGGGCGGGAACTTCCACGGCATGCCGCTGGCGATCCCGCTCGACGCCCTCGCCATCGCGATGTGCCATGTGGCGGGCATCTCCGAGCGACGCGTCTTCTGGGTGCTGTCGGCCCACGACCGCGAGAACCCGGTGAAGCCGTATCTCTCGCCGAGCCCCGGCCTGCACAGCGGGCTGATGATCGCCCAGTACACCGCCGCGGCGTGCGTGAACGAGATGATGACCCTCGCGACGCCGGCCAGCGTCGGCAACGTGCCGACCAGCGCGGGCATCGAGGACTACAACTCGATGGGCGCGACCGCGGCGCTCAAGGCCATGCGCTCGCTCGGCCTGCTCCGCAGCGTCATCGCGATCGAGCTGCTGGTGATGGCCGAGGCCCTCGAGAGCCAACGGCCGCTGAAGTCGGGCGCGGGCGTCGAGCGGGCCTTCGCGACGGTCCGCGCCGCGGTGCCGAAGCTCGAGCGGGACCGCCCGCCGGCCCCGGACATCGCGCGGATCGAGGGGCTGGTCCGGGACGGGGCGTTCGCGGGGTGAGAAAGCCTTCCCCCCTCACGGGTCGAAGATCATCGCGATCCAGCCGAGGAAGAGCGTCAGGTGCACCAAGCCCTGCGTGAATCCGATGCGGCCGCGGCTGAAGTTCAGGCCCGAGACGAACAGCACGGCGACGAGGATCACGATCTCGGTCGGCTCGAGCCCGAGTTCGACCGGCTTCCCGGTGAAGAGCCCGAGCAGCAGCACCGCGGGGATCGTGAGGCCGATGGTCGACAGGGCCGAGCCGAGCAGCACGTTGATCGACCGCTGCATCTGCCCGTGCAGGCCGGCGGAGAGTCCCGCAAGGCCCTCCGGGGCGAGGATGATCGCCGCAATCACCACGCCGGCGAACGCCCGCGGAAGATCGAGCACGACGATCGTCTGCTCGACGCCCTCGGCCAGCCCCTCGGCCAGCAGGGTGATGGTCACGAGCGTCACGAGCAGGCCGACCGCGTGCAGGGCGACCTGCCGGACCGTCGGCGCCCCGTGGCGCGGCTCGCCATGCCCGTTCGCCTCGTCGCGGAAGGAAAAGTCCTCGCGATCGCGGGTCGTCTGCCGCCAGAGGAACGCCCCGTAGACCAGGATCGACGCGAACGCCACGAACACCTCGGTCATCGGCCACATGTAGCCGCCCTCGCGGCTGTCGGTGAAGCGCGGCAGGACGAGGCCGATGGTCGCGAGGGCCGCGATGAGGCCGATGTAGCTGACGGAGCTGTCGAAGTTGAAATGCTGCTTCTCGCGGTAGGCGCCGACGAGCAGCGCCAGCCCGGTGAAGCCGCCGAGCAGGATCATCACCACCGCGAACATGGTGTCGCGGGCGACGGTCGGGATCGGGTTGGCGGTGAGCATCACCGCCAGGATCATCGCGATCTCGATGGCGATGGCCGACAGGGTCAGCACGATCGTGCCGAGCGGCTCGCCCAGCCGGATCGCGATCGCGTCGGCCCGCTGCATGGCCCGGAAGGCGCAGGCCAAGGTGACCAGGAACGTCCAGATGAGCTGGAAGACGCCCCAGAAGGAGCGGAACTCGGCTTCGTCGGCGACATGGTGCGTGGCGTGCGAGACGACCGCGGTCACGAGGCCGAGGACGATCGCGAGGTCGAGTTTCGAGAGGACGGGGATGGGGCGGGCGTGCGGCGAGGCCATGGCCGGGGAAGGCTACCGGACGCGGTCCGGGGACCTCGCTGAAACCGGCCACGCGGTCTTCCCAACCAGCCGGCGGAGATTCACCCCCCATGGACGCCCTGCTTGCCCTCGCCGTCGGACTCGGACTGGCCGCCACCTGCGGGTTGCGGGCGTTCGTGCCGGTCCTCTTCCTTGCGGTCGCCGCCCGCTTCGGCTGGATCGGGTTGCCCGGGCCGCTCGACTTCCTCGCGAGCGACCTCGCCTTGGCCGCCCTCCTCGTCGCGACCGCCCTCGAGGTGCTGGCGACAAGCGTTCCGGCGCTCGCGAACGCCCTCGACGCCCTCGCGGCCCCGGCGGCGATGGCCGCGGGAACGCTGGCGGCCGGGTCGCAGTTCACCGGCCTCGTCCCGAACGACCCGCTGCTCGGCTGGGCGGCGTCGCTGGTCGCGGGCGGCGGCACCGCCGGGCTGGTGCACGGGCTGAGCGCCCTCGGCCGGACCGGGGCGACCATCACCAGCGGCGGGATCCTCACACCGGTGTACGGTCTGGCCGAGTCGGCGGCCTCGGCGGTGCTGGCGGTGGCGGTCGCACTCCTGCCGCTGGTCGCGCTGGCGCTGGTCGCGGCGATGATCGTCGTGGCCGTCGTCCTGGCCGTCCTCGTGGTCCGGTCGCGCCGGGCGTCGGCACGGGTGCGATACGCTGTTCCGGATGCGAATCGCCTGCCCGCCTGAGGCCGGACCGCGATGAGCCGGGGGCTTCCCCGGCGTCCGGCGGGCGAGCTCGACTCGCTGCGGATCCGTTACGACGAGCTCTCGGCGCGGGGCCGTCACGAGGACGCCCGCGCGGTGGCCGAGCGGATCCGCGACCTCGCGACGGATGCCGCGGCGTCGCACGCGGCGCTCGGGCAGACGCTGGTCGCGCTCGGCCGTCACGACGAGGCGCTCGCCTGCCTCGAACGGGCCCGCGAGCTTGACCCGCGCGACGCGGCCACGCGGTCGAACCTCGGCAGCTGCCTCGCGTCGCTCGGGCGGCGCGACGAGGCGATCGCGTGCTACCGCGCGGCGCTCGAGCTCGATCCCGACCGGCTGCGACCGGGCGTCAACCTCGCGATGGAGCTGCTCGCGACCGCGGCGGCCGACGAGGCGGCGACGCTGGCGAAAGACCTGGTCCGCCGCCACCCGAGCTCGCTCGAGCCGCTGCGGGCGGCGGCGATCGTCGCGAACTACCGGCCCGATGCGACGCATGCGGCGGTATCGCTCGCCCACCGGGCATTCGGGCAGGCGGCGATGGCGATGGCCCGGCCGATCGCGGCCGACCCGCGGGTTCCGCCGCTCGCCACGCTGCCGGCGCCGGCGGGCGAGCCGATCCGCGTCGGGTTCTTCAGCGCCGACTTCCGCTTCCACGCGGTGGCCGGCTTCCTGCGGCCCGTGCTCGAGGCGTTCGATCGCGCCGCGGTGCGACCGGTGCTCTACCACCTCGCGCCCGTCCGCGACGAGATGACCGAACGGCTGGCGGGCCTTGCCGAGCTCGTCGACATCCACGCCCTGAGCGATGCCGAGCTCGTCGCGCGGGCCCGCCGCGACCGGC
>JBIKVN010000142.1:0-8152 GCA_044356865.1 Phycisphaerales bacterium | reverse complement strand
CTTTCGGTCGCGCTCCACGGCGAGACGCGGGCCGGGCGACTCATGCGGAAGTTCGGGATCAAGTTCGCGCGGCACCATCCCGAGGGCGACGAGATCAAGCGCGAGTTCATCCGCTGCGCGACCTCGGGCCAGTGGCGCGACGTGATCGAGCGGCGCTACGGCGATGCCGCCGCGGCCATCGGCTGAGCGCAGGATCATGAGGTGAAGGGCCCCCGGAGGAACGGCCAGCCCGCGCGGCGGCCGGGCGATCGGCTGCGGGCCGGTCGGGCCGCGGCGTCCGCTCCGGTCGTGGTCGGAGTCGGGTCCTTCCGACGCGCGGGCGGGCCAGCCTCGGTCTCGCCGCTTGCGCCGCGCCCGCCGAGCCGGAACACCCACGCCGAACCCGGCACGGCCGGACCGTCCTCGTCGCGCAGCATGCCCACGACCGCGAGATCGCCGCCGAGCCCGACCGACGCCCCGAACTGCAGCCACTCCCGCGGCTTCGGCGGGCGCAGGATGAACTCCTCGCGCCACCCGTCCGCGCCGCGCCGGTAGACCCGTACCGATCCCGCCGCGGTGCCGCCCTCGTCGTCGCCGGGCATGCCGATCGCGATGCGGTCCTCGGTGAGGTCGATCGCGTACCCGAACCATGCGGTGTCGGCGCCGGCCGCGGGGCGAAGCGTCTCCTCGAGCGACCAGGTCCCGCGAACCCGCCGGTAGATCCGCACGCAGCCGGCCGACTCGCCCGATCGATCGTCGCGCGGCGCCCCGATCGCGAGCCGGTCGTCGTGCAGGTCGAGCGCGAACCCGAACCAGTCGCCGGCGGCGCCGTCCTCGGCCTCGAGCCGCACTTCGGCCTTCCACCCCTCGCTCCCGCGTCGCCAGACATGGACCGCTCCCGCGTTCATGCCCCGGGCGTCGTCGCCGTACGCGCCGATCGCGAGCAGCGGCCCCGACATAGCCACCGCGTTCCCGAACCATTCGCTCGCGGTCGGATTCGCCGCCCCGAGCAGCGTCTCGCGGCGCCACTCGCCCTCCCGCACCGTGAAGATCGAGACCGTCCCCGCGTCGTGGATGCCGTCGCGATCGTCGTGCGGCGTCCCGACGGCGACGAAGTCGCCCGACACGGCAAGGCTCGCGCCGAAACCGTCCGCGTCCGCGCCGTCGGACGCGAGCAGGTCGGCCTCGAAGCGCCAATGCGCCCCGACCTTGCGGAAGACCGCGACCGCCCCCGCGTCGACGCCCGCCTCGTCGGAGCGGTCCCGGGCGACCGCGAGCCGCCCGGATCCGACGGCAATCGCCGCCCCGAAGCGATCCTGCGACTTCGGATCGGTCCACTGGAACCGCTGCACCCGCCGCCAGCCGCGCCGGCTGTCGCCGAAGGCGTGCACGCTGCCGTCCGCGGTCTCGCCGTCCTCGTCGAAGGGGCTTCCCACGAGCACCTGCGTGCCCGAAACCGCCACCGCCTTCGCGAATCTCGACTCCATGCGCCCCCGTTGCGGGGCCAGCTCGGCCACCGGCGCCGGCGATACCGGATCGCCGGCGCCCGACGCATCCGTCCACCCGCCGAGCGCCAGGCCCGCGACCGCTCCCGCCCACGCGACACGACCCCCGCGCGGACGGATCGCGCCCGCTGTCCCTTCCCCCGTACCCTCGAACATCGTCTCCCCCGGATTCCCGCCGCTTTCCCGCGACGCCCCGCGAATCTATCCGTGTTTCGCCGCGCTTCGGCGAGGCGCCGCCTTTTTTCTTGCGCGATCCGCCCTTCGCCTCCGCGCGCCGTCGCCTCTACACTCCGGCCCCATGTCCAGCGAATTCATCAGCTACGTCGACGACGGCCTCGAGTGCGAGGCCTATGTCGCCCGGCCCGCCCGCCTCGATGTCGCGCCGGTCGTCCTCGTCTGCCATGCGTGGGGCGGGCAGGACGACTTCGCCCGCCTTTCGGCCGACCGTCTGGCCGGCCTCGGCTATCTCGGCTTCGCGATCGACGTCTACGGCAAGGACCGGCGGGGGACGACGAAGGACGAATGCTCGGCCCTCATGACGCCGCTCGTGCAGGACCGCGGCCTGCTGCGGCGCCGCCTGCTCGGCGCCGTGCGCGAGGCCCGCAGCCTCGTCGGCGTCGACCCTTCGCGGGTCGCCGCGATCGGCTACTGCTTCGGGGGCCTGTGCGCGATCGACCTCGCGCGGGCGAACGCGACCGGGCTTCGCGCCGTGGTCAGCTTCCACGGCCTGCTCTCGCCGCCCGACCTCGGCCCGCAGTCGGCGATCGGCGCCGAGATCCTCGTCCTGCACGGCTTCGACGACCCGATGTGCCCGCCCGAGCAGGTCCTCGCGTTCACCCGCGAGATGGACGCCGCGAAGGCCCGCTGGGAAGTCGACATGTACGGCGGAACCATGCACGCCTTCACGAACCCGCAGGCGAACGACCCCGGCTTCGGGACCGTCCACTCGCCGCGGGCCGACGTCCGCTCGTGGGCGGCGATGACCGACTTCCTCGCCCGTATGCTCGCGTGAGCCTCACCGGCTGCGCTTGCCGCGGCGACCCTGCTTGAACCCTCGGCGGTGGCCGTCGACGCGGCCGCGCTTGCCCTTGCCGCCACGGTCGTAGTCGGCGGCGTCGGCCTTCGCGGCAAGCCGCTCGGCCCGCTTGCCCAAGTGCCCCGCCTCGCCGGCCGACTCCTCGCGGCGCTCGGCGAACTTCACCACCGTCAGGTCCATGGTGCGGCTTGCGACTTCGATCCGCTGGATCTTCACGGTGACCAGATCGCCGATCCCGATCGAGGCGCCGCTGCGGCTTGCGATGAGCCGCCCGGTTGCCGGCTGCGGTATCCACCGGTCGGGGCGGCCGTCCGGCCCCGGCAGGTCGCGCGAGCGGATCGCCCCGTCGACGAGGTACTTCGCGAGGCTCACGAAGATCGTCCCGTTCGGGGCGACGCCGGTCACGATGCCCTCGAAGTCGTCGCCGAGATGGCGTTCCTCGAGCATCTGGAGGATCAGGAACTGCCGCAACTCGCGCTCGGCGTCCTCGGCGGCGATCTCGCGCTCGGTGCAGTGGCGGCCCATCTCGACCAGCGTGCCCTCGTCAAGCACCGCCGGGTGCAGCGCGAGCGACTCGGCCAGCTTCCGCCGGGCCCGTCCGCCGGGCATCGCGGCCCCGTTCCCGGTCAGCTCGAGCAGCGCCGTCATCGCCCGGTGCACGAGCAGGTCGGGGTAGCGGCGGATCGGGCTCGTGAAGTGCGCGTAGTGGAAGCTCGCGAGGGCGAAGTGCCCCTCGAGAGCCGGGCTGTACGAGGCCTTGGCCATCGCCCGCAAGACGCCGAAGTGCACCGCCCGCGCCACCGGCGTGTCGCGGGTCGCCTCGAGCAGTTCCTGCAGGTCACGCCGGGTCGGCTCGTCGGGCAGCGATCGCTTCGCGAGCCGGGCGAGCGTGCGCAGCTCCTCGACATCGCCGTAGCTCGGCTCGGGGTGGATCCGCCGCAGCAGCGGCAGCTCGAGATCCGAAAATGTCCGGGCGAGCGCCTCGTTCGCCTCGACCATGAACATCTCGATGACCTTGTGGGTGTACGCGCTGTCCTCGGGCACCGCGTCGATCACGTGGCCGGCCTCGTCGAAGACGAGTTCCGACTGCGGAAGCTGCAGCGAGATCATGCCGTCGCGCTTCCGCCGCGCCTCGAGGATCTTCGCGAGCCGCTGGCAGAGCCGCAGCGCGTGCAGCAGGTCGGGCGGGTACTCGGGCTCGGCCCGCGCGTGCTTCCGGGCCTCGCCGAGGTCGCCCTGGATGAGGGCCTCCGCCTCGAGGTAGGTCAGCCGCTTCGCCGAGCGGATCGCCGAGGCCGCCAGCCGCTGCGTCACGGGCCGGCCCTTCGCGTCGAAGGTGATGAACACGCTCTTCACGAACCGCGTCACGCCCTCCTGCAGCGAGCAGACGCCGTTCGAGAGCGCCTCGGGCAGCATCGGGATCACGCGGCGCGGCAGGTAGACGCTCGTGCCGCGGGCGAACGCCTCGCGGTCGAGCGGGCTCGCGGCGGTGACGAAGTGGGCGACGTCGGCGATGTGCACGCCGAGGGTCCACTCGTCGCTCGCCTCGTCGTGCGCGATCGAGATCGCGTCGTCGAAGTCCTTCGCATCGGGCGGGTCGATGGTGAAGATGAAGTCGGCGGTGAGGTCGAGCCGGTCGGTCCACGGGCCCGCCCCGGCCTTCTCGAACGCGACGGCCGCCGCGCGGGCCTGCGCCACCGTCTCCTCGGGAAACGCCGTGCGGATCTCGTGCGAGGCGATGACCGCCTCGGTCTCGACGTCGGGCCTTCCCGCCGGCCCGAGCACCTCGACGATCACGCCCTCGGCCAGCGCGTCCTCCTCGGGCCAATGGAGAATCTCGACGACGCACTTGTCGCCCTCCTTCGCGTCCTTCGCGAAGGGGTCGCGGATGACCACCGCGTCGCGCAGCACGCGGCCGTCGGGCTCGATCACCCAGAGCCGGCCCTTGCGGACCAGCTTGCCCGCGAATCGCGACTGCCCGCGTTCGAGCACCTCGACCACCCGGCCCGCCATCTCGCCCCGCGCCGCCGGACCGTCGAACGAACCCGCCCCGCGGCCGCGCCGCGTCGCGAGCGGCTTGCGCATCACCTTCACCCGGACCCGGTCGCCGCTCACCGCGTCGCCGGTCGAGCCCTCGGGGATGAAGAGGTCGCCCTCCCGCACCGGATGGTCGGGGATGAGGAATCCGAACCCGCGGAGGGTCACCCGCAGCCGCCCGGTCGCCTCTTCGCCGTAGCGGGGGAGCCGCAGCTTCTCGTCGGCGCCGCGCTCGAGCCGCCCCTCGGCGACCAGCTGCTCGACCGCCGTCGCGAACTCCTCGCGGCGATCCTCGGCCACCTGCATCTGCCGGGCGACCTCCTCGAGCGGGGCCGGCCGGTACGAGGTGTGGCGGAGGTGGTCGAGGATTCGGGCGAGGAAGCGAAGTGACATCGGAAGGGGAGTCTACGGGCGGAACGGCGGGAACCCGCACCGGTTACGGGTCGCGCTCGCGGGCGGCTGATCGGCCGGTCGTGACGGTCGCGCGGGTTGCCCGGCCTCCGGCGCGTCGCCTCGCGCGAGTACGGGCGTTCCCGTTCGCCGCGCGGTCGATCGCACGGCATGGTGCCTGCACGCGCCGGCGGTTCGGCGCGATGGAGGAATCGAGCCATGCCGTTCCAGACGAAGACCGGACTCATCGTCGCCCTGGCCGCCGCGGGATCGACGGTCGCCCACGCCGGGACGCTCACGATGACCTTCGTCGGCGAGGCGGCCGGCCGCTCGATCGCCCTCCACCACGACGCGACGGCCGCCTGGGATGCCGGGCGGGCCACGACCTTCTCGACCTCGGGCTTCGCCGGCGCCCGGACCTTCACCGCGTCGGGCCGTTCCGTCCGAACCTTCGCCGTGCGGATCGCCGAGTCGTTCACGCCGGGACAGGTCGTCCCGTTCGCCACCGTCGATCCGCGGGACCTGCCCGGCGGAAACCCCTCGTTCGGGCCGGTGGGGCAGCTTCGCGCCGATCTTCTCGCCGACCTCTTCGGCCGGTACGGGAGCCACGCCGCGGACGACGCCGACCCGACCCTCGTCGCGGGCTTCCAGCTGGCGATCTGGGAGATCATGCACGAGAACCTCACCGGCGTGACCCGCGAGGACGCCGCGGCCCAGCTCAGCCTCGACCTCGGGGCCTTCCAGACGGACGATTCGGGAGATTTCGATACCTTCATCTCGTACGTGCAGGCCAACCTGATGCTGGCGTCGCTGGCCAACGGGCCGTACTCGAGCTTTTCCTCGTTGCGCGGCCTGAGCGCCGGCGGTCCGGGCGACCAGGTCGCGAGCATGGTCGTGCCGCTGCCCGCCCCGGCCCTCCTCGCCGCCGGCGGATTGCTGGTGGCCCGCTCCCGCCGCCGCCCCCGCTGAGCGGCCCGGCCTCATGCCCGGCGGGCGAGGTCCCGCGTGGCCACCGCCAGCACGGGAATCGCCGCGAGGGCGCTGGCGGCGCCGATGGCGAACAGCAGCGGGGGCCCGGCCACGGTCCACAGCAAGCCCGCCCCGACATAGCCCACGAGGCCGGCCAGCCCGAGCGCCATGTGCGAAAGCCCGAGCGCCGTCGCCCGCGACTCGGCGGGCACCAGCCCGGCCAGCAGGCTGGAGGCCGCCGCGTCGAAGACGCTCATCGAGATGCCGTAGATCGCGAAGCACGCCCACACCGCCGGCGGCGGCGCGAAGGCGAACCCGAAGTACGCCAGCGCGAAGAGCGCGAGTCCGGCGGTCGCGACGAGCCGTGGCGAGTGCCGGTCGGCGAGCCGCCCCGCCGGATAGCCGGCAAGTCCCGCGAAAAGGAAGCTCGTGGAGTACGCGAAGACGCTCGCGACCGGGCTGAGGCCCATCTCACGGGCCCGCAGCACGAGGTAGGCGTCGCTCGCCGAGCCGAGATAAAAGAGCGAAATCCCGACCATCGCCAGGCGGAACGGCCGCGGCACGGCCCGCCACGCTTCCCGCAGCGGCACGCGGCGCGGCGGCGGCGCCACCGCGCGTCGCGGCGACTCGCCCACGAGGAAGGTCAGCGCGAACGCCCAGATCCCGAGCAGCGCCGCGACCGCGATCACCAGCCGTTCGGCGTGTCCGTCGCCGGCCCCGCCCGCCGGCTTCGACTCCAGGATCCACCAGAGCATCGCCGCCCCGAGCGCCCCGCCGCAGAAACCGCCCGCGGTGTCCATCGCGCGATGGAAACCGAACGCCCGCCCGCGGTCGGGACGATCGACGAGCTCCGACAGCAGCGCATCCCGCGGCCCGACCCGGAAGCCTTTCCCCAGCCGCTCGGCGGTGCGGCCGAGCAGGGCCCCCGGCCATGAGAACGCGGCCGCCAGCAACAGTTTCCCGAGGATCGGCAGCCCGTAGCCCCAGCGGATCTTCCCGGCCCGCCGGCCGCTCGAGTCGCTGTGCCACCCGGCCCAGCCCTTCACGACGCTCGCGATGAACTCCGCCACGCCTTCGATCACGCCGATCGTCCACGCCGGGGCCCCGAGCGGCCCGGTCACGAAGAGCGGCAGGATCGGATGCACGATCCCGCTCGAGAGGTCCTCGGCGAAGGAGATCAGCCCGAGTCGCCGGACCGGTCGCGGAAGTCTCGCCATGCAGGCACGGTACCGGGTCGGGGTGCGAATCCGCCGTGAGGGCCCCGCGAAACCGGGCGACCATGCCGCTTGTCGAACCCGGAAAGTCCGCTCCCGCCTTCCGCCTCCCCGACGCCAAGGGGACGGTCCACACCCTCGCGTCCCTGAAGGGCAAGAATGTCGTCCTCTACTTCTATCCCAAGGACGACACCTCGGGCTGCACCCTCGAGGCGTGCCAGTTCCGCGATCTCCTGCCGAAGTTCACCGGGGCGAAGGCGGTGGTGCTGGGCGTCTCGCCCGACGGGGTCGCGAGCCACGGGAAGTTCGCGCGGAAGCACGGCCTGACCTTCACGCTGCTTGCCGACGAGCCGGGCAAGGACGGCCTCCCCGCCACCTGCGCCGCCTACGGAACCTGGCAGGAAAAGTCGATGTACGGGCGGAAGTACCTCGGCGTCGTCCGCACCACCTATCTCATCGGCCCGGACGGCAAGGTCCTCCGCCGGTGGGACAAGGTCAGCGTGCCGGGCCACGCCGCCGAGGTGCTCGCGGCGATCGGCGGTTCGCCGGTGGAGCCGGACCGGAAGGTCGCCCCAAAGGCAACGAAGAAGGCAACGAAGAAGGCCGCGAAGAAGGCCGCCGGCAAACCCGCGGCGAAGCCGACCCGTCGAGCCCGCGGTTGATCGCGGTACACTCGCCCGCGTGGAAACCGTCCCGCTTCGTTTCAAGCGACTGTCGCCTTCCGCGAAGGTGCCCGGCTACCAGACCCCGCTCTCGGCCGGGATGGACCTGAGCGCCTGCCTCGACGAGCCGGTGGTGCTCGAGCCCGGAGACATCGCGCTGGTTCCGTGCGGCTTCGCGATGGCCATTCCCGCCGGCTTCGAGGCCCAGGTCCGGCCCCGCAGCGGGCTCGCCATGAAGTTCGGCATCTCGATGCCGAACACTCCCGGAACGATCGACGCCGACTACCGCGGCGAGGTCAAGGTGCCGCTCGTGAACCTCGGGCGATCGTCCTTCACCGTCGAGCCCGGGATGCGGATCGC
>JBIKVN010000141.1:0-8202 GCA_044356865.1 Phycisphaerales bacterium | reverse complement strand
CCGAGGCGGCGAAGCTCGGCGAGGCGGTCTTCGTGAAGAACCTCGAGAACGTGCAGGGCGACGAGCGGGCGACCATGCTCTTCTCGATCTGCTACGGCCGGGACGCCGAGGGGCGGCTCGCCCACTCGTTCGGGCCGCTGAACCTGGCCGGCGGCGAGCGGCGGCTGAACGTCGCGGTCACGCGGGCCCGCGAGAAGGTCGTGGTCTTCAGTTCGATCCGGGCAAGCGACCTCGATCCGGCGAAGTGCGTCTCGCGCGGGGCGCAGGACCTGCGGAGCTACCTCGCCTACGCCGAGCTCGGCACGGTGCCGCCGACCGCCGGGGGACCGCGGCACGCCCGCGAGCCCGAGGCGGGCGTCGCCGAGGAGTTCCTCGCGGCGAGGCTGCGCGAGCGCGGCCTCACGGTCGAGCTTCTTGTCGGGCGCTCGAGCGACTTCCGCGTCAGCCTGGCGGTCGGCCGGCCGTCGCAACCCGACCGCTGGCTGCTCGGGATCGACCTCGACGGGCAATTCCATCGCTCGGCCCCCACCGTCCTCGACCGCGAGGCGACCCGCACCGGCGTGCTCGTCGACGGCCTGAAGTGGACGCTGCTGCGGGTCTCGATCGTCGATCTCTTTCGCGACCCGGCCGGGACGGTCGAGCGGATCGCGGCGGCCACCTGATCACGGCCCGGCCAGGCTCGCCACGCGGGCCTCGACCTCGGCGATCACCGCGTCCTCGCGGAGGTGCCGCTCGCCCTCGACCGGGGTGGCGGCGAGCCGGTCGAGCTCGCCGCGCATCGCGGCGACGGCCCGGTCCGCGAACACCCGCCGTTCGGCGGCTCCGAGCGAGTCCACGAGCCGGAGCGCCGCGTCACCGAACATGCGCATCGTCTCGGCGTGCGACATCCGATGGAAGTTGTCGCCGGGCCGCAGTTCCCACGCGTCGCGGGACCGTTCGACCGCGGCGAGCGCCCGTGACTCGAGCGTCTCGGGATCGACGGTGCCGACCCGGCACACGACCTCGGAAAGCTCGTTGCGGGCCAGGTGCCGCTCGTTGCTGAAGTTTCCGTCGAGGCCGAGCGCATTCGATCGCTCGAGCGCGACCCGACACGCCTCGGCGGCCTCACACGCCGCAGGGTCACCCTCCTGCTCGAGGATCTGCGTCAGGTACCGCCAGGCGAGGCCGACCTCGGACCAATACTCGGCGTCGTTCCGCCACCGCGGCTCGAGGGCGGCGAACCGGTCGAGGCTTGCCCGCAGCACCTCGGCGTCTCCCGCGGCGGTCGCCGCGTAGAACTCGCGCACCAGGATCGTCCGCTCCTCGCGGTCGCGGGCCTCGCCCGGCGGCATCAGGGCCAGGCCGCGGCGAAACTCGGCTGCCGCCTCGGCCAGCAGTTCGGCCTTCCGCTCGCCGATCTCGATCATCGCGAGAAGGGCGAGGACGTCCGAAAGCCCCCGGTGCCTTGACGCGGTCGACCGGCGGGCGATGAGCGACTCGAAGAGCGTTCGGGCTTCGCCGAGCGCGGCGACAGCGCCCTCGACATCGCCGAGGCTGCCCGCCCCGGCACTGCCCACCACCTGCCCGAGCTCGGTGAGGGCCCGCGCGACGGCCTCGAGCACCCGCTCGTCGTCGCCGGCGACCTCGCGCACCCAACGGAGGTACCCCAGCGTCGCCTCGACCGCCGCCTTGCGGGCCGACAGGGACTCGCCCCGCTCGAACAACGTTCGCTGCAGGTCGACCACGATCGGCCGCGAGCCCTCGACGAGTTGCCCGACCAGCAGGTCGCTGCGGGCCTCGGCCTCGCGGGCCCGGAGGAACTGCAACGCCGCGAGCGCAAGGCCCACGGCGGCCGCCGTGCCGATCGCCGCCCCGACCGCGATGCCCCGGCGATGCCGGCGCACCAGCGTGCGCAGCATGGACAGCGTGCCCGGCGGCCGCACCAGCGGCGGGTGGTCCGCAAGGTAGCGCCGGAGGTCGGACCCGAGCGCCGCGGCCGACGCGTAGCGCTCGCCGGGTTCACGGGCGACGGCCGCGGCCACGATCGCCTCGAGATCGCCGCGGGCCTCGGGCTGCAGCGAACCCAAGGGGGGAAGTGGCTCGTCCACGACCCGCCGCACGATCTCGGCCACACCGGCGCCGGCCACGGCGAAGATCGGACGGCCGGCGATCGACTCGAGCAGGATGAGCCCGAGCCCGTACACGTCGCTCTGCGTGGTCACCGCCGCCGAGCCGCCGTGCAGCTGCTCGGGGCTCATGTAGGCCAGGGTGCCCGCCATCGACGCGGCTCCGGTCGCCGAGGCCGCGAGCCCGTCGGTTCCGTCGAGGAGGGTCGCCACCCCGAAATCGAGCAGCCTCGCCTTCCCTTCGCGATCGACCAGCACGTTCGGCGGCTTCAGGTCGCGATGGAGCACGCCCCGGCCGTGGGCGTAGGCGACGGCGTCGACGACCGGCAAGACCAGCTCGACGATGGCCCGCGGCGCCCACGGCCGCCGGGCGATCGCCTCCGCCAGCGGAAGCCCGTCCACGAACTCCATCGCCATGAACGCGATTTCCTCACCGTCGACCTCGGCGACACCCCACTCGTAGAGCCGCACGATCGCCGGATCCTCGAGCCGGGCGAGCAGCGACGCCTCGCGGAGGAACCGCTGCGACCGACGCGGTCCGCTCGCGGCGTGCAGGATCTTGACCGCGACGCGCCGGTCGATCCGCTCGTCGGACGCCTCGTAGACCTCGCCCATCCCGCCCGCGGCGATGAACCGACGGATTCGGTAGTTCCCGATCGCCTGTCCGGCCGCGAGCCTCGGCTCGATCTCGCTCGCCGCCCACTCGAGCCACTCCGTCCGGATGCGGAAGGAGTCCGCCGGATCGGGCCCGGCCTCCGCCCGCTCGGCCGCCTCGAGCACGCGGCGGGCCGGTCCGAGCAGATCCGGTCGACTCCGCAACGCTTCCGCGAGAAAAGCAACCCGACCGGCGGACTCGAGGTCGAGCGCCTGCCCGACGGCATCGATCAGGGTCCGGTCGGGGTGGGACTCGGAAGGCGTCATCGAGGGGTGGGCCCCCGCGGTTCACGGCAGCCGTTCGTTCATACGCACCGAGAGCCATCCGAGCGCCACGAGATATCGACGCTGGGCCGTCCGCCGCGGCACGGCGAGCGCCTCGGCGACTTCGGAAAGCCCCAGACCCGCGAAAAAACGCAACCGGACGATCTCAGCCCCCGTCGGCTCGAAGGCGGCATACCGATCGAGGAAATTCAAGAGCTCCTCGATCCGCGACGGATCGATCCCGGGGGGGCCGATCTCGGCCGGCAACGCCACCCGTTCGCGATGCCGGCGCCGCACCCCCTCCCTACGCCAATGGTCGATGAGGACCTGCTGCATCGCCCTCGCGGCGGTACCGAAAAAGTGGGCCCGGTTCCGCCATGCGGATTCCCGCCCCAGGAACATCTTGAGGTAGGCCTCGTGGACGATGTCGGAGGTCGTCAGCAGGCCACCGGTCGGAAGCCGCGTCTTCTGCACCCGGGCGATCTCGATCAGCACCTCGTACAGCCGAGGGACCAGGCATGCATCGGCTCCGGACGACCGTCCGAGTCCGTTCACCAGACGGGTGATGCTGCCGCTCGCGGTCATGCCCCGAAATGGTCGCACGGGAGCCCGGGCCGGACAAGCCCCCGATCGGGAACTGAACCATTTCCGATCGACGGCGTCGTCCGGCGCCGGGCCCGGCTCACTTCTTCGGACCGAACCCGCACTCCGTGAGGAATCTCCGGATCGCGGCGATCTGGTGGTCGTCGGAAAGCACGTGCCCGCCCGAGTGCGGGATGCCGAAGGTCATTTCCTTGCCCGCGAGATGGACCTTGAGGTGATCCTTCCTCGTCTCGTCGGTGGTGCCGCCGAGCTCGCCGAAGAGCTTGACGACCTCCCGCCAATGGATGTTGTGCGGGGTCGGGTGGGCGAAGAGTTGGTCGAGGGTCGTGTGGTGATGGTGCGACATGGAACCTCCAGGTGGAAACCGCGCAGTATCGCCGGGTTCGCGCCGGAAGTCCTGTCGCAAACCGGAATCCGGACCGACGCCCGGCGATTCAGCCGTCGACGCGGCTCCAGAGCCGGGTCGCCGGATCCCAGATCTTGATCACGCGGGCCGGGATGCCCACCACGATCGAGTACGGGGGCACGTCGCAGGTGACCACGCTGTTGGTGCCCACGATGCTGCAGGTTCCGATGCGGACGCCGCGCAGGATCGCCACCCGCTCGCCGATGTAGACGCCGTCCTCGATGACCGTCGGCGCGGCGAAGACCCGACGCTGGGTCACGACCGGCTTCATCGGATCGCTCGTGTCGTGATCGTGGTCGGTGATCCAGGTGAACGGCGCGATGCCGCAATTGGCGCCGATCGTCACGCTCTCGACGGCCCCGATGTGCACATACGGGGCGATGATCGACCCGTCACCGATCCGGATGCGGACCCGGTCATCGCGAAGGTCGTGGGCCTCGATGCGGGCGTACCGCTGGACCTGCACGCGGCGGCCGATGGCGATCGATCCGGGGTTGACGATCTCGCTGTGCCAGGCCAGTTCCGAACCCTCGCCGAACTCGGCGAATCGCCAACGGTACCACGGCCGCAACAGCCGCTTCCGGATCGCCGTCGGTAGGCGGGTGAGCCGCTGCCCGACCCGGCCATTCGGAATGTCGATGAGCTTCCCGGGAGCCGATCCGGTCCCTGGATCCCGTCCGGGGATCGGCTCGATCGGGTTTCGCATCGAAGAAAGGGTCGTGTGCACGGAACGCGTCCTCTCGCCCTGCGGGCGCCGGAATCGGACCCGATGGGACGACGCTCCTTTCGCGTCCGCGCGGTTCGGGAACCGGGGCTGAATCTATCGTCTGAATCGCCCCGGATCTACGGGAAGTTGTACGGTATCGCGGCGACGGGACCGAAAGGCCGGGAGAAACGGCTGGATCGCCGTTCCGGCCACGGCCGGCAAGGACTCCCTCGCGTCCGAGAATGACGCATCGCGTCCGGATCCGAGAATGACGCATCGCGTCCTGAGAGGTTCAGCGGAAAGCCGCCTCGGGCAGGGTGAGTGCCGCGACGGCGCCGGTCATCCAGCAGGCCATCGCCCCGGCCGCCATCGCCTTCGGGGCGAGCGCGACGATCTCCTCGCGCCGCTCGGGCACGACCGCGCCGAGGGCCCCGATCTGGACCGCGATCGACGGGATGTTCGCGAAACCGCAGAGGGCGTAGGTCGCGATGACCGCCGAGCGCGGGTCGATCGCCGCCTCGGCCTTGAGCCGCCCGAGCTCGACGAAGGCGGTGAACTCGGTCGCGACGATCTGCGTGCCGAGAAGGCTCCCGACCGTGCCGAGATCGGGGCCCGCGACCCCGAGCAGCCACGCGACCGGTGTGAAGAGGAAGCCGAGCGTCGGGGCGATGCCCCAGTCGCCGTGACCGTTCGACTCGCGCCATCCGCGGATCGCCTCGAGGTTCCCGAGCTCCCGCAGCGGGAGGTCGGCAAGGGCCAGCAGCGAGACGAACGCGATGAGTATCGCGATCACGCCGAGGGCCAGCCGCAGGCCTTCCCCCGCCCCGAGGGCCGCCGCATCGACGAGGTTGCGGCCCGGCCGCAGGTCGCCCGTCGCGACGACGCGCTCGTCGGGCACCTCGCGGGTCTCGGGCACGAGGAGCTTCGCCATCACGAACGCCGCCGGGGCGCTCATCAGGCTCGCGGTCAGGAAGTGGCGGGTGTACAGCACCCGCAATTCCTCGTCCTCGCCGCCGAGGAATGCGACATACCCGCCGAGGACGCTGCCGGCGATCGTCGCGAAACCGCCGGTCATGGTGATCATGAGCTGCGACCGCGTGAGCCGCGGCAGGTAGGGCCGGATCGCGAGCGGCGCCTCGCCCTGCCCCAGCAAGACGTTCGACGCGGTCACCAGCGCTTCCGCCCCCGAGACCCCGAGTGTCCGCCGCAGGGCCCAGGCGAGTCCCCCCACCACCGCCTGCATCACGCCCAGCCGGTAGAGCACCGCCATGAGCGAGGCGAAAAAGACGATCACCGGCACCACGCGGAACGCGAAGACGAAGCCGCCGGGGCCGGCGGGGTCGGCAAGGCCGCCGAAGACGAACCGGGCCCCGGCGTCGGCGGCCCCGATCGCGGTCGCGACGACGCGGGCGACCGCCTCGAAGATCTCGACGGCGACCGGGACGCGGAAGAAGAGGATCGCCAGCGTGAACTGCAGGGCGATGCCGCCGAAGACGATCCGCCAGCGGATCGATCGCCGCGCCGCCGAGAACGCGAACCCGACCGCGACGAACGCGGCCACGCCGAGCAACGGGCGAAGGGAATCGAACGCCACGCGGCGGATGGTAGCGGCCGCTTCAGCCCGGCCGCACGATGCGGAACTCTCCCGCCGCCACGTCGCCGAGCTTCTGCACCCGGCCGTCCGGCCGCACCACCTCGACATCCTCGAGCGCCGCCGCGGTCCCGAGCCCGAAGTGCACCGCCGGATCCGACGCCGCGAAGTAACTGCCTCCGGTCTTGACCGTGCGGGGCACGCGGCGCCCGGCGACGGTGCCGCGGACGATCGCCCCGAGCGCGTCGCCGCCCCGGGCCTCGAGCACGCGGATCCGCACGGCCTTGCCGGCCGCCGCGTCGTTCCGCAGGAGATCGAGCGGCCCGTCGCGATTGACCACCACGAGATCGAGGTCGCCGTCGCCGTCGAGGTCGCCCGCGGCGGCCCCCCGCGCGGTCCGCGCGATCGGCGGCTCGGTGCCGCCGGCGGGCGCGACCAGCGTGAACCGGCCGTTCGCGTTGCCCCGGAAAAGCAGATTTTCCTGCGCATACGGGTCGGAGCCGCCCTCCGCCGCGGCCGGCCGCATCACGCGACCCGCGGCCTCGAAGAGGTCGAGCCGGCCGTCCTGGTCGAAGTCGGCGGCGATCACGCCGAACCGCGTGGCCTTCCGGGTCGGCCCCCGCAACCCCGCGAGGGCCGTCACGTCGAGGAACTTGCCGCCGTCGTTACGGAAGAGCGAATCGCTCTCGCCGTCGAGGTTGCAGATCAGGATATCGAAATCGCCGTCGTCGTCGAAGTCGATCGCCGCCGCCCCCATGCCCGCCTTCGCCTTTCCCTCGAGGTCGACCGCGCACCCCGCGGCGAGGGCCGACTCGCGGAAGCGGATCCCGCCGGGGTTTCCCCCCTGGTTGAGAAAGAGGTGGTTCGGCATCCCGTCGTTGGCGACGAGGAGGTCGGGCCTCCCGTCGCCGTCGAAATCGGCGGCCAGCACCCCGAGCGCCGTACCCGCCGCCGAGGCGATGCCGCTGTCGAGCGAAGCGTCGACGAAGGTGCCGTCGCCGCGATTGAGGTAGAGCCCGCTGCGGGCCGGCGAGTCGAACGACCGCGGACTGCAGTAGTCGCGGCGACCGTCGAGGCCCTCGCACGCCGGCTCGACGCCGCGGCTCCAAGTGAGGTAGCGGCCGACGAAGAGGTCGAGGTCGCCGTCGCCGTCGAGGTCGTAGAAGAGCGGGCACGAGCACCAGCCCTCGATGCGGAGGCCCGCGGCGGCGGTGACGTCGGTGAAGCGGAGCGAGCCCGCCGTCGAGTCGTTCCGCAAGAGCCGCACGCCCCCGAGGCCCGCGACCAGGAGATCCGGATCGCCGTCGCGGTCGTAATCGCCGGTGGTCACGCCCATGCCGTAGATCGCGAGGCCGGCGTCGCCCGCTTCGGCGGTGACATCGGTGAAGCGAAGCCCGCCGTCGTTGCGGAAGAGCCGGCTACCCTCGCCGTCCTTCGCCTCGCCCTGCACGAGGTAGAGGTCGAGATCGCCGTCGCCGTCGGCGTCGAGCAGGGCCACGCCGCCGCCGATGATCTCGGGCATCGCGAACTCGCCGCTCGCGCCGGAACGCCAGGTGAAGTCGGGGCCGTTCCCGATCCGCGTGAACCACGGGCGCTCGGCGGCGACCGCGACGAGGGGAAGGACGGCGAGCGTCAGGATCATCGGGATGCCTCTCCGGCCGGCGGACGAGACTCGATTCGAGCTCGGGTCGAAAGCAGCAACTGGCTCCTCGGCGCGAACTCGAGGCCCTTGACGATGGCCGCGAGGGCCTTCGCGCGATCGCCCTGGGCGTCGATCGCCTCGGCCAGGAGCGCCCACGCGGCGTCGTTGGTGCGATCGGCGTCGAGGACGAAAGCCGCGGTCCGTTCGGCCCGCGCGGCCTCGCCGAGCCGG
>JBIKVN010000140.1:0-8216 GCA_044356865.1 Phycisphaerales bacterium | reverse complement strand
AATCCTTCGACGGCATCTTGTTGAAGACGTCCGCCGGGATGGTCTTGCAGAGTTCGGAGGCGTAACCGAGGCTGAGCTCGGCGCCGGGAAGGACGACGGTGGAGAAGAGTCCCATGGGGCGGACAGGATAGGCGGTGGACGAGTGGAGGGGCGTCGGGCGAGGGCCTCCCCCGGGGGAACTCGCGACGGTGCCATGCAGGCGTGCGGCAACCGATCCGCCCGATGATCCCGTGGTGGTTGGAGCGTTGGGCGAACTCCCGGAAGGCCCGGTGGAGTTCCGACACGGTGTCGAGACTCACGGGCCCGAGGAGCTGTTGCTCGAGGGTACGGAGGGTTCGGATGAAGCGAGTCTCGAACTCGTTCGGGAAGGCGCGGGAGATGAACGGGCTTCCGTGGCCGTGCCGGAGGCTGGTCCCTCGGACGACGACCTGGTAGCGCACCCCCGATCGATGGGGGTGGCGTCGATGGCCAGGTTCCGGTCCGGGGCTCGGTCGTGATCTCGGATCATGGGACGAAACCCCGGCTTGGCTTCGGCCGGGGCCGAGAACCGCTCCCTGCGTGGATTCCGCAGGGGAACTTGAACCTGATACGGCATTATGCCGTATGATTTGCCAGAGGTACGCCATGAGCACCATCCGATACAGCAAGATCACCATTCGTCAGCCCGAACCCCTCAAGTCCAAGGTGGAGAAGGCCGCCGCGCTCCGCGGCATGACGGTGACGAGCTTCATCAACGGGGTTCTCGAGTTGGCCGCCGACAAGACGCTGAGCCGCATCCAGGCCCGCGAGCTCTCGGAGCGTGACAGCGCCGCACTGCTCGCGATGCTCGGCAAGCCGGCTCGCCCGAACGCGGCGCTCCGTCGAGCGGCCAAGCGACATCGGGAGATCGCCGGTGACTGAAACGCTCCGGTTCGAACCGTTCGACAAGTCCAGGCACGATCGGGACGGCTTCGACTGCGGCGTACCCGCGCTCAACGATTACCTCAAGACCAAGCTGGGCCAGCACGACAGGAAGAGCCTCACCCGCGGCTACGTGCTCGCATCGCATGATGGAAAGCTCGCCGGATACTTCACGCTCGCCGCGAGTCGCGTCATGGTGAGCGTGATCCCCGATGGTCATGGGTTCCCGGCCAGGATGTCGCTTCCGGCCACGCTCATCGGTCGGCTCGCGGTGGACCTGAAGTTCCGTGGACAGGGACTCGGGGGCGCGCTGCTCGTCGAGGCGCTCGGGGTTGCGGTCAAGGCCTCCGAGACGATCGCGTCGGCCGCGATCGAGGTTGATGCGAAGGACGAGCCATCACGCGCGTTCTACGCGAGGTACGGGTTCGAGAGCCTGACCGACGATCGCCTCCACATGTACCTGCCGATGGCCACCGCCCACGAACTGGTCCGGCAGCGGAACCGTTGACCGCTGGACCGCATCCAGTTCCTGCGAAGATCCAAGCGTCGGGCGAACTCCCGGAGGACCCCGGTGGAGTTCCTCGCGGGCTCGGATGAAGCGCCCGATCCTGGGCTTTGGGGGGCTTCCTTTCCGCTCAAGTTGCCGGACGAAGGACGGGCGTGGCGCGAGATGGATGGACACCCATGCGGTTCTGGGTTGGGTCCGGAACGACGAGGCATGGCCTCGTCGTTCCGGGCGCGGTGAGTCAGGAGGCGTGGCGTGCCGGATGGACGCCTCGCTCGTCCAGCGCCGCCCACCAACGACAGCCCCCCGCACTCACTCGAACGCCCCCATCGCCCGGTCGCCGTCCTGCAGCCGGTCCATGTAGCCCGCCAGCGCCGGGATCCTCGCCACCTGCTCGGGCGTGAGGATCCGCTTCAGCTGGCTCACCGCCCGCACGCTGCGCTCGTCGCGCTCGAACCGCACCTTGGCCCGCTGGTTCTCGAGGGCCATGTAGGCCTCGAACCGTTCCTTGGGGGCCTGCTCGAGGCTCGAGCCCTGGGGCGTCATGCGGCGACACGCGTCGAGATAGTCGCGGGAGTACTTCTCCTTCAGGGCGGTCAGCTGCTCGCGCTGCTTCGCGTCGAGGTCGCCGAACGCCTCGGCCCGCTCGATGAACGGCAGCGCCGAGCGCGAGTCGCGATAGACCGACGGGTACGCCACGCGGTCGAACGCCAGCTGCATCCGGTCGCGCGAGCCTTCCGGCACCGCGACCAGCATCGCGTCAAACGTATCGCGGAGGATCTTCGCCCGGTCCTTCTTGATCCGCTCGACCTCGGCCGAGAGGTCCTGCCACCGCCGGCCCATCTCCTGCGCCGCGGCGGTCGGGGGGTTGCCGGCCGCGTCGCGCATCGCCCGCTCGTACTCGCCGCGGATCTCCCAGTTCAGCCGCTCGATGTCGAGGCTGCGGAGGAACGAGCTGCGGTACGCGTCGCCGAGGGCGGTGGCCCGGGCCAGAAGCGCCGCCCGCGCCGGCTCGGCGACCTTCGCGTCGAGCGAGCCGTCGAAGCCGACCAGCCGGCCGATGTTCACCGGACTCTCGACCGCGCCCGAGAAGCCCATGTAGTCGAGGCTCGTGCCGCCGTAGAGCGACAGCGTGCGGGCCAGCCGCTCGAGCTCGACGGCGGGACGGACCTCGTCGCCGAGACCCGCCGCCGCATCGGCCAGGAACGCCGCGTCGAGGGCCTCGGCCCGCTCCCGCAGCCGCCGCTTCGCCTCGATGCCCCGCATCGCGGCCGCCATGTCGACGGTCGGTCCCCCATCGGCGTCGATCCGCTGCTGGTCGGTCTGCGCCTGCAGGTACTCCTCGCCGATCGGCCCGACCTCGGCGTCCCACTTCGCGAGGTAATCCTCGTGCAGCTGCTCGAGAACCGCCCGCGGCCCGGCCTCGAGACCGAGCCCGGTCGCGAGCGAGCCGACCTCGGCGACACCCATCGGCTCGGGCACCGCGTCGCCGCCCGGGGCGTCCATGAAGGTCGCGGTGCGGTCCTCGACCGCCGCCGCCTCCGCCGGTGCGTCGGGATCGAACCCCCGCGCGAACGGGTCACCCGCCGTCGAGGCCGCGAGGTCGAGCTGCCGGACCCGCTCGTCGTCGAGCAGCTCGCGGATGCTCGCCATGTACTGGGCCGCGGCCTTCGCCCGCTTCTCGCGCAGCGCGGTGCGGGAGGCCCCGAACGCCTCGTACGCCGCTTGGTCGAACTGCATCATGTTCCGCGATTCGTTGAAGCGATCGACGAGGTCCATCCCCTCGTTCACCGCCGGATCGTCGCCGCGCACGAGCTGCTCGTAGATCGAAAGCAGCGCCTCGCGGGTCGACGCGTCGGTCTTCCGCGACGCGAGCGCCGACCGCAGGATCTTCTCGACTCCGCTCGCGTCCGACCCGACCTCGGGATACGCGACCGTGAGGAAGCGGTGGCGGAACGCGTACGACGGCAGGCCGGCCACCTGGCCACGAAGGGCCGCGTAGGTCTTGCGGTTCAGGGTCCGCAGGGCCCGCGAGGCCTCCGTCGTCCGCTGCTGGGCGTCGGCGAACGCCTGCTGCACCACCTGCATCACCTGCTGGGCCTTCGCGGGATCGGCCTGCATGTCCTCGGGACTCAGGCCCGCGAACCCGGCCTTCTCGATCGCTTCCATCACGTCGGCCATCATCCGCCGGGTGCGGTCGGACAGCGTCCGCAGGCTGGCGGTCAGCTGCTGCTCGTACGAGCGCAGCTGCGGGTCGATCGTCGCGAGCTGCTCGGGCGTGAATCCGCTCGCGAGCGCGATGTCGCTCACGTCGACATCCTGGTTCCCCGCCATCGAGATGAGCGTCCGCGATCGCCGCCGGTCGCGGGCGTCGCGGGCCCGCGGCAGCGCGGCCTGCTGCCGCTCGTCAAGCGTCGCCGCGACGCCGTCGAAGAGCCGGTCGTCGAGCTCCTTCACCTTGGCGTCGATCGAGTCCATCTTCTTGAGGTAGGCGTCGAGCTGCGCCTTCGAGGGCATGCCGCCCTGCATCTTCCGCATGTCCTCGGTGAGGAACTTCTCCATGTCCCCCTCGCGGAGGGTGCGGAAGGCCTCGCGATAGTCGTCGTGCAGCGATTCGATCGCGTCCCACTGCTCGGGCCGCGGCTGGACGTAGGTGTCGAGCAGCTTCACGAGCTCGGCGGTCGAGATCGGCTCGGGCAGCTGCCCCGAGGTGCCTTGGGCGGGGGCGAGCCGCACCAGCGCGGCGGCGACGAGGACGGCAAGCAGGCGAACGAGCGTGGTCATGGTTTCACTCCGGCGGGCCAAGGGGGCCCGGAGACGGAAACGATATCGGGACGACCGCGGGGGAAGACAAGGTTTGTCGGCGGTTCGGGTCAGGTTCCCACGAAACGGGCCACGATCGAACGCGCCGTCTCGGGGTCGCGCGTGCCGCGGACCGTCGCGATTCCGTCCGCGAACACGACGAGGCCCGCCACCGAAGCGGTTCCCGGCGAGAAATTCCCCTCGACCCGACCGTCGCGGACGACGAAGGTCCCGAAAGGCGCGAGCCGCTCGAGCGCCGCGGCCAGGTCGATCGCACCCGAAAGCGGCACCCGGACCGCGTCCTGCCCGCACAGGCTTGCGGCCGGAACCGCCGTGTCGGCCAGCGCCGGGAACTCGCGGCGGCCGCACGCCGCGCACGCCGGATCGGGCTCGCCCCGGTCGTGCCGGACCCGCGTCCCGCGCCAGAGGTCGATCGCGACCAGGCCCCGCTCGATCGCCGCGAGGTCACCGACCAGCAACTTCAGCGCCTCGGCCGCCTCCGCCGCCGCGACCGTCACCGTCGCCGACGCCAGCACCCCCGCCGACTCGCAGGTCGCGATCGTCCCGGGCGGCGGCAACTCCGGGGCGAGGCACCGCAGGCACGGCGTGCAGCCCGGCACCACCGTCGCAAACATACCGCCGACACCGACCGCGGCGCCGTACACATACGGCACGCCCCGCTCGACCGCGGCGTCGTTCAGCACGTACCGCGTCTCGAGGTTGTCGAGCCCGTCGACGATCACGTCGATGCCCTCGAGGTACCGCCGCACGTTCCGCGCCGTCAGGTCGTCGACGAACGCCCGCACCCGCACCTCACCGTTCACCTTCGCCAGCCGCGCCTTCGCCGCCTCGGCCTTCGGCATGGCCCGCCGCGCGTCGGTCTCGTCGAAAAGAAACTGCCGCTGCAGGTTCGTCGCCTCGACCGTGTCGCGGTCGACGATGGTGACCGTGCCGACGCCGGCCCGCACCAGGATCTCGGCCGCGATGCCGCCGAGCGCCCCGCACCCGACGACCAGCACCGACCCCGCGCGGATCCGCGCCTGCCCGTCCGGCCCGATCTCGGGCAGCCGAGCCTGGCGTGCGTAGCGGTCGGGCATCATGGAATCAGCCTATCGCGAACGAAAACCGCCGGCCCGGAAGCACCGGACCGGCGGGGTTCGAATGTCGAGCGGACCTCGGGAACTCACCACGCGAAGTGGGCGAACGCCTTGTTGGCGTCGGCCATCTTGTGGGTGTTTTCCTTGGTCATGACCGCCTTGCCCTCGCCGCGGCAGGCCTCGAAGAGTTCCTTGGCGAGCCGCAGGTGCATGGGCTTGCCCTTCTCGTCGCGGGCGGCATCGATGATCCAGCGGAACGCCAGCGACTGCTGCCGGCGGCGGTTCAGCTGCATCGGGACCTGGTAGTTGGCGCCACCGACCCGCTTCGAGCGGACCTCGACCACCGGCCGCACGTTCTCGAGGGCCTTGTGGAAGACCTCGATCGAGGTGCGGGGCATCGCCTCGCTCTTGTCCTTGTCGAGACGGTTCTGGATCTCGTCGAACGCCCCATAGACCACGCGGGTCGCGGTCGCCTTCTCGCCGCCCTGCATGACGCAGTTGATGAAGCGGGAGAGGATCTTGTCCTGGAAGCGGGCGTCGGGACGGAGCTGGGTTTCGCTGGCGGTGAATCGTCGGGCCATGTCGGACTCCTTGGGCTCGTCGACGGCGGTTGCCGTTCTCGTTCACTGCGGCTGGGAGATGGGCATTCCCGAGTCGTGCCGCAATTACTTGCCCATTCGGGTTGGGACCGTCGCCATCCGACCCACGCGGGCCGGACGCGGCGGGGGAAACATGTCTTACTTCTTCTTGCCGGCCGCCGCGGCGACCTTCTTCTTCACGCCGTAGAGCGAACGGCCCTTCTTGCGGCCGTCGACGCCGAGGCAGTCGAGCGTGCCGCGGACGACGTGGTAGCGCACGCCCGGCAGGTCGCGCACGCGGCCGCCGCGGACGAGCACGATCGAGTGCTCCTGCAGGTTGTGTCCCTCGCCGCCGATGTAGGCGGTGACTTCGCGGCCGTTCGAGAGCCGCACGCGGCAGACCTTGCGAAGCGCCGAGTTCGGCTTCTTCGGGGTCACGGTGCGGACGAGCAGGCAGACGCCGCGCTTCTGGGGGCACGCCGCGAGGTCGTTGACCTTCGACTTCGACTTCTGGACGACCCGCGAACGGCGGACAAGCTGGTTGATGGTGGGCATCGGACTCTGCCGGACCTGCGCCGGAACCTGCGAAAGGGAATCGATCGTGAGGGAGCGAGCCGGGGACGCCCCGAATCGCGCGAACCGCGAACCATACCGAAGGCCGCCGGAAGTCGCAACGGAGCCGACGACTCGAAGTGGGCGTGGAAACACCAAAGTCCGGTAAGCGTCAAGCCCGCGCCGAACCCACGAATCGCTTGATCGCCGCCACCGCGAGGCGATCGCATCGCTCGTTGAAATGGTGTCCGTTGTGGCCGCGGATCCACTCGGCCCGGATGGTCCGACCGTCGCGGAGCCGGGCGAGCGCCTCCCAGAGGTCGCGATTCATCACCGGAGACTTGTCCGACTTTCTCCAGCCCCGGGCGATCCACCCATCGAGCCACTCCTTCAGGCCTTTCACCACGTACTCGCTGTCCGAGACGAGCCGCACCGTGGAGGACTCGGGAATGCGACGAAGACCCTCGATCACCGAGGTCAGCTCCATCCGGTTGTTGGTGGTCTGGGCCTCGCCGCCGGAAAGTTCGATCTCCTCGCCGTCGGGCGTCCGCAGGATCGCCCCCCACCCGCCCGGACCGGGGTTTCCCGAACACGCCCCGTCGGCGTAAAGCTCGAACGTTCCTTCCTTCTGCATGCGGTCTCCAGCTGCGGTTTCCGGGCGAGTTGCGGAACGGTTACCGGTCGTTCTCGAACCAACGCACACGTCCCGGCACGAAGCCCTCATTCTTGACAGGCGGGGCCTCTTCCGTAGAGTACCCCGTTCGCGCGAGCGTCCCCGAGACGCCCGCCCGACCCCCGCCCGACGCCCGCTCGACTGAGGAACGAACCATGAATCCCCCCCTTCGCACCTCGCCCGGCCGGACCCGTCGCCGTCGGGCTCACCAGGCCCTCAAGCCGATCCACACCACGCTCTGCCCCAACTGCGGCGGCGCGAAGCGGCCTCATTCGGCGTGCGCCTCGTGCGGCTACGTCCGCCCCGGCCTCCAGGTGAAGGACAACTCCCGCTCCGAGCCGTCGGGCGAGTGATCCATGCGGATCGCCGTCGACGTCATGGGCGGTGACCACGCCCCGGACGAGATCCTCAAGGGCGCCCTCCAGGCCGTACCGCACCTTCCCGCGGACGACCGGGTGGTGCTTGTCGGCGATCGGGCGGTCATCGAAGACATGCTGTCCGAGCGGGGATTCAAGGATCCCCGCGTCGAGGTCGTCCACGCCGCGGAAACGATCGGCATGGACGAGTCGCCGGTCGAGGCGGTGCGGGTCAAGCGCGAGTCGTCGATCAACGTCTGCGCCCGGATCGCCGGGCCGAAAGAACCGAACCGCTGTGCGGCGTGGATCAGCGCGGGCAACACCGGCGCCTGCGTCGCGGCCGCCCAGATGTTCATGCGTCGGCTCGAGAACGTGCACCGCCCCGGCATCGCGGTGACCGTGCCGACCTTCGCCGGCCCGGTCGTCCTGATCGACGTCGGCGCCAACATCGAGCCCAAGCCCCACCACCTCGCCCAGTACGGCGTGATGGGCGATGTCTACGCCCGCCGCATCCTCGGCATCGAGAACCCCCGCGTCGCCCTCATGAACGTGGGCGGCGAGGAGGCCAAGGGCACCGCCGACATGAAGGAAGCCCGCGACCTCCTGCGGCGGGCGGAAGGCCTGAGTTTCACCGGCTACGTCGAGGGCCGCGGCGTCTTCAACGGCGAGGCCGACGTGGTCATCACCGACGGCGTGGTCGGGAACGTGATGCTCAAGCTTGCCGAAGGCCTCTCCTCGGGCATCTTCAAGGCC
>JBIKVN010000139.1:0-8374 GCA_044356865.1 Phycisphaerales bacterium | reverse complement strand
CTCCTCACCGTCAAGAGCGACGACGTCGAGGGCCGCACCAAGATCTACGACTCGATGGTGAAGGGAACCAACACCCTCGAGGCGGGCATGCCCGTCGTCTTCGACGTGCTCTGCCACGAGATCAAGGGCCTCGGCATGAACATCACCCTCGAGAAGGAGCAGTCCGAGGCCGCCCCCGTCCTCTGACCGCCCCGCAGCGAACCCGTCCTTCCGCCCGTTCCGCGACCGTCCCGGGAGCGTCCCCATGTCCGAAAGCGTCTACGACCGCGTCAACGACTACGGCTCGGTGAAGATCACCCTCGCAAGCCCGAACGACATCCGGGCCTGGAGTTTCGGTGAGGTCAAGAAGCCCGAGACCATCAACTACCGCACCTACCGGCCCGAGCGGGACGGCCTGTTCTGCGAGCGGATCTTCGGCCCCGAGCGGGACTACGAGTGCGCCTGCGGCAAGTACAAGGGCACCAAGTTCAAGGGCATCATCTGCGACCGCTGCGGCGTGAAGGTGACCCACAGCCGCGTGCGCCGCAAGCGGATGGGCCACATCAACCTGTCGGCCCCGGTCGTGCACATCTGGTTCTTCAAGGCCATGCCGAGCCGCCTCGGCAACCTCCTGGCCATGAAGACCGGCGACCTCGAGAAGATCATCTACTTCCAGGACTACGTGGTCACCGACCCCGGCTCGACCGACCTCGAGCACCAGCAGGTGCTCACCGAGGATGAGTACCGCGTGGCGTTCGAGAAGCACGGGACCGCCTTCACCGCCATGATGGGCGCCGAGGCGATCCGCGAGCTGCTCAACCAGCTCGACCTGACCGCCATCTCCCACCAGCTCCGCGAGGAGCTCGCCGAGACCAAGAGCAAGCAGAAGCAGAAGGACCTCTCCAAGCGGCTCCGCATCGTCGAGCAGATCCGCGGCTCGGAGAACGACCCGGCCTGGATGGTCCTCGACGTCATCCCGGTCATCCCGCCCGACCTGCGGCCGCTGGTGCTGCTCGAGAGCGGCAACTTCGCGACCAGCGACCTGAACGACCTCTACCGCCGCATCATCAACCGGAACAACCGGCTGAAGAAGCTCATGGACCTCAACGCGCCCGAGGTCATCGTGCGCAACGAGAAGCGCATGCTGCAGCAGGCCGTCGACGCCCTGTTCGACAACGGCCGCTGCCGCCGCCCGGTCCTCGGCTCGTCGAACCGCCCCCTCAAGTCGATCACCGACATGATCAAGGGCAAGCAGGGCCGCTTCCGCGAGAACCTGCTCGGCAAGCGCGTCGACTACTCGGCCCGCTCGGTCATCGTGGTCGGCCCCGAGCTCAAGCTCCACCAGTGCGGCCTGCCCAAGAAGATCGCCCTCGAGCTCTTCCAGCCCTTCATCATCCGCAAGCTCAAGGAGCGCGGCCTCGCCGACACCATCAAGAGCGCCAAGCGCATGCTCGAGCGCCGCGACCCCGAGGTGTGGGACATCCTCGAGCAGGTCATCCGCAACCACCCGGTGCTGCTGAACCGCGCCCCGACCCTCCACCGCATGGGCATCCAGGCCTTCGAGCCGGTGCTCGTCGAGGGCAACGCGATCCAGATCCACCCGCTCGTCTGCACCGGCTACAACGCCGACTTCGACGGCGACCAGATGGCCGTCCACCTGCCGCTCTCGGTCGAGGCCCAGGCCGAGGCGCACGTGCTGATGATGTCGATCCACAACATCTTCAGCCCGGCGAACGGCAACCCGATCGTGAGCCCGTCGCAGGACATCGTGATGGGCGTCTACTTCCTGACCGTCGGGCACGACCCGCGGCCGGGAACGGCCGAGCCGCCGAAGGCGACCGTCCACTTCAAGGACATCCCCGAGGCCCTCATGGCGTTCTCGCTGCCGGCGGGCGCCCCGGGACGGATCTCCTTCCATGACCCGATCTCGGTCCGCCTGCCCCAATTCACCGAGATCGTCGAGGACCAGAAGAAGCCGGCGGTCCCGATGCCGGCGAACCGCCGCGTCCAGACCACGGTCGGACGGCTGCTGCTGAACCTCATCCTGCTCGACGACGTCGACCCGTCGCGACCGAGCCGGATGCCGTTCTACAACTGCACGCTGGCCAAGAAGGGCTGCGCCCGCGTCATCGACGACACCTTCCAGCACCTCGGCAAGGCCGCGACCATCGACCTGCTCGACCGGCTGAAGGCGACCGGGTTCCGGTACTCGACGGTCTCGGGCCTCTCGTTCTCGATCACCGACATCCGCGTGCCCGCGGAGAAGCTGCGGCTGCTCGCGGAGACCGACAAGAAGGTCGAGCGGGTCCGCAAGCAGTACGAGGGCGGCGCCATCACCGACCGCGAGCGGCACAACCAGATGCTCGAGCTCTGGACCCAGTGCCGGAACGACATCGTGAAGAACCTGACCGAGACGCTCAGGAACGACACCCGCGACGCGGCGACCGGCGAGGCGCTGGCCATCGGCGACGCGAAGGGCGTGCGGCACCTGAATCCGGTCTTCCTCTTCAGCGACTCGGGCGCCCGCGGCAACATCAGCCAGATGCAGCAGCTCGCCGGCATGCGCGGCCTCATGGCCAAGCCGAGCGGCGAGATCATCGAGACGCCGATCCGCTCGAACTTCCGTGAAGGCCTCACGGTGCTCGAGTACTTCTCGTCGACCCACGGCGCCCGCAAGGGCCTCGCGGACACCGCCCTCAAGACCGCGGACTCCGGCTACCTCACCCGCAAGCTCTGCGACGTGGCCCAGTCGGTGGTCGTCACCGAGATCGACTGCGGCACCCCGCACGGCGTGCCGAAGCGGGCGATCTACAAGGGCGAGGAGATCGACGTGCCGCTGTCGGAGGCCATCAAGGGCCGCACCAGCCGGCAGACCGTCATCGATCCCCGCACCGACCGCGTCATCGTCCGCGAGGACGAGCTCATCAACGAGGCGATCGCCCGCGAGATCGAGGCCCTCAAGATCGACCGCGTCTATGTCCGCAGCGCCCTCAGCTGCGACACCAAGCGCGGCCTCTGCGCCCGCTGCTACGGCATGGACCTCTCGACGGGCAAGCTCGTCGAGGTCGGCATGGCGGTCGGCATCATCGCCGCCCAGTCGATCGGCGAGCCGGGAACCCAGCTCACGATGCGTACCTTCCACACCGGCGGCGTCGCGGTGCGGTCGGCGGTCGAGAGCCAGCACAAGGCCCTGAATCCCGGCCGCGTCGCGATCCGCGACTGCAACGCGGTCGAGGTCACCGCCGAGGACGGCACCCGCCACCTCGTGGCCCTCAAGCGCAACGGCGAGATCGCCGTCTACGACGCCAAGGACCGCGAGCTCGAGAAGTACAAGGTGCCCTACGGCGCCCGCATCCGCGTCCGCGACGCGGAGACGGTCAAGAAGGGCCAGACCCTCGTCGAGTGGGACCCGCACGTCACGCCGATCCTCGCCGAGAAGGGCGGCGCCGTCCGCTGGAAGGATCTCGAGGAGGACATCACCTTCCGCGTCGAGCGGAAGAAGGGCGCCGGCACGGGCACCGAGCGGATGATCATCGAGCACACCGGCGAGCGCCACCCGCAGATCCAGATCGTCGACGCCGACGGGAAGATCCTCGACTTCCACACCCTCCCGGCCCGGACCTACATCCGCGTCGACGACGGCCAGCGGATCGAGGTCGGCCAGCCGATCGCCGTCCAGAGCAAGGAGACCGCGAAGACCGCCGACATCGTGGGCGGCCTCCCGCGGGTCACCGAGATCTTCGAGGCCCGCAACCCGAAGGATCCGGCGGTCATGGCCGAGATCGCCGGTCGCGTCGAGCTCCACAGCGACAAGCGCAAGGGCAAGATGACCATCCGCGTCATCGACGACGCCGGGCAGGAGTTCGACCACCACGTGCCGCAGGGGAAGCAGCTCCTCGTCCACACCGGCGACCGCGTCGCCGCGGGCGACCCGCTGACCGAGGGCCCCATGGTCCCGGCCGACATCCTGCGGATCAAGGGCGAGGAGGACCTGTACCTCTACATGCTCGACGAGGTGCAGAACGTCTACCGCGCCCAGGGCGTGCCGATCTCGGACAAGCACATCGAGGTGATCCTGCGGCAGATGCTGTCGAAGGTCCGCGTGGTCGCCCCCGGCGACACCGACCTGCTGCCGAACGAGGTCGTCGAGCGGTTCCTCTTCCGCGAGATCAACGACGGTCTCGCGAGGAAGGTCCGCGTCGAGGATCCGGGCGACACCGGCCTCGTCGCGGGGCAGCTCCACGACAAGGAGACCGTCAAGGACCGCAACCATCTCGCCGAGGCCGAGGGCAAGAAGCCGGCCAAGACCAAGAAGCCCAAGCCGGCCACCGGCAAGACGCTGCTCCTCGGCATCACCAAGGCGAGCCTCCAGGCCGAGTCGTTCCTCTCCGGCGCGAGCTTCCAGGAGACGACCAAGGTCCTCACCGAGGCCGCGCTCAAGGGCGCCGTCGACACGCTCATCGGCCTCAAGGAGAACGTGCTGCTCGGGCACCTCATCCCGGCCGGCACGGGCTTCCGGGCCTACTCGAAGGGCACGGTGCGGCACCTGGCCGAGCTCGCCCCGGGTCCGGAGGAAGTCGAGGAGATGCGGGCATCGGCGGCCGAGGAGGCCCAGATCCTCGGGGCCGAGCGCTACGGCGAGGTCCCCATGGACCTCGAGACCGAGACGAGCGTCACCGACGCCGACCTTGCGGCGGCCGACCAGTTGGCGGCGACGCTGCTCGCCGAGATGGGCGAGGGCGAACTCGCGGAAGAGCCGAGCGCGGGCGAAGGCGAGCCGCCGTTGGCCTGACCCCCCGACCGACGATCGAGATCCCACCCGGCCCCGGCCTCGCGCCGGGGCCGTTTCCTTTGGGCCTCAACCCGCGAAGGCCGCCAGCGCCGCACTCCACTCGAGATAGCCATAGGGAACGCCCTCGCGGTCGTGCAGGGCCTTCACCTCGCCATGGATCCGCTCGTGCAACTCCCGCTGCCACCCCTCGGCCCGCGGGTCGCAGAAGAAGAGCCGGCAGGCGAGCGGCCGTTCGAGGTGCTCGGAGCAGAGTCCGCCGCCGTCGTCGCTCGGGGCCGGACCTCCGGGCTTTCCCATGACGACGAACGGCCGACGGCGTGAGAGGAACGGGCAATCCCCCCGCCGGGCCGACTCCGCCGCCTCCTCGGCCCCGACCGCCCGGCCCCGGGTCGCCTCGATCCGGCCGAGGCAGAACGCCGCCTCGAGACCGGTGACGAACAGCCGATGGCCGAAGCGCGTGAAGCGGCAGCAGTTCCCGCCGCCGAGACAGAGCGGCCGCTCACGGTCGGCGGCCGCGGCCACCTCGACCCGGAGCCGAAGGATCGTCGACTCGACCCCAGGACGGCGGCACGCCGCCCGCCACGCCTCGACGGGAAGTGAACCGGTCACGACTCCGGTGCCCCGAGGGCGACCCGGATCTCGATGGGCGCGTGAAGCCTTCCCGTGCCCATACCGGGGCAGGGCACCCGCCGGCGGGTCTCCTCCCAGGCTTCGGGTGAGGCGAGGTTCTCCGGCCAGAACGGCCAGGTCCGGCATTGCCGCGGACGGGCCCGATAGACCCCGCAGGTGGCCTTGCCGTCCGGCCGCCGCTCGAGGAAGACGCAGTCGTGGCGGTCGCCGTGACGCACCTCGACGAGGCTGCGTCGCGAACCGAACCGGCGGGTGAAGCGCTCGCGGAAGGCCTCGACCTCGAGTCCGAGTTCGCCGGCCAGCGCGGCCTCTTCCGGCTCGTCGATCCAGACCGCCCCCGGCGGCCCCGAGCAGCAGTTCCCGCACTGGGTGCACCCGAACCGGAGCCCGTCCGACCACCATGGTTCGCCCGCCGGGGCGACCGTGCTCACCGCGACGGCTCCCGACCGGGTCGACCGGGCGGCGGCTCGGGCCCGTCGGCCGACCAGCGGTCGATCGAGACCGAGTGGATCTCGGATTCCTGCCGCCGCGGCGGGAGGCTCGCCAGGGCCTCGGGGCGCTCGTCGTAGGCGACCCGGTCGGTCGAATAGAACTCGCGGAACTCCCACTCCTCGTGGGTGTCGAACCACCCGGCCACGAGGTCCTCGACCTCGGCGAGCCCCCCTGCGGTGATCCACATCGAGATGTACGCACCGTCCTCGGGATCGCCGGCGACCGGCTCGGCCATCGCGATCACCTGCCAGAGGGTGAGTCCGAGCGGCCGCCCTGCGTCGTCGAGGTTCTCCTCGGGATCGACATCGAGCTCGAGGCCCCACACCTCACGAAGCTGCAGCAGCAACTCGTCCAGATCGGGCGAATGCTCGTCCTCGAGCGTGAGCACCTCGCGGGTGCGGCTCAGGGGGCGCTCGTCGCGATCGAGGTCGAGCGGCCAGGTTTCCGGCACCTCCGACAGGCCGAAGCCATGCAGCAGCCCCTCGATCCGCTCCCGCATCTCGACGGGAACCCGGATCGCGATGCCCTTCCACGGGTCGACGAAGACCTCGAGCAGCGGATCCTCGCCGCTGGCCCCCGCCCCGATGCAGACATCCTCGAGCAGGATCTCCTCGAAGGCGTACCAGATCCGCAGGAAGTCATCGAACGACACCGGCTCGACGGCGATGTAGACATCCATGCTGCGGTAGGCATCGCGGGAACCCACCTCGACGATCGGCAGGATCTCGGCGGGCAGCAGGGCGAAGGCGGCGTCGATGATCGGCTTCAGGCGCTCGTGGCTCACGACCACATGGAAGACATAGGTGTCCGGCTCCCCCTCCTCCGGAGAGGGCTCGAACTCGAGGGTGTAGCCCTGGACCGGCTCGGGAAGGCCGGTGGGCTCGACCCCGAGCGGCAGGACGAAGTCGCCCACGCGGTGGCGTTCGAGGTCGGTCCGGAGGTGGAAGTCCCGCATCCGCCGCATCGTAGCGGTGGGCGGCCGTCGGATGGAACCGCCCCGGCGGCTTTCATTCGCCGAGATAGGCCTCACGCACCTTCGGGCTCGCCAGCAGGGCCGCCCCGGTGTCGGCAAGGGTGATCCGGCCGGTCTCGAGCACATAGCCCCGGTCCGAGAGCCGCAGGGCGGCCCGGGCGTTCTGCTCGACAAGGAGGATGGTCATGCCGCGGTCGCGGAGTTCCTTGATCGCCGCGAAGATCCGCGAGACGAGGATCGGGGCGATGCCCATCGAGGGCTCGTCCATCATGAGGAGCCGGGGCTTGCCCATGAGGGCCCGTCCGATCGCGAGCATCTGCTGCTCGCCGCCCGAGAGCGTGCCGCCGAGCTGGCCGGTCCGTTCCTTCAGGACGGGAAAGAGCCGGAAGACCCCGTCGAGGTCCTTCGCGATTCCCTCGCGGTCGGAGCGGGCGTAGGCGCCCATCTCGAGGTTCTCGAGGACGGTCAGCCGGGGGAAGATCCGCCGGCCTTCGGGCACCTGGGCGAGCCCCCGCGACACGAGGCGGTCGGCCCGCACGCCCGTGATGTCGGCGCCGTCGAAACGCACCGTGCCGCCCCGCAGCCGGTTGATCCGCGAGATGCACATGAGCGTGGTGCTCTTGCCGGCGCCGTTGGCGCCGATGAGGCAGACGATCTCCCCCGCCCGCACCTCGAGGCTGATGCCGTGGAGCACGTCGACCGGGCCGTAGCCCGCCCGCAGGTCGCGAAGCTCGAGCAGCGGGCCCCCGCTCATCCGTGCTCGTCCTTCCCGAGATACGCCTCGATGCACTTCGGGTCGTTGCGGATCTCTTCCGGCGTCCCTTCGGCGATCCGCTTGCCGTACTGCAGCACCATGATCCGATCGGAGATGCCCATCACGACCTTCATGTGGTGCTCGATGAGCAGCACGGTCACGCCGCGGTCGCGCACGCGGCGGATGAGCCGCATGAGGTCGTTCGTCTCGCTCGGGTTCATGCCCGCGGCCGGCTCGTCGAGAAGCAGCAGCCGCGGCCGCGACGCGAGGGCCCGGGCGATCTCGAGCCGCCGCTGCAGTCCGTACGGGAGGTTCTTCGCGACCTCGCCCGCCCGGTCGCCGAGATCGACGAACTCGAGCAGCTCGCGGGCGTCGGCCTCGACCCGGGTCCGCTCGGCCCGGAAGCGCGGCAGCCGCAGCAGGCAGCTCCAGTAGCCGCTCCGCATCCGGGTGTCCATGCCGACGAGGACGTTCTCGACGAGCGAAAGCTCGGGGAAAAGCCGGATGTTCTGGAAGGTCCGGGCGATGCCGAGCCGGGCGATGCGGTCGGGAGTCCGGCGCGAACCCTGCCAGAGCACGAGCGTCGCTCCCGCCCCGAGAACGAACCCGGCCAGCGCCGTCGCGGCCCCCCACCACGGCCCGAGCGCCGGAAACGCCCGCAGGAAATCGCCCACGGCCTTCATCCACGGGAACGGCTCGCCGTAGTCGTAGTTGTCGGAAATCGCCTTCAGCCAGAGTTCCTGCACGCTCATCG
>JBIKVN010000011.1:0-27210 GCA_044356865.1 Phycisphaerales bacterium | reverse complement strand
CGCGAATGCGGGCCAGCACCGGATGCCAGCACGGCGACTGGTCGGAGCGCGAGCCGAACGCGAGGTAGTCGTCGGTGGCCTGGTAGAACGCGTCAAGCCGCTCCCGCAGGCGGGCGGCGTCGGCGTGGTTCTCGCGGGCGACGGGCAGCATCGACAGAGGAGGTCGATCGGCGTTCCGCCGAGGGGGGCTGGAGGGGCGACTGCCGAACCCCCCGCCGCCGGGCCGATGATGGACTTTCCCGTGGCCTCCGCTTCCGCCCCGCGCGTTCGTCCCGCCGCCCTCGCCGCCCTCCTCGCGGCGGCGACGGTGGCCCTGCTCACCTGGCCATGGATCCTCTCGGGCTGGGACAACTTCACCCAGAAGTCGTTCGACCACGACCGCTTCCACCTGCCGCTCGTGCGAAAGTTCGCCGCCCAATGGCCGGCGGTCGACCTCTCCGACTACCCGTCGGCGACCGGGCCGGGGATGCACGTGGCGCTGGCCACGCTCGCCCAGGTCTTCGGGACGGGCGAAACGACGCTGCAATGGCTCGGCTCGTTCTTCGGCCTCGGCCTCGCGGCGACCCTCGCGTGGCGGCTCGCGGCATGGCGAGGGTGCGCGAGCCAAGGCTTCCTGCTCGCCCTGCCGCTCTGCCTGAACCCGTACTTCCTCGGCAACTCGATCTGGGTGATGACCGACAACGCCTCGCTCTGGATGCTGGCGATCGTCCTGCTCGGCACGACCTTCGTCGCGGCGACGCCGGCCCGGCTCGGCCGCTGGGGCGTGGCCGCGGCGGCGGCGTGTTTCGTTCGGCAGATCAACCTGTGGGTGTTGCCGGCGCTCGTGCTCGGAGCGTGGCGTTCGTGGCGGGCGGGCGGAATCTCGCGCGGCCCGCTGGCCGTCGCGGCGATCGCAGCCACGCTGCCCGCGATCGGCCTGGTCGCGTTCTTCGCGTGGCTCTGGGGCGGACTGACCCCGCCGCAGTTCCACGAGTACCACGAGGTGAAGGTCCAGCCGTCGGCGTTGCCGTACGGGCTGGCGTTGTTCGGGGCGTACGGAGCGCCGCTGTGGCTCGCGCTCGGGTCCGGCGGCGCGGCGTTCCTGCGGAAGCCCATGACGATCGTCGCGATCGTGGCATGGGCGGCGATCACGGCGCTGGCCGGCGACTCGACCGTCTCGCTCGAGGAAGGCCGCATCGGCGGCTGGGTGTGGACGCTCGTCCGCGAGACGCCGGTGCCGGGCGGGTGGTCGGTGGCGCTGACCGCGCTGAGCCTGGCGGGAACGCTGCTGATCGCGCGGCTGGTCGACGTGGCGGCCAGGCGTGGCCTCGGGGCGAACGCCCGGCTGGCGGTCGTGCTGTTCGGGGGTTTCCTGCTGGCACACGCGGTGAATCGCGTCGTGGCGCAGCGGTACTTCGATCCGACGACGCTCTTGTTCGTCGCAATGCTCGCCGCGCTGGCGTGGCCGCGGGGCGAGGATCACGCAAGCCCGAGGGAACGCAATCGCTGGCTCGTCGCGGTCGCGGCGATCGCGGTGATCCAGGCGGTGTTCGTGGGCGCGACGCTGTTCCGGCCGCTGGTGGCGAACGGGCCGACGCCGGAGAACCGCGTGATCGACGGCGTGGGCGAGACGCCGTGGGAAGAGTCGACGAGGCCGATGGAAGCGAAGTGAGCCTTCGAGGGCGCGGCACGGCTGCGGCGTCCGTCGCTGCCGGCCGCAGGCCGGCACTCCATGCGCCCGGTACGGCACCGCGTCCGTCGCGCGTCGGCCCGCGGCCGACGCCTGACGAGGACGGCGAACGCACGCTCACCCAAACAACGTCGGCAGCGGGGCGTCCTCGGCCTCGTCGGCCTTCGCCGTCTCGCGCGGCTCGCTCTCGGCCGGCAGCACCATCGGCTTCGGCTCGACCTCGGTCGACCTCAGCCGCTCGATCTTCGCGCCGAGCAGGTTCAGCACTTCCTCCATCCGCACGTAGCCGCGGTCGAGGTGGTGGATCTCGGTGACGGTGGTCTCGCCCTCGGCGGCCAATCCCGCCAGGATCAGGCTCGCCGAGGCCCGCAAGTCCGTGGCGGCCACCTGCGTGCCGCGCAGCGCCCGCACGCCCTCGACCATGGCGGTCGAGCCCTGCTGCACGACCTTCGCGCCCATGCGCACCAGCTCCGGCACGTGCATGAAGCGATCGGGATAAATCCGCTCGGTGATCACCGAGTTGCCCTCGGCGAAGCACAGGAGGGCCATGAACTGGGCCTGGAGATCCGTCGGGAATCCCGGATGCGGCTGCGTGGTGATCTGCGTGGGCCGCAACCGCCGCTCGCTGGTGACCCGCACCGTGCAGTGCAGCGGATCCTGCGAGAGATCGAGCCGCTCGACGAGGACGCCGATCTCGCGAAAGCGGTCGACCGCGGCCAGCATCACGTCGTAGGGGAAGTCGTCGAAGATGCAGTCGCCGTTCGAGATCGCCGCCGCCACCGCGTAGGTGCCGGCCACGATGCGGTCGGGCATGACCGTGTGGTCGGCCCCGCCGAGCTCGTCGACGCCGTGGATCACGAGCCGCGGCGAGCCGGCGCCCTCGATGCGGGCCCCCATCGCGTTCAGGAGGTTCGCGAGGTCGACGACCTCGGGCTCGCACGCCGCGCACTCGATCACCGTGCGGCCCTCGGCGAGCGCCGCCGCACACATCACGTTCGCCGTGCCCAGCACCGTCGAGCCGTTCGGCCCGCCGAGGAAGATCGTCTCGCCCCGCAGCCGCTGGGCGGTCACCACGATGTCGCCGCCCTTGAGCTCGACCTTCGCCCCGAGGGCCTCGAGGCCCCGCAGGTGAAGGTCGATCGGCCGCGAGCCGAAGGCACACCCGCCCGGCATCGAGACCACCGCCCGCTTCCGGCGGGCGACCAGCGGCCCGAGCGTGCAGATCGACGCCCGCATCGTCTTCACGAGGTCGTAGCCGGCGTGGATCGCGTTCGGGTCCATGCTCCGCAGCCGCACCGTGCCGCAGTCACCGTCGATGTCGACCCCGAGGTCCCGCAGCAGCCGGACCATGTTCGAGACGTCGCTCAGGCACGGCACGTTCCGCAGCGTGACCGCTTCCTCGGTGAGAAGCGACGCCGCCAGCAGCGGCAGCGCCGCGTTCTTCGAGCCCTCGATGCGGGCGCGGCCCGCGAGGCGTCGTCCGCCCTCGATCCGGAAGCAGTCGCTCATGGAGTTCCGTCCTTGGAACCGTCGGTGATGGGAGTCGTTCCTGCGGCCGGCACGCCGGCGTTCCGGCGTTCGCCGCAAGCCCAATTCCATCGGAGGAGCCTGCGAAAACCCTGCACATTGCCGGCAAGTTTTCCCGCGGTCCGTCGCGGGCTTCCGGCGGGCGCGGATGCTAGCGGATATCAGGACGCGCGGGGCCTGCGCGAGGCCGCCGCGCCGCTATCGTTCCACCTTCCCATGACCGCCTCGTCCCCCAGCCATCCACATCTCGCCGGCGAGCCGACGCTGCCCGAGGTCCGCATGCATGTCGTGCCGCCGGCCGCGCCGGTCACCGGGACGATCCGGGCGAGCCGGCTCTGCACCAAGTCCAAGTCGGCGTCGTTCATCCGCCACGTCGAGATCGACGTCACCGGCACGCCACTCGCCGGGGCCTTTCGGGCCGGCCAGAGCTTCGGGGTCGTCCCGCCCGGGACCGACGGGAACGGGAAGCCGCACAAGGTCCGCCTCTACTCGCTCGCCAGCCCGACCTGGGGCGAGGACGGCCACGGCCGGGTCATCGCCACCACCCCGAAGCGGCTCATCGCCGAGCGCGAACCCCATCGCGAGGGCGACGATCCCGCCGACCACCGCCTCTTCCTCGGGACCTGCAGCAACCACCTGTGCGACCTGAAGGCCGGCGATCCGGTCGCGGTCTCGGGCCCGAACGGGAAGCGGTTCGTCCTGCCGACCGACCCGAACGCCCACGACTACGCCTTCTTCGCCACCGGCACCGGCATCGCCCCGTTCCGGGGGTTCCTGAAGGAACTGCTCGAGGGCCCGCCCGAAGGCTCGCCCTTCCGGGCCGGCTGGACCCGGTGCACGAGCCGGATCGACCTCTTCATGGGGTCGCCGTACACCAGCGACCTGCTCTACGACGCCGAACTGCGGGCCCTCGCGGCCGCCCACCCGAACTTCACCTACCACCCGGTGATCAGCCGCGAGCTGCGGCCGGACGGCACCCCGGAAGGGAGCAAGGGCGAGTACGTCCACCACTACGTCGACCGGGGACTCGAACGCTTCGCCGACCTCTTCCGCTCGGACCGGACCCTCATCTACATCTGCGGCCTCGCCGGCATGCAGACCGGCATCTTCTCGACGCTGGGCAAGCGCGGCCTCCACCGCGGCTACCTGACCGTCGCCGACGAGATCGCCGGCCTCGACCCCTCCGAGTGGACCGACGAGCACTTCAAGCGGCGGATCCGGGCGACCCACCGGTGCATGCTCGAGGTGTATTGAGGAGGGCGGCGGGGTTCGCAACGGACGTCGTGCCGGTCACTGGGAGGGCCGGCCTGCGGCCGGCCACGAGGCAAGCCCAAGCCGTCCGCGGATGGGGCCTGCGATGAACGTCCCACGAGTACGCGTCGGCCGCAGGCCGACGCTCCACCTCACCCCCCACCCGGCCCCTTCGCGCCCGGCTTGGTCATGCCCGTCGCGTCGAGCAGCCGGTCGAGGCGCTTCGCGTCCACGATGCCGGTGCGCAAGCAGTACTGCCGGATCGTCTCGCCGCTCTTGAACGCGTCCTTCGCCATCGCCGCGGCCCGGTCGTAGCCGACGACCGGCGCGAGCGCCGTGCACATCATCAGGCTCCTCTCGACCGTGCCGGCCGCCTCGGCCTCGTTCAGCTCGAGGTCCTCGATGCACTTCGAACGGAACATCTCGCTGGCGTTCGCCAAGAGCGTCACGCTCTCGACGAGCCGCTCCGAGACCATCGGCATGGCGACGTTCAGCTCGAGCAGCGATCCCACGCCGCCGAAGCCGCCGAGGGTGATCGCCACGTCGTTCCCAGCGACCTGGCAGGCGACCATCACCACGCTCTCGCAGATGACCGGATTCACCTTGCCCGGCATGATCGACGAGCCGGGCTGCGTCGCGGGCAGCGAGAGCTCGAACAGCCCGCACCGCGGACCCGAGCCGAGCCAGCGGATGTCGTTGGCGATCTTCGACAGGCTCGTCGCGATCGTCTTGAGGTGCCCGTGGGCCTCGACCACGCAGTCGCGGGTCGCCTGGGCCTCGAAATGGTTCTTCGCCTCGCGGAACGCCACGCCGGTCGCTTCCTTCAGCTTCCGGCACGCAACTCCCGCCATCTTCGGATGGGCGTTGATGCCGGTGCCGACCGCGGTGCCGCCGAGCGGCAGGTTCCCCGCAAGGGCGTCGAGAGCGGCCTTCGCGCGATCGACCGAGTAGCGCACCGCGGCCGCATACCCCGAGAACTCCTGCCCGACCCGCATCGGCGTCGCGTCCATCAGGTGCGTGCGGCCGATCTTCACGACCTTGTCCCACGCCTTCGCCTTCGCGTCGAGGGCCTTCGCGAGCCGCTCGAGGGCGGGCACGAGCCGTTCGTGGATGAGGACGGCTCCCGCGATCTGCATCGAGCTCGGGAAAGTGTCATTCGAGCTCTGCCCGGCGTTCACGTGGTCGTTCGGGTGCAGCGGATCTTTCGAGCCGATGGCCTTGCCCGCCCGCCGGCTCGCGACGTTCGCGATCACCTCGTTCACGTTCATGTTGGTCGAGGTGCCCGAGCCGGTCTGGAAGACGTCGATCGGGAAATGCCGCATGAGCGGGTGGCGGTCGCCTTCCGGCGCCGGCTCGCGGAATTGCGACAGCAGCGAGTCGCAGGCGTCGACGATCGCCTTCGCCTTGGCCTTCTCGATCTCGCCGAGCTCGCCGTTGGCGATCGCGCAGCACTTCTTCAGCAGCACGTGCGCCTCGATCTGGGCCTGCGGGACCGGGCGGAACGAGACCGGGAAGTTGAGCACCGCCCGCTGCGTCGTCGCGCCGTAGAGGGCGTCGGCCGGCACCTCCATCGGGCCCATCGAGTCGCTCTCGGTCCGGCGGCCCTTCGCCGCCACGCTGCCGCCGTTGCCGCCGCTGCCCGCGCTCTTCTGCTTCGCCACGCGTTCGCTCCGTAGGAATCTCAGGGGGAAACCGCGATCATACCGGCCCCCGCCCCCGATCACGGGCGTGGCGTCGCCGTCCCCGCGGTGCCGTCGGTCAGGAAGCGACCGCGAATCCGCTCGAGCTCCTCGCGGCGGGCGGCCGGCAGCGTCGAACCGAACCGGGCCAGCGCCTGCTCGGCCAGCGGCCCGGCCACGGCAAGGCCGCGGGCGGCGAGGTCCTCGGCCAGCGCGATCCACGGGCCCGCGTCGGGCTCGAGAATCGCGGCGTCGGCATAGTTGCCGGCCAGGGCCTCGGCGCGGAAGAGCGCCTCGTGCAGCGGCTCGCCACGCACCGCCTTGAGCCCCTCGAGAAAGGCGATCGCATCGCCGATCCGGCCTGCGGCCAGCTGCACCTCGACGAGGCGTCGCAGGCCGTCGGTCGCTTCGACCGGGGTCAGGGCCGAACGGGCGTTCAACGCGATCCGCTCGAGCCCGACGATGCGGGTACGGGCATCGACGGCCGAAAGCGGTTCGAGCAGCCGGTCGGCCTCGAGCAGGTCATCGATGGCCAACCGCCGCAGCAACGACGCGATGGCCGCGTTCCACGCGGCGCGAGAGGCCTCGGGCGGCGGCTTCGCGACGAGGGCCGCCAGCGTCACGGGCGTCGCCTCGCCCTCGGCGAGGGCGGCGATGACGCTCGGGTAGATCGCCGGGTCATCGGCCCGCTCGAGCAGCGGCCGACGCACGCCACGAACGAGCAACCCCTCGGCGGCACCGGTCCGCACCGCGGGGTCGGTCGCATCCAGCAGAAGCTGCACGCTCGCGAGGTCGCTCTCGTCGCCGGCCAGCGCCAGCAGTTTCGCGGTGTGCTGGCGGGCCCGCCGGGCGACCACCGGCCGCAGGGGGCCGCGCACCGCCGCTTCCCATTCGGGCGGGGTCATGCGTCGCTCGACCAGCCGGCACAGGAGCGCCGCCGCCGGCTCCTCGAGCGAGGCGTCGCCGATCCTCGCCAGCGCCGGCGCGAAAGCCGCGGGATTCGGCCGCTCCTCGAGAATCGCCAGCCAGCTGGCGACCACCGTCGCGTCCCGTTCCGCCGCGAGCCGCTCGGCCAGCCGGGCGTCGAGGTCGTCGATCCGCAGGTCGCGAAGCAGCCTCGCCCCGCGGGAGCGCAGCGAAGGGTCCGGGTCGTCGAGCAACCCGCGGGCGGCCGCGACCACCGCGTCGGTCGGCCGCTCGCCGTTGCGCAGCAGCCGCTCGGCCTCCCGCAATCCGAGGGTCCGCAGCGGCGGCCACTCGTCCTTCAGCAGGGCCGCACACCGGTCGAACCGCTCGCGCACCGGCAGCGTCGCGAGCCACTCCCGCATGGTGCCGACCAGCCGCTCCGAGAGCCGATCGGACCGGCGCCGCTCGTCGGCGGCCGAGCGCTCGGCCTCGTCGAGCCGCGCGGTGAGCGAACGGACCACCGCCGCGAACTCGGCGCTGGCGTCGCCGTCGCGCGAACCGATCCACCAGTCGCGCCATCGGCCCGGCTCGGTGCCGAGCCCCAAGCCCGTGCTGCGCGACAGGGCCAGCACCGCCGCGGCGATCACCTCGGGCGGTTCCTTGCGATCGACCTCGAGCAGGGTCATGAGCCGCCCCTGCGCCGAGCGGTCGTGGAACTCGCCGAGGGCCACGATCGGGCCGCGCCGCACGGCCGGCGCCGCCGCGGCATCGAGGGCGAGCGTCGCGATCCTCTCCTGATGGGTCGGATCGGTCGCCGCCAGCACCCGGCCGACCGACGCGGCCTCGGCATCGCCCAGCACCGCAAGCGTGGCGACCAGGCCGCCCACGAGCCGCGGCGGAAGCAGGTCGGTCCGGTCGATCGCCTCGGCCACGATGCCCACCAACGCCGCATCGCCGCTCGCCAGCGACCGCTCGATCGCCCCGAGGGCCCGATCGCTGCCTTCCCGCAAGAGCCTCTCGGCCGCCCCGACCCGCACCGCACGGGGATTGGTCGCGTTCCCGAGGATCGCCTCGAGGAACTCGCGATCATCGCCGGCCGAGGCCGCCGGGGGCGTCGGCGACTGGCCGGACGCCACCGTCCCGGCCCCCGCCGCCGCAAGGCCGAGGATGATCGAAATCGCTTTCATGCCGTCCGCCCGGCCGTCCCACCGGGGCCGCTCAGGGTACTCGCGCGGCGCGTTCCCGGTCCTGCCCCCTTGCCATCGCGAGCCCGCGGGTCTTCAATGCCGGTTCGATGCACGAAGAAGGCGACACGGCCGGGGACGGATCGCGCGAACCGAATCACGGCGCGGGCCGCGCCGGCAATCCCCACGCGACGCGCGGCGTGCGGCACCTCCGCCACGGTCGCCTCCGGGAGGCGGCCGACGAGTTTCGCAAGGCGATCGATCGCGAACCCGCCCGCGGCGACCTCCGCTTCAACCTCGGCCTTGCCCTCGACGGGCTCGATCTCGTCGACGAGGCGCTCGACGCCTTCCGCGAGGCGGCCCGACTCCTGCCGCGTCGCCCCGAGACGCATCTGGCGGCCGGCGCGGCCTGTTGCCGCGCGGGCCGGTTCGCGGAAGCGCTGCCCTTCCTCGATCGCAGCCTCTCGCTCGACCGCTCGATCGAGCCGGCCTGGGCGCGACGGATCATCGCCCTCGCCGAGCTCGGCCGGCATGACGATGCCGATCTCGCCTACTTCGAAGCGCAGCAGCTCTTCGACCGCATGCCCGGCTGCCTGATGGCGATGGGCGAAAGCCGTCTGCACCGCGGCGAGAATCCGCGGGCCGCCTGGTGCTTCCGCGAGGCCCTCCGTCTCGAACCGGACACTCCCCGGCTTCGCGCCCGCCTCGCCCGGGCGCTGGCCGGCGAGGGCGATCTCGAGGGGGCCCTCGGGCTGCTGCTCGAAGAGCACTCGATGCGACCCGAAGACGCGGCGGTGCTTGTCGAGCTCGGCGACCTCTTCCTGCGGCTCGGACGCCCGCGCGAGGCGGTGCGTCACTTCCGCCTCTCGGTCGATCGAGCCCCCCGCGATGCGTACCCTCACCTTCGCCTCGGTTCGGGCCTGCTCGCGTTCGAGGGGCCCGCGGCCGCGCTGCCACCGATCGTCGAGGCCCATCGGCTGGCCCCCGACCTCCCCGGCGTGCGGACGCTGCTCGGACGGCTTCATGCGATGCTCGGCGAACGGGACGACGCCATCCGGATCGCCCGCGAGGAGATCGCCGCGCTGGCCGACGATCCCGACGCCGCCGATCGGGCGGAACGGGTGGTCGATGCCGCCTGGCTGCTGGGCGAACAGGGCCTGCCCGCCGAAGGCGCCGCGGCGCTCATCCCGCTGGCGGAAGCCGATCCGTCCGACGGAATCCTGCTCGGGAAGCTCGCCTCGCTCGCCTGCCGCGGGCGGCTCGGCCGCCGGGCCCGCGGCTGGTGCCGGCGGCTCGGTCGACGCGGGGCGGTCGCCGCGAGCCTGCACAACCTGATCCTCGACGACCTCAAGAACGGTCGGCTCCGGCGGGCAGGGCTCCGCTTGCGAGCGGCGCTGCGTCGATTCCCCGAGGACGCCGGGCTGCGACGGCTCCGCGCCGCGTGGTGGCTCGCGGCCATGCGAAAGCCTCACCGGCTGTTCGGCCGGTGAGAGCAAGCGACCCCGCGGAATCTCACATCGTGGCCGAGGTGTACGGCAGCAGGGCCATGAACCGGGCCCGCTTGATGGCCACCGCCACCGACTTCTGCTCGCGGGCCGAGAGATCCAAACGCTTGCGCGAGTAGATCTTGCCGTTGGGAGTCATCATCCGACGGAGGTCGTCGACCGACTTGTGATCGGCGTACTTCTTGCCGTCGGAACCGACCTTGAGCTCGATGGTGGGCGGAGCCTGGAACTGCGTCATGGGAAGCCTCGCGAGAACCGTGGATCCCGGGCGGGTCGCCGTCCGGGAGCCGCCTCACCCTGCGATCGGGCGGCGGCGGGAAGTCGGGCAGGATAGTCGAAACTCCCCCCCTCCGACGATCCCTCGCCGCCAAGCCCCAAGTCCACCGCGAGTTTCCGGTCGGACTTCAGGGGCGGTCACGACGGTTTTCGGGCGTTCCGCCGCAATCCATACACGGTCCTTGCTCCCCGACCTTGATCCGGTGCTAGATTCGTTCCGGTCGGGGTGCCGCGTCCCGATCCGAGCGCAGGGGTCTGGAAGACTTGGAGTTACGACCCTGATCCCGCTCGCGTCCTGCGGCGTCGGTTTCGACCGTGAGCCCCGATTCCGAATCACCCCCTTCCCCGCCGCCCGGCCTGACCCGCTGTCTCGTGGTCGGCCGGGTCGAGAACATCCCGAAAGCGTGGCTGGAGCGGGTCCGCGCCGGCCGCGGAGTCGTGGAGTCGGTGGCCCACCCGCTGATCGCCTTCGCGGAGGCCCTCCGGCACGAGGTTGCCGATCGGTTGCGGCCGAGTTTCGGGCTCGCGCGTCAGGAGTCGATCGCGGTGGTCTTTGCGGAAACGGCTTCCGGCGAGAGTGACGCGGAACTCGATTCGTTCGCGGCCGCCATTCGCGCCCACGCCCCCGAGGTCGGCGTCTGGACGCTCGTCGACGGCTCGCCACGGCGGCTGGCCGCGGAGTCACGACCGGCTCCCGACCCCGCCCGGCCGCCCTCGCTGCGCCTGGCCGGTACCGACGCGCTGCCGCCGGCCGTGACGCCCGATACGGGAACCAGACCGCTTTCGCCGCTCGAGGCCAGCATCCCGCCCAGCGCCACTCCCAGCGTGACTCCCAGCGTGACTCCCAGCGTGACTCCAGAAGAGATCGAGATGCTTCTCCGCTTCTTCGACTCCGACCCCGACGCGGCGCCGGACGGCCCGACGGGAGGTGGGCGTTGAAACCGCGTGGATCGCGCGGATCGGTGATCGCCGTGGGCGACGATGAGCTCGTGCGCGACCTCGCGCGGCGACACGAGCCCGGCCGCAGCGTGGTGTCGGCGGTCGACCTGTACGCGGCGCTGGCCCTCGTCGCGAACGCTTCCGCCCGCGACCCGGTCGCGGCGATCGTGCTCGGCCGGTCGGAACTTCCCCGTGCGGTGGTCGAGGAGTCGGTGCATCGGCTCGACCCTTCGGTCGCGGTGATCCACACCGAGTCCGGGGCCAAGTCCGGGGCCGAGTCCGGGGCCGAGTCCGGGGCCGCCCCCGCGGCCGAGCCCGCCGCGCCGCCGCCGCGGGCCGCCCCCCGTCGCGACGTCGTTTCCGCGGCGATCGACGAGGCCCGCGAAGCGATCGCCGAACGCGAGCGGACCGTCGCCGGCGACCTCGGTGACATCGACCTCGTCACCGCGGTGCTCGCCGGTCCCGGCCGCGTCGCCGAACTCGCCCTCGCGATCGTGCGACGCCACCTCGGCCACGACGACGTCCGCATCGACGGCGATCGCGTCGCGGCCGACCGCAGCGCCGAGATCCGCCACGAGGACCACCGGCTCGGCACGCTCGTTTCGGGCACCGCCGAAGCTGCCGTCCTCGAGACCTGGGCCCGCTGGCTCGGGCCCTGGCTCGAACTCGACCGCCGCTTCCACGATCTTCGCGAGCAGGCCTTCACCGACGAACTCACCGGCGTCGGCAACCGCCGCTCCTTCGAACGGACGCTGTCGGACGAGATCGCCGCGGCACGGACGGAGCGTCGCCCGCTCACCGTGATGGTCTTCGACATCGACGACTTCAAGCGCTACAACGACGACTTCGGCCACGAGGTCGGCGACGAGGTGCTGAAGGAGACCGTCCGCCTGCTCCGGTCGGTGATCCGGCGCGGCGACCATGTCTTCCGGATCGGCGGCGACGAGTTCGTGGTGATCTTCGCCGACGACCGCGCCGCGAAGGGCGGTTCGCCGCCCGAGTCGATCGAGGTCATGACCGACCGCTTCCGCCGCGGGGTGTCGCAGCTGCGCCTCACCCGCCTCGGCCGCGAGGGCCCCGGCCGGATCAGCATCTCGGCCGGCGTGGCCACCTTCCCCTGGGATGGCCTCGACGGCCCGACCCTGCTCGCCCACGCCGATCGCCTCGCCATCCAGAGCAAGCGAAGCGGCAAGAACACCATCAGTTTCGGCCCCGGATCCCGCCCGAACGGCCACGGCTCCTGAGAAGCGGGCGGATCGACCGTTTGGATTCCATCCCGACCCGCGTCCGACCGATCTTTCCCGTCCCGATGCGCTCGCGCGTCCTCATCCTCTCCGACCTTCACCTTGGCGGACCCGAGTCGGTCCGGTACGCCCGCGGACTGCTTCCGCTGCTCGAGCCGGGCACGACCCTGGTGCTCAACGGCGACACGGCCGAGTTCCACCGGCCGGAGTACCAGGAAGACGCCGAGACCGAGTACCGGCGGCTGCTCGCCCTCGCCGAGGACCGCGACGTCGGGGTGGTCACGCTGGCGGGAAACCACGATCCCTTCGTGAGCGACCGGCGGACGCTCGAGCTCGCCGACGGGCTGATGCTCGTGACCCACGGCGACGCGTTCCATCCCAGCGTCGCCCCGTGGAGCCTCGGCGCCCGCGCCATGCGGGCCGAGTGGGACCGCTTCATGGCGACGCTGCCGCCCGAAGAGCGTCCGACGAACGCGGCCGCGCTGGCCGCCGCCCGCGAGGCGGCCATCTCGCAGTGGAGGTTCTTCGGCGACGGCGATCGCGCGACCACGGTGTGGCGGATGGCGATGCGGCCGGGCCTCGCCGTCGAGGTGCTCCGGGCCTGGCGCGACTTCCCCCGACGGGCCGCCGCGTTCGGCCGCCGGCACTCGCCCGCGGTCCGCTTCGTGATCGCCGGACACAGCCATCGCGCCGGGGTCCGCACCGTGGGCGAGATCACCGTCCTGAACACCGGCGCCTACGGTTTCCCGGGAACCCCCCACGCGGCGATCCTCGACGGCTTCCGGCTCTCGCTCTGGCCGATCGAGCGGCAGGGCCGCGGCATCGGCGCGATCTACCGGCTCTCGCCGCGCGGGCCGCGCTGGTCGCAGGAGCTGCCGGGCAACCCCGCCCGCAAGAGCCGCGAGGGCAGCGGGCGCCCGAGCGACCGCTCGGCGAGCCCCGCGGCCGCAAGCAGGGCCGCGAGATCGATGCCGGTCGCGAAGCCCGATCCGGAAGCCGCATAGACCAGCTCCTCGGTCGCGAGGTTGCCGGTCGCGCCGGGCGCGAACGGGCAGCCGCCGAGCCCGCCGCACGAGGCGTCGAGGCTTCGGACCCCGAGCTCGATCGCGCGGAACGCGCAGGCCAGCGCCGTACCCCGGGTGTCATGCAGGTGGATGGTCAGCGTCTCCGGCGGCGCGAACGCCGCGTGGGCGGCCAGCAGCGGGTCGATATCGCCCGGCACCGCCGCCCCGATGGTGTCGCCGAGGTCGAGCTCGGTCACGCCGAGGTCGAGCAGCGCCCGCGACACCTCCGCCACCCGCGCCGCCGCGACCGGGCCCTCGAACGGGCACCGTACCGCGCACGAGACATAGCCGCGCACCGGCCGCCCCGCCTCGCGAGCCCGCCGCACGACCGGCGCGAACCGCGCCATCGACTCGGCGACCGTCGCGTTCAGGTTCTTCCCGCAGAAGGTCTCGCTCGCCGCGGTGAAGACCGCAATCTTGTCGACCTTCGCGGCGAGCGCCGCGTCCAGCCCCTTCTCGTTGGGCACGAGCGCCGAGTAGAGCGTGCCGGGCCGCCGCGCGATCCTCGCCAGCACCTCCGCCGCGTCGGCAAGCTGCGGCACCCACTTCGGGCTGACGAAACTCGTGACCTCGATCTCGGGGAAGCCCGCCGCCGACAGGGCGTCGACGAGGGCGACCTTCGCCTCGACCGGCACGATCTCCCGCTCGTTCTGCAGGCCGTCGCGCGGGCCGACCTCGGTGATGCGAAGCGGGGCGCTCATTCGCCGGCCTCCTTCCGCTGCCGGGCCGCCTCGCGCTCCTCGCGGCGAATCACGAACCCGAGCGCGACCGCGATCGCGAGCACCGCCACCGTCATCACGCCGCCGAGGACGAAAAGCATCACCTCGCCGCCGGTCACCGGATCGGTGCCCTCGGGATTCACGCCGTCGCCTCCGGCCAGAACTTCAACGGGGCGACCTTCGCGATGACCTGCTCGCCCTCGGCGTTCGCGAGCACCCGATGGCCCGGCGCCGCGTGGGCGGTGCGGATCGAGGCGAACGCGACCGGCGCCGCCCCGAGCAGCGGGCTGATCGTGCTGCTCGTGACCGTCCCGACCGGCGCGCCCATCGAGCCGTCGTCGTTGAGCTCGAAGACCTGCCCGCCCGCGACCGGCAGCAGGTCACGCTCGGGCCGCAGGCCGACGAGGATCTGCTTCGGCTTCCCGAGGCTTTCCATGCGGGCGACGACCTCCTGGCCGAGGTAACAGCCCTTGCGGAACGAGACGCGGCTGGCGATCACGCCCGTCTCGTGGGGCAGGCTCTCGGCGCCGAAGTCGATCCCGAAGAGCGGCGTGCCCGCCTCGATGCGGGCGATGTTGAAGGCGAGCCAGCCGACCGGCCGCACGCGGCGGCGCGGGCCCTCCGCGGCGTCGCGGGCGGCGACGATCGCATCCCAGACCTCGCCCACGCGGTCGCGCGGCGCCGCGATCGTGAAGCCGGCCTCGCCGGTCGCATCGTCGCGGACGATCGTGACGGGAACGCCGGCGATCGCGGTCTCCGCGGCGCCGCCCTCGCCCGGGGCCGCGGCGCCGACGAGGGCCAGCGTGCTCGCCGCCGCCGGCCCGTGCAGCTCGAGGCGGTGCAGGCGCCCCGACGCGTCCTCGATCGCGACGTCCTCCGAGAAGAGGAACGCCCCGAGGGTCTTCACCGTCGGCCCCGCCCGGTCGAGCGGGAGCTCCACCACGATGCGGTCGCCGAGCTCGGCGACGAGCAGGTCGCTCTCGATGCGGCCCTTGCGGTTCAGCCAGAAGCTCCGCACCGCCCGGCCCGCCTCGAGGCCCTTGAGGTCCTGCGTGACCATCCGCTGCAGGAACTCGCGGCGGTCGGCCCCGCGGATCTCGAGCGTGCCCCGCCACGCCGCGTCGACGAGGGCCGCCCCGCGGCGGATCGCCGCGTATTCGGGCTCGACCGTGCCGTACGCGGCCACCAGTTCGCACAGCGGCCCGCGCTCGTCGACCGCGTACGGCAGGTAGCTCACCTCGGCCGCAAGCCGCTTCCCGGTCGCCGCCCCGGTCCGCTCGGCCGCGACCGGCTCGTGCAGCGCCGCCTCGGCCTCGGCGAACGCCCGATGGCGATCGCGCAGGGGCTGGTCGGCGAGGGTTGCATTCGCGGAAGCGGCGGCGTCGGTCACGGGGCCGATGATAGCCCCGTATATTTCCCGCTCACTTTCCGCAATCCTCACGAGAACCCGACACCCCATGGACCTCGACCTCTTCCGTCGCCTGTGCGAGACCCCCGGCATCCCCGGCCGCGAGGAGCGCGTCCGCGCCCTCATCCAGAAGGAGACCAAGGGCCTCTTCGACGCGAGCCATGTCGACGCGATGGGGTCGCTCCTCTGCACCGTCGAGCCGGGACGCAAGCCCAAGGGGAAAGATGGCGGCAAGGCCAAGCCCCTCAAGGTCATGCTCGCGGCCCACATGGACGAGATCGGCTTCTACGTCCGCCACGTCGACGACCGCGGCTTCCTCTGGCTGAACCCGGCCGGCGGCTTCGACCCGCGGAACCTCTTCGCAAGCCGGGTCCTCGTCTGCACCGCCCACGGCGACCTGCGGGGCGTGATGAACCCGGGCGGCAAGCCGATCCACATCTCGAGCGACGCCGAACGCAGCAAGGTTCCCGGCACCGAGGAGTTCTTCGTCGACCTCGGCCGCGACGCCGACGAGGTGAAGAAGCTCGTCGAGGTCGGCGACTTCGTCGTGCTCGACCAGCCCTTCCTCGAGACGCCGCGGAAGGTCGTGTCGAAGGCCCTCGACAACCGCATGGCCTGCTTCGTCGCGATCGAGGCGATCCGCAAGCTCCGGAAGGGCAAGCGGACCGACTGCGCCTGCGAGATCCATGTCGCCTTCACCACGCAGGAGGAGGTCGGCCTGCGCGGCGCGACCGTCGCCGCGAACGCGGTCGCGGCCGATCTCGGCATCGGGCTCGACGTGAACCTCGCCTGCGACACGCCCGGCGTGCCCGACACGCAGCGGGTCACCGCGCAGGGCGAGGGCGTGGCGATCATGGTGCAGGATTCCTCGATGATCTCCGACCACGCCCTGGTCCAGGAGCTCATCGCGGTCGCGAAGCGGCATCGGATCAAGCACCAGAAGGCGATCCTGCCCCGCGGCGGCCAGGACGGCGCCAGCATCCAGCGGGCCCACCGCGGCGCCCGCGTGGCGGCCCTCGGCGCCGGCACCCGCTACATCCACACCGTGACCGAGATGATCGACCGCCGCGACCTGCAGGCGACGATCGACCTGCTCGCGGCGTGGCTCTCGACGGTCGAGTGAGGCTCAGGGCGGGGACCGCAGCATCCGCGCGATCGTCGTCGCCGCGTCGCCCGGGCGGTCCCTCTCGAGGCTCTCGCGCATCGCGCGGCGGCGGGCCGGATCCGTCAGCAGTTCCGCGAGCGCCTTCCCCAGTCCCTCGAGGTTGCGGGCCGGGTCGATGAGGTCCGTCCCGAGCGCCGCCCCGCCCGCCCGCACCAGCGGCTCGGCGTTCGCGGCCTGGTGGGCGTCCTTGTGGTACGGGTACGGGGCGAACAGCGTCGGCACCGCGTTCGCCGCGGCCTCGGCGACCGAGTTCGCGCCGGCGCGGCTCAGCGCGAGATCGGCCGCGCCCCACGCGAGGCCGATGCGGTGGGTGAACGCCTCGACCCGCGCGGGCACGCCCGCCGCGGCATAGGCCCGCCGCAACCGCTCGACGTCCGACGGCCCCGAGAGGTGGAAGACCTGCCAGCCGGCGAACGCCTCGCGACGGCGGGCGAGCATCGCGAGCATGAGCTCGTTCAGGCTGCTCGCCCCTTGCGAAGCGCCGGTCACCAGGAGCGTCGGGAGGTTCGCCTTCAGGCCAAGCTCCTCGCGGCAGGACAGCGGGTCGCCCGGCGCGATCGCCACGCGGCGGATCGGCATGCCCACGATCTCGCGGGCGAAGCCCGGGCATTCCGGCGTCTCGACCGCCGACACCACGCGGGTCGCACGGCGGGCGACCCAACGGTTCGCCCGGCCCGGCCGGGCGTCGAGGTTCACGAGCAGCACCGGCACCCCCGCCGCCACCGCCGCCGCGACCGACGGCCCGGTGACGAACCCGCCGAGGGCGACGAGCCAGGTGGCCTTCCGTTCGGCCAGGATCCTTCGCGCCTGCCCCTTTCCCCTCCGCCAGTCGCGAAGGAACCGGATCACCCCCGTCGGGCGCCACGCGACCGGCGCCGCCGCGACCGGCGCGAACTCGGCGCCCGCGTGGCGAAGCATCTCCGCGTCGATCGGCCGCTCCGAGCAGGCGAAGAACGATCGCGCCGCGGGATCGAAGGCGGCCAGCCGCTCGGCGATGGCCAGCCCCGGACTGATGTGGCCGCCCGTGCCGCCGCCGGCGAACACCACGCTCGTCACCCGCTTGTCGGCGTCGGACATGAAGTGGCTCGTTCCGGCGGCCTCAGGCCGGGGCCGCCGCGGCGACGACGCCGTCGTCGGCGTCAGGCTGTCCCTCGCGGGCGACTCGCCGCACCGCGGTCCGTTCGATCGCCAGCACCGTGCCGAGCGCGAAACCGGTCAGGACCCAGCCCGAGCCGCCGCTCGAGAGCAGCGGCAGCGCGATGCCCTTGGTGGGGGCGATGCCGGTCACGACCGTCACGTTGATGAGGGCCTGCAGGCCCACGGTCGCGAGCACGCCGAAGACATAGAGCTGGGCGAACGGCGACAGGGCCGGCCCGCTTCCCGTGGCGGTCCGGACCCGCATCGACAGGATGCGGTACCCGAACCAGAGGAGCACCGCGTAGAGCACCAGCGGCAGCAGGGCCCCGCCGATCCCGAGCTCCTCGCAGACGATCGCGTAGATGAAGTCGGTGGTGTCCTCGGGCAGGTAGCCGTACTTCTGCAGCCCGCGGCCGAACCCGCGGCCGGTGAGCCCGCCGCCCGAGATCGCCGACATCGACTGGATGATGTGGTAGCCGATGCCCTGCGGATCGGCGAACGGGTTGCGCCAGGCGAGCAGGCGATCGAGCCGGTACGGGCTGGTGACGATGAGTGCCGCCACCGCGGCAAGGCCCGCGGGCACCAGGAGCGCCAGGTTCCACCAGCGCACGCCGCCCGCGAAAAGCACCAGGCACCCCGCGGCAAAGATCAACACGGCGGTGCCGAGATCCTCGCCGGCGACGAGCCCGCACACCACGGCCAGCACCGCGATCGCCGGGAGGAACCCGCGTCCGAAGCTGGCCATCAGGTTCCCTTGCCGGCAGCACCACCAGGCGACCACGAACGGCATCGCCCACTTCGCCAGCTCGCTCGGCTGGAAGCCGTACTGCGGCGGCCCGATCCAGCGGGCGCTGGAGTTCACGCTGCGGCCGATCCCGGGCACGTGCACCAGGACCAGGAGCAGGATCGACGACCCGATCACCCACGGAACCGGCGAGCGCCAGCCCCGCAGGCCGCCGAGCCGTTCCACGGGAATGCGGCTGCCGATGAAGAGCGCCGCAAGGGCGGCCAGCGCGAGCATGGTGGTGCGCCCGAAGAACACCGTGGCCGGCGAGATCGGCCGGTGCGCGGCGCTCAGTCGTTCGAACTCTTCCGCCGACACCTGCCCGGTCGTGACCAGCCTCGGATCGGGCGTCACCATCAAGCCCGCCGAGTTCACCATCACGACCCCGAGGGTCAGGAGCGCCAACGCGACAAGGATGATCCCGTATCCGGCCCGCATGGCGGGGAATATCGGCGGCCCCGGCCGGCCCGCGGGAAGTTTCCCGCGAGTCCTCGGGCGTCTACATCCAGCCCTTCTTCCGGGAGACCACCATGTACGCGCCGATGACCGCCGCGAGGACGACACCGACTCCGAGCGCCACCAGGATCTCGCCGGTCGAGAAGGTCACGACGCCATCGTACGGTCGACCGTCCGGCACGGTCCCCGCCGTACACTTCCCCTCCCGTGCGGGTCTACCTTGAGACTTTCGGCTGCCAGATGAACGAGCTCGACAGCGAGCTCGTCCGCGGTCACCTCGAGAGCCTCGGCTACCGGTTCGTGCCCGAGCCCGACGCGGCCGAGGTCATCCTCTACAACACCTGCAGCGTCCGGGCCGCCGCCGAGCAGAAGGCCTACAGCCGGATCGGCATCGTCGGACAGCGGAAGCGGGCGGGCGAGTCGCTCATCCTCGGGGTTCTCGGGTGCATGGCCGAGCGGGACGGACTGGACCTCCTCCGCCGGTACCCCCATGTCGACCTGCTCGTCGGCCCGGGCGAGCTCGACCGGCTGCCCCTGCTCCTCGACAACCTTCGCACCACCGGGCGCGGTCCCGCGGCCGAACGGGCCGCCCTCGCCGGCAACAAGAACCGCCGCTCGGCCACCCTCGCCGCGGCCGAGGACGGCCTCGAGGCTCTCGACCTCGGCCGCTCGTTCCAGCCGAAATCGGACGGCGATTCCCGCAGCGCGTATGTGCGCATCACCCGCGGCTGCAACAAGTTCTGCACCTACTGCGTGGTTCCGCACACCCGCGGCGCCGAGGTCCATCGCCCCCCGGACCACATCGTCGAGGAGTGCCGCCGCCTGGTCGATTCGGGCGTGCTCGAGATCACCCTCCTCGGCCAGACCGTCAACCACTACCGCTACGAGCACGGGGTCGCCCTGACCGTCGGGGGCGGCGAGGCCCCGCAGATCGGCCCCGGCCTCCAGGCGTTCCGCAGCCCGGACCGCCCCGCCAGCCGCCGGGTCACGACCTTCGCCGACCTCCTCCGCCGCATCCACGACGAGGTCCCCGACCTCCGGCGGCTGCGATTCGTGACCAGCTATCCCCGGGATTTCGGCGAGGACATCCTCGCGACCATGCGGGATTGCCCTCGGATCTGCCGGTACCTGCACGCCCCGGCCCAGAGCGGCTCGGACCGGATCCTGAAGCTCATGAACCGCGGCTACACCGTCGCCGAGTACCGCGAGTTCGTCGACCGGGTCTTCCGCTGGCTGCCCGACGCGACCCTCGCCGGGGACATCATCGTGGGCTTTCCGACCGAGACCGACGAGGATTTCGCGGCCACCGTCGACCTCGTCCGCTCGCTGCCGTTCAAGAACAACTTCATCTTCAAGTACTCGCCCCGCCCCGGCACCGTCGCGATCGACCGTTTCGCCGACGATGTGCCCGACGAGGTGAAGCGTTACCGGAACAACACGCTGCTGGCGGTCCAAGGCGAGGTCTCCGCCCGGGTCCATGCCGCATGGGTCGGTCGGACCGTCGAGGTGTTCGTCGAAGGCGGACGCGAGGATGAGGACGAGGCGGCGGCAGAGCTGCCCCGGCCGCAGGCGGCGTCCCTGAGTGCGGGCGGAACGGCAGGATCGCCCGGCATCACCCTGCCGCAGTTCGACGCGAGGCGGACCGTACCGTCCTCCCATCGACGCTCGGCCACGCAAGTCGTCGGTCGAACCGCAGGCGACCTCATCGTGGCCTTCGACGCCCCGATTGGCGCGAATCCACGAGATTTTTCTGGACGCATCGTCACAGTTGAACTAACTTCCAGCCGTCCGCTCCTGTTGGGCGGTCGACTTGTCGGGTCCTGATCCGCCGCACGGCGAATCGAGACCGGCAAGTCTCGGAGAGTCCGACCGCGGCCCTCGGGCCGGCTAGGGTCGGAAGGCAGGGAACAAGGGAATCCATCGAGTTGCGACGCCCGAGGATCCCGCGGTGACTTCGTTGCTGGTCGTTCGGTCATGGACCGAGCCAGGCACGGGGCGGCCGGGGGAACTTCAGAAGGAACCAAGGGCCGTTTCGACCACGAGGCGAGGCTGGAGGGCCTCGAGTCAACCCCGCCAAGGCTGAACGCCTCGGCGGAGAAAGGCAGAGAGAAGAGGGAACAGAAGGACGCGGCCTGAAGGGAACAGCAGGCCAAGCATCCGCCCGAGTCGACGCTCCATGCGGCCGAACCGGGCAAATGACATGTTGTGCACAGGTTTATCAGACCTCGCGATCCAGACATGCTCGGATTCGTCGAGGAGTTGCCATTTTTCCCTTCGGCTTCTTTGACTTCCCGAGGGCTTGGCGCACCTTGCCGAAGTCCAGCAGCGTCGCGTGACGTCGCCGGACAGTCGTGTTCCCCGACTTTCCCACTCGGAGAAAGGTGAGAGATATGAAGTTTGCGGTTCCCATGCTTGCCGCTGCCGCCCTTTCGGCCTCGGCCTCTGCTGCCTTTGTCGGTTTCGTGACCGAAACCACCGTCGTTGCCCCCGGCAAGACGGCCACCAAGCTCTACGCCCAGTTCACCAACGCTTCGGACACCCTCCTGAACGCGTTCCAGATCCACGCGACCGCCACCTACGGCGGGGCGACGGGTCTCGGTACCGGGAACTTCTGGCACCAGGACTTTCTCAACGGCAACGTCTCGACGACCTTCGCCGGCACTTGGAATCCCTCGCTGCTCCTCGGCTCGAACGCCAACCTGGACTCGTGGGTGACCATCGGTGGCGAGGCCGCGAGCTTCGCCAACAGCACCACCGCCGATCCGGGTTGGGGCGGCGCCGCCTTCAACCAGCCGGGCATCCCGGACACCGCCGAAGCGGGCGTCGCGGGTTGGTACAACGGCAATCCGCCGAACCTGCAGGGCCGCGGCGTGACCTTCGGCGCGAGTGATTTCCGGGCCCTCGTCGGCAACTTCGTCATGACCGAAGGCAACGGCGTCATGATCTCGCTCCGCGTGGGCTTCAACCAGGGCATCGGCACTCCGGCTGAGTTCGGTGAGTCGACGGCTCTCCTCGGCGTGCCCGCCCCGGGCGCGATCGCCCTCCTCGGCCTCGCCGGCCTTGCTGGCCGTCGCCGTCGGGACTGATCGACGGGGAACGAGCCGGTCCAAGGCTCAGGGAACCGCTCGACATCGGCCCGTTCCAAATCCCAGTGGCAATTCGAGGGCCGCTCCGCAAGGAGCGGCCCTTTGTCCATGCCGGACAGGGACTTGAAACGACCGCGGCCGGACCTTGACCGGGAAGCCGCCGCGTCGCAACCAGCCTCGCCCGCTCTCTTCACCGGTTCTTTTCGGAACCAATCCGCACTTTTCGGTCCCTGCACCTTGACTGCCCTACGCGATGGGCTATGTTCCGGGACGGAAGGGTTGCCCCACGCAAGGTGCGGTAGGGCAAAACTGGGAAAAGGGACACCCCTTGTTTGGTGTCCCGTCACACAAGGACAAGGGAGCAGACAAATGAAGATGGGTCTTCTTGCCGGCGTCGCCGCGACTCTGGTCGCCGGTTCCGCCTCGGCCGCCTTCGTTGGCATGAATGTGGCTTCGAGCACCGTCACTCAGGGCGCGGACACGTTCTACGTGTTCAAGGTCTACGCCAAGTTCAACAACGCCAACGACACCGTGCTCAACGCCTACGGGATGAACGCTCTTCCCGCCGGCGGCTTCTGGCACAACGACTTCCTCTCGGGCCCCAGTGGCTCGACCGTCGCTGGCACTTGGAGCCCGACGCTCGTTCCGGCCCCGAACGCGGCCCTCGACAGCTGGACCACCATCGGCGGCAACGCCGGTGACTTCGGCAACTCGACCGCGTTTGACCCGGGTTGGGGTGCCGCGGGCGCTAATCAGGCGGGCATTCCGGCCAACGCCGGCTGGTTCAACCAGAACCCGCCCAACCTGCAGGGCCGCGTGAACGCCTCGACCCTCGAGACGCTCATCGCCCAGTTCGTCTTCAAGAACACGATCTTCGCGTTCACCACGCCGATCACCATCGGCTTCAATCAGGGAATCGGTACCCCTTCGCAGTTCGGCAACGGGTCCTTCGCGGTCCCCGCCCCGGGCGCGATCGCCCTCCTCGGCCTCGCCGGTCTCGCCGGTCGTCGCCGTCGGGCCTGATCGGTTCCGTCTCAACCGGAAACCTTGCACCGGCATCCGCACTCGCGGGTGCCGGTGTCTTTTTGCGACCGAACATCCTCAGGCGTTTCCCCGCCTCGAGCTCGTTTGGCCGGGAATCCGGATCAGCCCAGAACCCGACCGCGTTCGCGGTACTACGCCTTCACGATCAGGCCCGGAAATTCAAACGGGCCGCATCCGGCGGGGGAATTGCCGGGAAAAGTCCATTTGCCGGTGCCTTCCCGCCGGATCGCATTATCTTTGAAGGGTCTGTCCCGCCTGAGCGGCGTGCCAGGCGCCTCGGTCCCGATCGCAGAACTGAACACAGGAGACCAGCGTGAACCTTGGATTGACCCTCAGCGGAATCTTCATCGCCGGCACCGCGGTCGTCGCGGGCCATGCCCTCACGCAACCGGTCTCGACCGGATCCACCGGCAGCCGCGGCCAGACCGGCGGCACCGCTTCGGTTGGACCGGACGTGATCGTCGGCGCGATTCCGGACGTGGCGCGGTACGCCCCCGGGACCTACCAAGGCGTCCAGTACGGCTCGTACGCCTTCGGCTCGACGAGCTGCAACATCGGGAATCAGCAACTGCTCTGGCAGCCGAATCCCGATCCCGACCACCCGGTCATTCCGCAGAACTTCTACCGCATCAAGAACGGCGCGATCGAGCAGATCGGCCTGAGTTGGGTCAAGCACGGCTTCTGCGCCCTGCAGCAGAACCTGTGCGGCGCCTGCACCCCGGCCGGCGGCGGCTGCCCGACGGTGCTCGGCATCGGCTGTTCGGATCCCTACACCGCGAGCCTGAACGGCGCGCAGGGTGACCTCAAGAGCCGCGGCCCGATCAACCCGACCACCGGCATCTTCTCGGGCAACTACTCCGATCCCGCGGCCCCGAGCGGCCTGCCGACCTCGCTCCGCGAGCGTTGCATGATCGCCCGCAGCGACCTCGATCCGGCCCAGAATGCCGGGGCGGTGTTCGTGGCCGAGTGCCAGTACATCCATCCCCAGGATGCCGCGGCCGGCAACGATGACAACAACGCGTCGTATCGCCTCGCGACCGTCGGCAGCACCTGGTCGTCGAGCCTCGGCTACCCGATCACGCTGACCGGCCCGACCGTGCAGCAGAAGCCGGCGATCTTCGCCTGGCAGGCGACGCACTCGGATGTCTCGTTCTCGCTCGTTGATGTTCCCGGCGACGGCCGCTTCATCGTCGGCGGCCGGGCGATCGACCAGGGCGACGGCACTTGGCGTTACGAGTACGCGGTCTACAACCTGAACTCCGATCGCGCCGGCGGCAGCTTCTCGATCGCCATCCCGCAGGGCGTGACCATCTCGAACGTCGGCTTCAAGGCCCCGAAGTACCTGAACGGCGAGCCGTACACGAACGCCGCGTGGACGACGACCGAAGCCGACGGCATGCTGACCTTCGCCTGCGAGCCCTATTCGCAGACGGTCAATGGCAACGCCATCCGCTGGTCGACCCTGTACAACTTCCGCTTCACCGCGAACTCGGGTCCCACCACCGCGACGGGTTCGCTCGGGCTCTTCAAGCCCGGCGCGGCCGGTGCCCCGACCGCGATGCCGTTCACCGGGCCGATGCCGACCGAGGTCGTGGTGGCCTGCCCGGCTGACCTCGACGGCAACGGCGAAGTCGCGGCCCAGGACCTCGCCGCGGTACTCGCCGCGTGGGGACCGTGCTCGGGTGCGTGCCCGGCTGATATCGACGGCAACGGCGAAGTCGCGGCCCAGGACCTCGCCGCAGTGCTCGCGGCGTGGGGCGCGTGCCCCTGACTTGGGGCGGACCGATAGCCGAGTGACTTGATCTGACTGACGCTGGAAGCTCTCGCCGGACCCGGGAAACCGGGTCCGGTTCTTTTCTCCAACCGCGCCATCCTGAACCGCTGCGGCAAAGCGAACCCCCGTCTTGGTCCGATGCGGAAGACCCCGCTTGCCTCGCCCGGAGTGGGGTCTATGCTCGACCTTCCCGGCCGAACCGCGGACCTCGGGGTGCGTCTACCCCCAAGACCCGTGCGTATCGCACCCCGGTTCCGAATCCGTCTCTCCAGGAAGTGCCCATGAACCTTCAAACCGTTTCCCTCGGACTGCTCGCCTGCTCGATCGGACTGCTCGCGGCCGCGGCGCCGCCCGCCGGGGGAGGCAAGAAGCTCGGGGCGAAGGCGACGCAGTTGGCCCCGATCTCGAGCCTCTCGAGCTACCAGTCGCACCTCCTTGCGCTACCAGGGGGCATCCCCGAGACCTTCCGCGTGACACTGCCCATCGCCGGCCGCGAGCGAACCCTCGAGCTCTTCCGCACGAGCCTCCGCCACGCCGACGCCAAGCTTCTCGTCCAGACCGAGGCGGGCCTCGAGGAGCAGCCGCTTCCCCCGCACCGGACCTACCGCGGCACGGTGGTCGGCGAGGAAGGCAGCGGCGTGGCCCTGACGCTGAACGAGGGCCGCATCTGGGGCATGGTCGACCTCGGCGTGCCCGAGACGCCCCGCTACACGATCCAGCCCCTCGACGAGCTCCAGCCCGGGGCCGACCCGCGGGCGCACGCCGTCTACTCGAGCGCCGAGGTCCTTCCCTCGGGCGGCCGATGCGGGTTTGACGAGGCCGGGCTGGCCCTGCCGGACTGGCTCCTCGACGGGGGCATGGCTCCCGCCGAGGGCGGGATCGCCGCCCTGCAGAACTACACCGTCGAGATCTCCTTCGACGCCGACTTCGAGTTCTTCCAGAAGAACAGCTCGAACGTCATCAACACCGTGAACGACATCGAGAACGTGATGAACACCGTCGAGTTCGTCTACGCCCGCGACGTCGAGATCGGCTACGAGCTGGCGACCTTCGTGGTGCGGGCGACGAGCGCCGACCCCTACACGACCAACGTGATGACCGACCTCCTGTGCGAGTTCCGCAACAAGTGGAACACCGCTCCGGAGAACGGGATCCGCCGCGAGATCGCCCAGCTCTACACCGGCAAGAACATCCAGGGCGGCACCATCGGGCTGGCCTGGCTCGGCGTCATGTGCAACCAGGCCGGCAACGACTGCGGCTCGTTCGGCGACCTCGCCTACAGCTCGGTCGAGAGCCGCTTCTCGACGAACTTCAACTTCCGCGTGGCGGTGTCAGCCCACGAGCTCGGGCACAACTGGGGCGCGCCGCACTGCGACGGGAACAGCCCCTGCAACATCATGTGCAGCGCGGTGAACGCCTGCAACGGCATCACCGGAGCGAACCTCAAGTTCGGCCCGAGCGAGATCACCACCATCACCTCGGGCCGGAACTCGGTCAGCTGTGACGGGCTCTCGCCGCTTCCGCTCGACCCGCCGTTGAACGAGACGTTCCCGGGTTCGGTGATCAACTCCCTGAACTGGACCTACAACGACGGCGGGGTGACCACGACCGGCGCTTTCGCGAGCTCGCCCCGCTCGCTGAGCCTGAACGCGGCGGGCTCGGCCGCCTACGACTTCGAGGAGATCCGCTCGAACTTCATCAAGCTCGCGGCGCTGCCGGCGGCCGAGCTCAAGTACAAGGTGCGGCAGATCGGCGTCGAGGCGGGCGAGAAGCTGGTCGTCGAGTACTGGGCCGCGGTCGGCACGAACGGGCTGGGTGACTGGGTGAACATCAACACCATCACCTCGGACGGCGCGACCCAGGCCAGCTTCGCCGAGTATGTGCACACCGTTCCCGCCAACGGGCGGCACGACGCCTTCCGCGTGCGGTTCCGCACCGAGACCAACGAGACCAACGACAACTGGTTCATCGATGACATCTACGTCGGGGCCCCGACCGTGGCCCCACCGGTGAACGACGAGTGCGCGACCTCGACGGTGATCACCTCGGCCTCGACGCCCTTCACCACCCTCGGCGCGACCACGAGCCTCCCGACGCTGCCTTCCTCCTGCAACGAGGCGAACGGCACCAGCCTCGTGAACGACGTGTGGTTCCTGTACATCCCGGAGTGCACCGGCAATGCGACGGTGTCGACCTGCGGCGCGGCGAGTTTCGACACCCGGCTGGCGGTCTACACCGGCGGCTGCCCGTTCGTGGGGGTCAACCCGGCCGCCTGCAACGACGACGGGGCGGGCTGCGCGACCGGAACCTCCTCGCTCACCGTGGCCGTGACGAGCGGGTTGCCGCTCTACATCCGCATCGGTGGCGTCTCGCAGACGGGAACCGGCACGCTG
>JBIKVN010000138.1:0-8423 GCA_044356865.1 Phycisphaerales bacterium | reverse complement strand
AAGCAAGCACGCCCAACCGTCGAACCGGGTCAGCGTCCATCCGCGCCGGCCAAGGCCGGCGCTCCCAGGCTGGGGCGCGGGACGGCCGCGACGTTCATCCATGCCGGCCGCAGGCCGGCACTCCATCCGCCCATCCCCGGCACGAGGCCCGCTCGCGAGACTCACCACCGACCACGCCACGCGCATGGAGCGTCGGCCTGCGGCCGACGCGGGACGAAGACGGCGTACGCAGGCACGCCCAACCGTCGAACGGCCGATGCGTTCATCCGCGCCGGCCAAGGCCGGCGTTCCCAGGCTGGGGCGGGGCAGGTCCGCCACGTTCATCGTTGCCGGCCGCAGGCCGGCACTCCATGCGCGGAGTGCGTCACGCGGATTCGCCTATCGCCCGAACCGGCGGTCGAGTTCGGCCCGGGTGATCCGCACGCTGGTCGGCCGTCCGTGCGGGCAGTTCGTGCCGCGCTCGGTCTCGTCGCGCAGCCGGAGGATCTCGGCAAGCTCGAGTTCGGACAGCCGGTCGCCGGCCTTCACTGCGGCCTTGCACGCCATCATGTCGAGCGTCTCGGCGAGCGCCGCCTCGAGGCCGGTCGGCGTGGCGAGGTCGCGCTCCTCGTCGGCGGCCTTCGCGAGCAGCTCGCGGGCGAACTCCGCCGGATCGACCTTCCGCTCGAACAGCAGCACGGGAAAGGCGTGGACGGCGACGCTGCGCGGCCCGGCCGGCGCGAGCTCGAGCCCGATGCGGCGGCAGAGCGCCTCGATCCGCGGCAAGGCCGCGATCTCGAGCGGGCTCGCCTCGACGATCGCCGGCGACAGCAGCCGCTGGCTGGGCAGGTCGCCGGCGGCCATGCGGGCCAGCAGCCGCTCGAACATCACCCGCTCGTGCAGGGCGTGCTGGTCGACGATGACGAGGCCGTCGCGATCGGCGGCGACGACATAGGCGTCGTCGACCTGCAGGATGCGGAGGCGTTCGACCGGAAGCGGCAGCGACTCGGGGGCCGGGGACTCGCCGCGGGCGGTCTCGAGCAGTTCCGACCAGGTCGTGTCGGGTCTCGGGCCGGGAATCGCGACCGGCCCTCGCGGCTCGAGCGTGACGCCCGCCGGTCCTGCCGCCGGCCGCGACCACGACGACGCCGAGCTTCCGCCGACCGCCGGCGCCGTCCACTCGGGCACGAGATCCTCGCCGCCGAGCGCCGCCCGCACGCTGCGACGCACCGCCTGGTGCACCGCGGCCGGACTTCGGAACCGAACCTCGCTCTTCTGCGGATGGACATTCAGGTCGACCTCGGCCGGATCGAGCTCGAGGAAGATCGCCGCGACCGGCGTCCGCCCCGGCTCGACGAGCCCGCGGTAGGCCTCGCGCACCGCGTGGACGAGGGCCCGGTCGGAGATCGGCCGGCCGTTCACGTGGATCCGCAGGTGGCGGGAGTTCGGCCGGGCCAGTTCGGGCTTCCCGACGAGTCCCCAGATGGAGACGGTCGCGTCGTCGGAACTGGCCTCGAGCATCGCCGGCTCGAGCTCGCGACCGAGGCAATCGAGGACCCGCCGCCGCAGGTCGGCGGTCGCGGGAAGATCGAGCAGCGTGCGACCGCCCTCCTCGCCGCTGCGGACGGTGAACGAGACCGACGGGTGGGCGATCGCGAGGCTCTCGACCGTCTCGACGACCCGCGCCGCCTCGCTCGCCTCGCCGCGGAGGAACTTCCGCCGTGCCGGCACGTTGTGGAAGAGCGTGCGGACGGTGACCGTGGTGCCGGGGGGCCCCGCCGCGGGTTGCGGACGGCCGACCTCGCCACCCTCGGCCTCGAGGGCGCTCGCCGCGACCGCCTCGCGGGGGCGCGAGACCAGCCGCAGCCGGGCGACGCTGGCGATCGAGGCGAGGGCCTCGCCGCGGAAGCCCATCGTCGCGATCCGCTCGAGGTCGTCGACCGACTCGATCTTGCTCGTCGCGTGCGAGGCGATCGCGAGCGGCAGCTCGTCGGCAGGGATGCCGCAACCGTCATCGCTCACGCGGATGAGTTCGCGTCCCCCGCCCTCGATCGCGACCTCGATCCGCGTCGCCCCGGCATCGAGGGCGTTCTCGACGAGTTCCCGCACCACGCTCGCCGGGCGGTCGACCACCTCGCCGGCGGCGATCTGGTTCACGACGAGCGGGTCGAGTCGGCGGATCGGCACGGGCGGCAAGTGTAAACCGAGGACGAAGCCGAGGGCGAGCGAACGGGTTCCGGCATCGGCGGCCGCGCCGCGGGGATAGCATGCCGCCCGCATGGACGCCTTCGAGCCCTCGCTGCCTTGCGGACCGGTCGCCGCGGTGGGAGACATCCACGGCTGCGGCGAGGAGTTCCTCGACCTGCTCGCCCGGCTCGACGCCGAACGGCCCGGGGTGCGGGTCATCCCGGTCGGCGACCTCTTCACGAAAGGCCCGCGCCCCGATCTCGTGGTACGGGCGATCCTCGACCGTCGCGAGGCGGGGAAGCCGATCGAGCTCGTCTGCGGGAACCACGAGCAGCTGCTGCTCGCGTCGCTGCATCTCGCCGCCCGCGGCCACCCGCCCGAGGATCTCGGCGACTCCGAGCGGGAATGCCTCGAGATCCTGCGCCAGGCCCGGCTCGTGCGGAACGCCCAGGCCTTGCTGGTCGAGGCCTGCGACACGATCGTGCGCAGCGGCCGCACTTCCGACGGCCGCGTGTTCCATGTGCTGCACGGCGGGATCGATCCCGAGCTCGGGCTGCGCGACACGCCCGACCCGATCAAGATCAACGCCAAGGCCTTTGGCCTCGAACCGCACTGGTGGGAGGGCTACCGCGGCGAGGACGGCCTGATCATCGTCGGCCACCAGCCGATCCGCGAGCCGCTGGTCCTTCGCCGCGCGGGCCGTCCGATCGTCGTGAATGTCGACACCGGCTGCGTGCGGGGCAACCGGCTCACCGCCTACCTGACCGACGAGGATCGGCTGGTCTCGACGCCGTCGCGGCAGCCGCGGGGGAACGGCTTCGCCCGCCTGCTCGAGCTCGATCCGCTCGGCCGCACGCGGCGGCCCGCGCGGGCCGCGGCGAAGTGAACCTCACGCGTCGCCCGGGCGCCCCGCCGCGGGCATCGGGCGGCCGCGGCCGAACGCCCGCGGGGTGAGCTTGAGGATGATCGCCCCCTGCATCCGCTTGAACTCCATGCGCTCGGCGGTGCGGCACCAGCGGGCGACCAGTTCGCGGTCGACCGGGCCGCCGAGGCGACGGGCCGCGAACGCGACCGTCGCGTCGAGCGAAAGGTCGCCCTCGATCCGTCCCTCGACGATCGCGTCGAGCAACTCGTAGGGCGGCAGCGTGTCCTCGTCGCGCTGGTCGGGGCGAAGTTCGGCCGAAGGCGGCTTCGCGATCGACGCCTCGGGAACCGGCGGCTCGCGGAACCCGAGCCGGGCGTGCTCGCGGTTGAGGAAACGGGCCAGCGAACGCACGCGGCCCTTCGTGAGGTCGCCGATCGGGGCGAGCCCGCCGTTCATGTCGCCGTAGAGCGTCGCGTAGCCGGCGAAGAGCTCGCTCTTGTTGCCGGTGGTGAGGGCGAGCTCGCCGGTCGCGTTCGCCGCGGCCATCACCAGCGTGCCGCGGATCCGGCTCTGGAGGTTCTCGTCGACGAGGCCCGCGACCTCGCCGAGGGCCGGCCCGAGCGCCGCGCGGAGCGCCGCGTGGACGCCCTCGATCGGGATCTCGGCGATCCGGCCGAGGCCGAGCCGCCGCGCCGACTCACGGGCGTCGAGAAGCGAGCCGGGCGACGAGTGCCGGCTCGGCATCAGGAGCCCGCGCACGCGTTCCGGCCCGATCGCCGCCGCCGCGAGGGCCGCGACGACGGCGCTGTCGATGCCGCCCGAGAGCCCGAGCACCGCACCGCGGTGGCCGGTCTTGCGGAAGTAGTCGGCGATCCCGAGACGGATCGCCGCGAAGGTCTCCTCGTCGGCATCGGGATCGGGCCCGGCGGTGACGCCCCCGCCGTCGAGGTCGATGACCGCAACGAGCGACTCTCCGAACGGCAGCTCGGCGAGAAGCCGCCCGTCGCGCCCGAACGCCCGCGAGCGGCCGTCGAAGATGAGGTCGTCGTTGCCGCCCGCCTGGTTCACCGCGACCGTCGCGACGCCCCGGGCCGCGATCGCCGCCAGTTCCGCCCGATGTCGGGCGTCCTTGCCGAGGGTGAACGGGCTCGCGCTCGCGACTGCGAGCACTTCCGCTCCTGCCGCGATCGTCCCGGCGACCGGATCGACGGCGTAGCGACGGGCGTTCGCCGCGTCCTCGGCCCGCCAGAGGTCCTCGCAGACGAGCAGCCCGACCCGCACGCCGGCGTGCTCGACGACGAGCGGGGCTTCACCCGGAGTGAAGTAGCGATCCTCGTCGAAGACGTCGTAGGTCGGCAGCAGCCGCTTCGCGTAGACCGCCTCGATGCGGCCGTCGCGGCAGAACGCGAGGGCGTTCCGGCACGGTCGCGGCCCGCCGGGCCAGGGCTCGGCGAAACCGACCACCGCGGCCAGCCCGCCGGTGCATGCTTGGGCGATCTCCTCGGCCGCCTTCCGCGACGCGGCGGCGAGCCCCTGGCGCAGCAGGAGGTCGCGCGGCGGGTACCCGAGCGTCACGAGTTCAGGCAGCACCGCCAGACTCGCCCCGCCCGCCCGGGCCTGCCCGATCGCCTCGATCGCCAGCGCCGCGTTGCCGGCGAGATCGCCGACGGTCGGGTTCAGTTGGCAGAGGGCCACGCGCACGGGGGGCGGGCAGGATAGACGGGCCCGCCGGGGAACGGTGAGGTTCCCCGGCGGGCGCCGTGACTCAGGAGATCAGGGAAACGCCGTTCAGATCGGCGAATGGAGGCTGTCGATGGTCTCGACGACCTGCCGCACCGTGAACGGCTTGCGGAGGATGGCGTCGAAGCCCTGCGAAAGAAGCTGCTGGGCCTGCCCGTCGGTCACGCGGCCGCTCACGCCGATGATGCGGGTGAGCTGGAGCTCGTCGTTGGCCCGGATGCCCGCGCAGAGCTGGAGCCCGGCACCGTCCTCGAGGTGGACATCGAGGATCATCACGTGCGGGCGGAACCGTTCGCACTCGATCCCGGCCTGGAAGGTGCCGCCGGCGGTCTTCACCTCGAAGCGGCCGTTCTCGCCGAGGACGCGGGCGAGGGTCTCGGCCACCTCCCGCTCGCCGTCGACGACGAGGATGCGCGGCGATCCGCTCATCAGCCCGTCCATCGGGATGTTGTGCTTCTTCATGAAGGTGAGCAGGTTCGAGACCGGGATGCGCCGGTCCTTCGAGCCGGGGATCCGATAGCCCTTGAGCTGGCCCGAATCGAACCACTTGCTGACGGTGCGGCTCGCGACATTGCAGACCTTGGCGACCTCGCCGGTGGTGAGCACGTCCTTGTCCGAGAGGAGAGAGCTGTGGCGCATGCCTGGAAACCTCATGAAGCCCCGGACGCGAGTCCGGATGAAACCGGCCGGCGGATGCCGGGCACGGCGTGCGAATCTCCATCGGAGTTCCCCGGGGACGACTTCAGGTCACCACCGGACAAAACCGCGGAAGTTCGCCTCCCGGAAGCCGTTGGTGGTCGCAAGCCCGGCCTCGAGAGTCTTATGAGTCGCTCGGGCCGGTCCGGGAGCCGCGGTTGGGCGACCTCGCGGGTCCAGCCACCGGGGACGCCGACGAGGCCCGACGCGACGCCGCGTGGATCGAATCCCGGCGGAACCGTCGGGCCGTGCCTAGAAAATGAACTTGAATCCGAACTCGATGCCGCCGGCCGCTAGCGCCGCCCGTACCTCGTCGCCGTGCTCGCGTCCGCGAACCTCGAGGATGCAGCGGACGAGCACCCGCGAGACGTCGGGGTCGCCGAAGACCCGCTCGTGCTGGATGTCCTGCACGCTCGCCCCGGCCTCGGCGATGCAGCGGGTGAGCGTGGCGAGGCCGCCCGGGCGGTCGTCGATACGGGCGTTCAGCTCGATGAGTCGCCCGTCGGTCGCGAGCGAATGGCCGATGACCCGCGACAGCACGAGCGGGTCGATGTTCCCGCCGCAGAGGAGCAGGACGACCCGCTTGCCCTTGAGGTGATTGAGCTTTCCGGCGAGGAACGCCGCCAGCGGCGTCGCGCCAGCCCCCTCGACCACCCCGCGGAGGTTCTCGACGAGCCGCAGGATCGCCAGCGAGATCGCCTCCTCGTCGACGGTCTCGATCCGGTCGACGAGGCGCCGCGCGAGTTCGAACGCCCGGCCGCCGACCTCGGGCACCGCGAGGCCGTCCGCGAGGGTTGGCGACGAGCTGATCCGCACCGGCTTGCCCTCCCGGCCCGCCGCGAGAAAGCTCGCGCAGCGATCGGGCTCGACGCCGATGATCTCGGTCGCGGGCGAGATCGCCCGAGTCGCGACGGCGACGCCAGCGATCAGCCCCCCGCCGCCGACCGGCACCACGATCGCGTCGGGAGCGGGAACCTCCTCGAGGACCTCGAGGGCGACGGTTCCCGCGCCGGCGATGATCGCGGCGTCGTTGAAGCCGTTGATGTAGGTCAGGCCTTCCGCCTCGACCAGCCGCGCCGCGAGGTCTCGGGCCTCGGCGATGTCGCGGCCATGCAGCAGGACGCGGGCCCCGTAACTGCGGCAGCGCCCCTGCTTGACCAGCGGGGCCGTCGTGGGCATGACGACCGTGACGGCGATCCCGAGCTCGCGGCCGTGGAAGGCGAGCGCGAGGGCGTGGTTCCCGGCGCTCGCCGCGATCACGCCCTTCCCCCTCGCGGCCTCGCCGAGGGTGAGCAGCGCGTTCCGGGCCCCCCGCTCCTTGAAGCTGCCGGTCCGCTGCTCGTACTCGTTCTTGGTCCAGATCTCGCAGCCGCAGAGGTCCGAGAGAGCCGGACTCAGGGCGCACGGCGTCCGCACGACGCCCGTTCCGATCCGCTCGCGGGCGGCCCGGATGTCGGCGACGGTCACGCCGTCCGGGCCGGGATTCACCGGGCCGCCTCCCGCTTGAGCCAGCGCTCGACCCAGTGGATGTCGTGGGCGGCGTCGACGAACTCGGGCTCGTCCATGATCCGCCGGTGCAGCGGGATCGTGGTCTTGATGGGCCCGATGTCGAACTCGTCGAGGGCGATCTTCATCCGCTCGATCGCGGTCGCACGGTCCTTCCCGTGCACGATGAGCTTGCCGATCATCGAGTCGTAGTTCGGCGGGATGCGATAGCCCGGCCGCACATGCGTGTCGAGCCGCACGCCCGGCCCGCCCGGGGCGACGAACCGCTCGACGAGGCCGGCCTGCGGCATGAAATTGCGGGCCGGGTCCTCGGCGTTGATCCGCACCTCGATCGCGTGGCCGTTCTGCTTCACCTCGTCCTGCTTGACCGAGAGCTCCTGCCCCGCGGTGACGCGGATCGTCTCGCAGACGATGTCGACGCCGGTGATCATCTCGGTGACCGGGTGCTCGACCTGCACCCGCGTGTTCACCTCGAGCATGTAGAAGTCCTGGTGGCGGTCCATGAGGAACTCGACGGTCGCGGCGCCGGAATAGCCGGCGGCCCGCACGAGTTCCGCCGCCGAGCGGCAGACGCGGTCGCGCTTCGCCGGATCGACGCCGGGGGCGGTCGCCTCCTCGACGAGCTTCTGGTGCCGCCGCTGGCTCGAGCAGTCGCGCTCGAAGAGGTGCACCGCGTTCCCGTGCCGGTCGCCGAGGACCTGGACCTCGAAATGCCGGGCGTGCTCGAGAAACTTCTCGACGTAGACGCTGCCATTGCCGAACGCCGCCGCGGCCTCCTGCCGGGCGGCCTCGATGCCCGCCCGGAGTTCAGCCTCGTCGCGGGCGACCCGCATGCCGCGGCCGCCGCCGCCCGCCGAGGCCTTGACGATGACCGGGAAGCCGATCTCGTGGGCGACCTTCACCGCCTCCTCGATGTCCTCGATGGCGCCCTCGGTGCCGGGGAAGACGGGCGTGCCGGTCTTCTTCGCCATCCGCTTGCACGAGACCTTGTCGCCGAGGAGGGCCATCGCCTCGGGGCTCGGGCCGATGAACTCGATCTTGCAGTCCCGGCAGACCTCGGCGAAGTGGGCGTTCTCGGAGAGGAAGCCGTAGCCCGGATGGATCGCGTCGGCGCCGACGTTCTCGGCGGCGGCGATGATCCGGTCGATCCGCAGGTAGCTGTCCTTCGAGGGCGGCGGGCCGATGCAGACGGTGCGGTCGGCGTGCTCGAGCCACGGGCCATCCCGGTCGGCGGTCGAATAGACGCAGGCGGTCTCGATGCCGAGACTCTTCGCGGCGCGGATAATGCGGAGGGCGATCTCGCCCCGGTTGGCGATCAGGATGCGGTTGAACATCGGCTCAGTCCGGACGGATGCGGAAGAGCGGCTGGCCGAACTCGACCGGCTGCCCGCTCTTGACGAGGACCGCCTCGATCGTGCCGCTCTTCTCGGCCTTGATCTCGTTGAAGATC
>JBIKVN010000137.1:0-8434 GCA_044356865.1 Phycisphaerales bacterium | reverse complement strand
GATCGCACGCGTCGAGTCCTTCACCGCGCCGTCACGGGCAACTCCCCCAGCCGCCCAGCACCGCGGCGAGGTCCTGGGCGTCCACGAGTCCGCTCCCGTCGATGTCGGCCCGCGGGTACTTGCCGCCACTCGTCCCCCACACACCGAGCACCGCCGCGAGATCGACGGCGTTCACCGCCCCGCTTTCGTCGACGTCGGCGAGGCAATCGCAGGTGTCGGGGATGCCGTTGGCGTTTACGTCGGGTGCGCCCTGAGCGATCGCGGCCGCGTCGGGAGTGCCGTCGGAGTCGCAGTCGGGCTGCGCGAGGTTGTAGATCAGCAAGCCTCCGTAGCCCGAGGTCATTCTTTGTGCATCACCGCTCCCAAAGATATCGATCCCGAATCCCTGCGGGATCGAGAGCACACGGTTCGACAGGTAGGAGGAGGGTGTCCCTTCGTACAGGCGCACGACCGGCGGGGAAACGCCGGTGTCGTACAGGAGTGCCCACAAACTCTCGGAATGAATGACCGCGACTTTGTTGAAGAGTTGATTGGCCATGGTCCAGCTGCCGCCCACGGATGTAAACAGCGTCGTACGGGGCGGAGAGGACTCGCCAGAACCGACGCACGCGGTGCCGGCCCACAAGCCGACCGTGTAAGCGAATCCCGTACAGCCGGGAAGATTGTCGGGGGTCCAGAAAACCTGCGTGTAGTTCCCGTCGGTACCTCGCTTGAAGACGTGCGCTGACCCCGAAACCGACGAGTACCCGCACTCCGAGAGCCAAGCACTCGCGACGAGCAGGTCTCCAGCCGCCTGGATCTCCCAGCCGAACTCATCGGAGGCGTTCGTGTTCGGGCTCTGGATCTTTTGCCGATGTTCCCACTGGCCAGCGGCGTTCAGCCCGAAGCGATAGATCGCGCCCCGCCAACTGTCGTCGAGACGGGCGGTGACGAACAGTTCGGTTCCGTTCAGGCTCGCAGTGTGCCCGAACCAGTCGTTGCCGACGCCATCGGGAGCCATAAGAGTTTGATGGAAGGCGAGCGCGTTGCCGACCCGCTTCCACACATGCACGACGCCTCGTGCCGAATCCCGCTTCTGGTCGCCAACCACGACCCAATCCGCGGAAACCTGAACGGCCGAGCCGAATTGAACCCGAGCGCCCGGCGGAGTCAAGATCGGTCCCGCCGCCCATCCGCCGCTTCCGCGAATGAACACGCGGGCCGCACCTCCGCCTGAATAGGTCAGGTCGCCAAGCACCGCGAGATCGCCGAAGACATCCGAGTGACCGCCTTCATTCGTGCCGGAGAGCGCGAACGCGAATTCGGGCGCGATCACGTTCCCCCCCTGCCCCATCGCACTCCCCGTAATCCCCGCCCCCACCACCACCGCCGCCGACAGCATGCTCTTCATGGTCTGCTCCGATTCCTTGGCCGGTTGCCCGGCGTTTCGCCCTTCCGCCGGCGGCACCGCGCCGCGGCTTTCTCCCCACCACGCCACGGCGCACGCCGCCGCGGCGATCGCCGCGACGAGCGCGGCCCGATGAATCCATGGGCGTGACGGCGACGCACCGGCGGCGGCCAGCGCCCTCCGCCGCTTCGCCACCCGCTTCACGAGCGCCGCATCAACCCAGCGGGCGACCTCCGTCGGCACCGCCGGCTCGCGTTCGCGCACCGGCCGCGGGACGACGTGCGTGATCGCCTGCGCCGCCGTCAACAGCGTCTCCCCCACCTCGTACGGCGCGACGCCCGCGAGCAACCGGTACGCCAGCACCGCCGCCGCGTACTCGTCCGTCCACGGCCCGATCGGGCCGAACGACGGGTCGACCTGCTCGGGGGCCATGCAGATCGGCGTGCCCGCGGTGGCGTGCGTCGCGGTCATGCCGCGATCGACGAGGCGGGCGATGCCGAAATCCACGAGACGCAGCGAGCCATCGCCCGCGATCAGCACGTTTCCCGGCGACAAATCGCAATGCACGATCCCCGCGGCGTGGGCGGCGGTGAGTGCCGCGCGAAGGCGACCGACGAGCTCGACTCGCTCCGCCGGCGTGCGGGCGTTCGCGAGCGCCCATTCGGTGATCGGCGAGGCGTCGGGCACCAGCTCGGTGACCGCGAAGGTCAAGCCGGTCGCCGCGTCGCGGCCCTCATCGAGCAGCCGGACGATCGCCGGATGGTCGAGGCGGCGCAGGATCACGATCTCGCGCTCGACACGCCGCGGCGTCGCCCCGCGGTCGAAGAGCTTGAGGGCGGCGACGAGACCGTCGGTCTCGCGCCGCGCCCGGTACACCCGGCTCGACCCGCCGCGGCCGATCACCCGCTCGAGCCGCCAGCCGCCGATCGACCGGCCGATCTCGGGATCGGCCCGCTCGGCCTCGAGGCGGTCGAGATCGCCCTCGACCTCGGCCAGAAGCTCGCGCAGGCGTTCGGCGTGCCGCCGCGACCGGCGAGCGGCCTCGCGAAGCAGCTCCTCGCGCTCGGCGGCCGACGCGTCGAGCAGGCGCAGGAAGTCGGCGTGCTCTTCGCTATCGGGGGCCTCGGGGGCCTCGGAAGCGACACCGACCGCCGTGGAATCGGCGTCGCCGGGGACTCTGGAAAACTCGGGAAGAGACGAACTCATGATGCTCCGGCCTCGCTCGTGACGACGGGGCCCGCCGGGCTGGCAAGCCTTTCCGGCCGGATTCCCAAAATCCGACCGTTCGGGCGTTACCCTAACTTGCTCTTGCCCGGCCGCCCGTCATGAGTTCCCCCAGCTTCACCTTGATCCTCGAGCGGGCGAACACCGGCGACCCCGACGCGATCTCGCGGCTCTGGGGCCTCGTCCACGACGAGCTCCGCACCCTCGCCCGCCGGGCCCTCGGACGCGGGGCGGTCGACCTGACGCTCCAGCCGACGATGCTCGTCCACGAGATCTTCCTCCGCCTCCACGGCGGCAAGGCCCCGAGCGTCTTCCAGAGCCGGGCCCACTTCTTCGGGGCCGCCGCCCGGGCCCTCGAGCGGATCCTCATCGACCACGGTCGGGCCCGGGGGCGGCTCAAGCGCGGCGGGGGAACGCGGCCCATACCGATCCCTCTCGTCGAGGAACTGCTCACGGTCGACCACGATGCGGCCGGGGTCGCCGACCTGCGGGCCGATCTCGAGGCGGTTTCGCCCGCCCTCGCCGAACTCGAACGCCGCGCCCCGAGGGCCGCCGAAGTCGTCCGCCTGAAGATCCTCGCCGGCCTCGAGAACACCGACATCGCGGGCATCCTCGACATCGCGCCCCGGACCGTCGGCAACGACTGGATCTACGGAAAGGCGTTCTTGCGGAAGGCGTTGCGGGTGCCGTCGAAGGCGTGACGCCGGCAGGTTTCCCGACGGCCGCCCGGTACACTCGCCGCCCATGCTCACCGCCCTCCTCGCCGCGGCCGTCCTGTCGATTTCCGCTCCGCCCTGCCCCGAAGGCTTCACGCCGCTCTTCAACGGCACGGACCTGTCCGGCTGGGTGAACGCCAACTGCAAGCCGACCACCTTCACGGTGCGGGACGGCATGATCTTCTGCGACGGCGACCCGAACGGCTTCCTCCGCACCGCTCGCGCCTACGAGAACTTCGTCCTCGAGCTCGAGTGGAAGCACGAAAGCCCGACCGGCAACGCCGGCCTCTTCGTCTGGGCCGACCCCGACGAGGCTGCGGGCGTGCCGTTTCCCAAGTCGATCGAGGTCCAGGTCATGATGACCCCGGACGTGAAGGACAAGGAGGGTCGCCTGCTCTACACCGGACAGGGCGACATCTTCTCGATCCACGGGGCCCGCATGACCCCCGACCGGCCGCACCCGGCGGGCTGGGAACGATGCCTGCCGAGCGAGCGCCGCACGAAGCCCGCCGGCGAATGGAACCATTACCGCGTCACCTGCGACCGTGGCACGATCAAGCTCGAGGTGAACGGCGTCGAGGTCTCGGGCGGCCACTCGGCCCATCCGGCGAACGGCTTCATCTGCCTCGAGGCCGAAGGCAGCCCGATCTGGTTCCGCAACCTCTGCGTGAAGGAACTGCCGCCGACGAAACTCGAGCCGAAGGTGGGTCTCGCCCCGCTGCCGCCCGAGCCCGAGCCCGCGGCGGGCAACGGCTGGATTCCGCTCCTCGGCGGCTCGCTCGCGGCCTGGAACCTCGACGGCGTCCTTGCAAGGCACTGGACGCTCGAGAACGGCTCGCTTCGCTACGACGGCAAGGGTGACAGCGTCACCACCAAGGAGAGCTTCGGCGACGTCGAGCTGCTCGCCGACTGGCGCTGGACCGGGCCATCGCAAGGCACCGTGACGCGGCCCTACTTCGACGCGAGCGGCCACGAGCGGAAGAACCCCGACGGCTCGCCGATGTCCATCACGATCGAAGAGCGCGACAGCGGGATCTACCTGCGGGGCAGCTCGAAGAGCCAGGTGAACATCTGGGAGTGGCCGGCCGGCAGCGGCGAGGTCTGGGGCTACCGCACCGACCGTTCGCAACCGGCGGAGGTGCGGGCCGCGTGCACGCCGCGGATGCGGGCCGACCGCCCGGTCGGCGAGTGGAACCGGTTCAAGATCAGGATGGTCGGCGAGACGCTCGACGTCTGGCTGAACGGGCAGCACGTTGTTGCCGGGGCCAGGCTGCCCGGCGTGCCGGCGAGCGGGCCGATCACGCTGCAGCACCACGGCTCGAGCATCGAGTTCGCGAACGTCTACGTGCGGCCGATCGCGAAGAAGTGAGCATGGAGCGTCGGCCCGCGGCCGACGCGGGACGAGGACGGCGCACGTCTTCTCGCCCAACCGCTGAACGGCCTTGGCGTTCATCCTCGGCGGGGCGTGGGATGGCCGAGGCGTTCATCGCTGCCGGCCGCAGGCCGGCACTCCATGCGCCTGCGTCGTCACGCGATGACTCGCGCCGATCGCCGCCGACCACGCCCCGCGCATGGAGCGTCGGCCCGCGGCCGACGCGGGACGAGGACGGCGCACGTCTTCTCGCCCAACCGTCGCACGGCCTTGGCGTTCATCCTCGGCGGGGCGTGGGGGCCTGTTGCAAAACCCCCGCGTCCGCCGAGAGCGAGCGAGGACGAGCCTGGCGAGGAGGCTGAAGCAGGCGGCCCCGCAGCGGGCCGCCGATGGAAGCCGACGAAGTCCAGGCGATGCCGGAGCCGCTCGCAGGCAGCGAGGGTTTTGCAACTGGCCCCGTGGCCCAGCCCTCCGCGCCGGGGCGAGGGATGGCCGAGGCGTTCATCGCTGCCGGCCGCAGGCCGGCACTCCATGCGCCCCGCCCGGCACGAGGCCCGCTCGCGAACGTCGTCATCGACCGCACCCCGCGCATGGAGCGTCGGCCCGCGGCCGACGCGGGACGAGGACGGCCCCGTCGCACCTACGCAACCGCCGCCGGCCCGAGTGGATGGGGCCGGCGGCGGCGAGTGGATGCGAGGTTGGATCGGGAGCCGTCGGGTCCGCTCAGACGTCCCCCTCAGACATCCTTGGTCCGGTGCTGCATCTGGGCCTTGAGACGGGCCAGGATCGAGCTGTGCATCTGGCTGACGCGGCTCTCGGAAAGGTCGAGCGTCAGCCCGATCTCCTTCATGGTCATCTCCTCGTAGTAATAGAGGATGACGATGAGCCGCTCGGCCCGCGAGAGGCCCTTGGTGATCAGCGTCTGCAGGTCCTGCCGCTGGACGAGCTGGATCGGGTTCTCCTGCCGCGTGTCCTTGATGACGTCGATCTCGCGGACATCCTTGCTCGAGTCGGTCTCGAACCACTTGCGGTTCAGGCTCACCAGTCCGACCGGGCGCGAGTCCTTCTGGAGCTTCTCGAACTCGCCGGCATCGACCTTCATCCGCTCGGCGACCTCGACATCGGTGGGCCGGCGACCGCTTTCCATCTCCAGCGACTTCCGTACCCTCTCGACCTTGGCGGTGCGGCTGCGCACCAGCCGCGGCACCCAGTCCATCGAGCGGAGCTCGTCGAAGATCGCCCCGCGGATGCGCTGCGTGCAGTAGGTCTCGAACTTCACGCCGCGATCGGGATCGAAGGCGTTGATCGCGTCCATGAGGCCGAAGAGGCCGGCGGACATCAGGTCATCGACCTCGACCTCGGCGGGCAGCTTCATGTGCATCCGCTCGGCGGTGTAGCGGACGAGGTCGAGGTATCGCTCCATCAGGAAGTTCCGCACGAGCTCGGTCGGCGTGGTGCGGTACTCGCGCCAGACCTGGTCGAGCGGACGCTCGGACAGCGGCACGGGCTTGGGCGGGGCCGGCTTGGCGGCCTTGGCCGGCTTGGTGGCCTTGGCCGCTTTCGCGGCGGGCGGCTCGACGACCGCGGTGGCCGAGGTTCGGACGGTCTTGGCCGAGACCGACGCGCGGTCGGTTCGGGCGGCGGGGCTGGTTCGGGCGGTTCGGGCAGCGGTCCTCGACATCGGTCGGCTCCTTGACCTGATAGTGACCTCAGACCTCAGGCCTCGAACGAGGCCTGAGCCGTCCATCATCCGCAGCGAGTCGAGTCGAGGAAGCCTTTCGCCCCCGAAAGACCGAGTCCGTAGTTCGACCTGTGCGGTCCGTGCGGCTTGGCAGGGCCAAGGACACGGGCGGGCACAGTCGAGCGGAGGTCCGGGAGCCGGTGGCCTTCGATCCGCGATCCATGCGGGGGAAGGCCGGGCGGCCACGCTTCGACGCGTGCGGCAGCGAGTTGTCCGTCCCGCGGTTCCGGGCGACCGAAAGTTCGGTCGAACCGGGCCTTGGGGCGGATCACCGAAGTTTGGCCGAAGCCTCGCCGCGGTGACTCCTGAAGCGATCCGTGCCTCAGGCGGGGCGGGTTGTAACGGAGGCAAAAGCGCTTGGCAAGGGCTGTTTACCGGACCGTCGAAAAATTTCGCTGAAAGCCGGTTTTTCGCCCTCGGCTCACCGGCCGTCCACCACTCACCCCGGCACTCACCCCGGCACTCACCCCGGCACTCACCCCGGCACTCACCCCCGGGTCGAGCGACCGAGCCAGCCGGCGAGACGACCGAGGAAGCCGCCGCGGGCCGAGGATTCGTCTTCGGGCGCCGGCGCATCGGGGGCGTGTTCGCCGAGCAACCGGTCGGCGATCGCCCGCACCGCCCGCGAGGCCGGCGCGTCGGGGGCGTGCACGAGGAACGGCACCCGCTTCCGAACCGCTTCCCGCACCGCATCGTCCTGCGGCACGACACCGGCGAGCTCGAGCGGAAGCGACAGGAAGTGCCGCGCGACGCGATCGAGGCGGCGGAAGACCTCCTCGCCCTCGGCGGCGTTCGCGGCCATGTTCACCGCGACGCGGATCCGCGGCCGGGCGACCTTGGCGGCGATCGTCTTGATCGCGCCGTACGCGTCGGTGATCGAGGTCGGCTCGGGCGTCACCACCACCAGCGCCGAATCGGCGGCCAGCGTGAAGGCCATGGCGTTGGCGCCGATGCCGGCGCCGGTGTCGACGAGCAGCATGTCGAAACTCCGCTCGAGCCCCGCGAGCTGGATCACGAGTTCGCGGCGGGCCTGCGGCGCCAGGTTCGCGACGCTGGCCACGCCGGAAGCCCCGGGCAGCAGGCGGAATCCTCCCGGGGCGACGAGCATCACCTCGGCGAGGCGGCGGCGGCCCTGCACCACATCCTCGAGGGTCGCGCCGGGCGAGACGCCGCACAGGAGATCGGCGTTCGCGAGGCCGAGGTCGGCGTCGAGGAGGCAGGTCGAGCGCCGCGCCGCGATCGCCGCGGCGAGGTTCACCGCGAGGTTCGACTTGCCCACCCCGCCCTTTCCGCTGGTGATCGCGATCGTCTTCGCGAGCCGCACCAGCCGCTGCGGCGGGCGCACGCTGAGCGCGGGGCCGGGCCGCACGAGTTCGCGGAGCGCCGAGGCCTGGTCCTGCACCGGGTCGCCCTGGGTCGGGGCGCCGTTCACCGGGCGAGTTCCGTTTCCGCGGCGCCGCGGACCTCGGGAGCGGCGGGGCCGGCGTCGAGGCCGACGAGCAGCTCGGCGAGCCGGCGCGGGCGGGCCGGCTCGATGTGGTGCGGCACTTCCTGGCCCGAGGTGAAATGGCTCAGCGGGCGGCCGAAGGCCGGCAACACGCGGAAGAGCGGCCCGAGGGCGACCGCCTCGTCGAGCTTGGTGAGCAGGACGCGATCGACGCCCACCGCGGCGAAGGCCTCGGCCTCGCGGCTGAGGGCCCGGCCGCCGGCGACCGCGGACAGCACGAGGTGCCGCTCGTGCGGGGCCGCGGCGTCGAGGATCGCCCGGGTCTCGTCGATCCGGTCGCGGTCCTTCTGGCCGCGCCCCGCGGTGTCGACGAGGATCACATCGAAGGCCGAAAGCCGCAGGCACGCCTGCACCATCTGGCCCGGCGAGCGGACCACCTCGAGCGGCAGGCCGATGATCTCGGCGTAGGTCCGCAGCTGCTCGACCGCGGCGATGCGGTAGGTGTCGCTCGTGACGAGGGCCACGCGGGCGCCGTAGCGCAGGCGCA
>JBIKVN010000136.1:0-8491 GCA_044356865.1 Phycisphaerales bacterium | reverse complement strand
CCGGTGCCGACGGCGCGGCCCGGACGATCGACGCCGCCCACGTGATCTCGTCGGCCCCGCTCCGCGAGCTGCTGGAGACGCTCGAGCCGGCCCCCGTCGCCGAGGCGACCGCCGCCGCCGGCAAGCTGTCGTACCGCGACTTCCTCACCGTCGCCCTGGTGGTGAAGGCCCGCGGGAAGATCGACGACAACTGGATCTACATCCACGACCCCGGCGTGCAGGTCGGTCGCGTGCAGAACTTCGCGAGCTGGTCGCCCGAACTCGTGCCGAGCCCGGATTTCGATTGCTTCGGACTCGAGTACTTCTGCTTCGAGGGCGACGGGCTGTGGAGCTCGACCGACGCCGAACTCGTCGACCTCGCCCGCCGCGAGCTCGTGAAGATCGGCCTCGTCGAGGCCGGCGACGTCCTCGACGGCAAGGTCGTGCGCCAGAAGAAGGCGTATCCGGTCTACGACGACGCGTACGCGACGCACGTCGAGACGATCCGCCGCACCCTCGACCGCGACTACCCGAACCTGCACGTGGTCGGCCGCAACGGCATGCACAAGTACAACAACCAGGACCACGCGATGATGACCGCCATGCTCACGGTGCGGAACATCCTCGCGGGCCGGAGGGTGTACGACGTCTGGAACGTCAACCAGGACGCCGAGTACCACGAGGGCGGGACGGCGGGCGCCGAAGGCGGCAACGCCGGCGCCAGCGGCGAGCGGCTGGTTCCGGCGCGGGTGGGTTGAGGGCGTCGCGCGTCCCTCGACGGCCGACCTTCGGCGACTCGGGCGGGCGGCGTTCGGACCCACGGGCTTGCCCGGACCCGCGAACCTGGCTCTCCTCGCATCCGAGCCGGCAATCACGGGCCCCACTCGCTTCCGGACTTCCGCGGCATCGCCCGCGGCGTTACCTTCCCCGCCCATGGACACCCTTCACCACGAGATCCAATCGCTCAAGACCAGCGTCCGCCGCCAGCGGTACGCCCTCTACGGCCTCTCCGCCGTGCTTGCCGGCACCGCGCTCCTCGGAGCGGCACGGCCGTCGGAAGACGCCACCTTCGACATGATCACCTGCCGCGGCTGGCAGGTCGTGGACAAGGACGGCAAGGTGCGGATCGCCGCGGAAACCGATGCCGACGGGAAGGCCGCAGCCCAGTGGTTCGACAAGGATGGCAAGGTGCGGATCGCCGCGGCCACGATCGCCAACGGCGACTCGGGCGTGGAGTGGTTCGGCAAGGACGGGAAGCGGCGGATCAACGCGGCCACCATCGCCGACGGTTCCTCCGGCGTCTCGTGGTTCGACGCGACCGAGAAGTGGCGGGTCGCCGTGGTCACCGCGGCCGACGGATCCGCCGGCCTCCTCGTGCTCGGCCAGGACGGCAAGCCGCGGATCGAGGCAAGCACCTCGGCCGACGGCACGACCAACTTCTCGGCGCCGGCCGCGAAGTGAACCCGCAGGGCCGGGCGGGGGCGAAGTCTCTCGACGCGAGCTGACGTTCGCTGCGAGTCCGGCCGCGCTTCGCCCGCGACGGCCGGCGAAGCGTGCACACGGAATCAGCTGGAACGCGCTCCAAGCGGGCGCGGCAGATGCCGCATGTCCTTCAACCGCGGCACTTCCAGTGAATCGGGCTGGCGGGATTTGAACCCACGACCTTTTGACCCCCAGTCAAACGCGCTAGCCAAGCTGCGCTACAGCCCGTGATGTGCGAACGTCCGCCGGCCTGCGGCGGGCCGCGGAGTATAGCGGGAATCCCTTCCCCGTAGACTCGCCACGATGCCCGCCGCACCCTCCCTCGACCGCATCCGCGCCCGCTTCCCAGCCCTGTCCGGCCCGCTGGCCCTGCTCGAGAACGCGGGCGGATCGCAGGTACCGGACGTCGTCGCCGACGCGATCCGCCGCTACATGCTCGAAAGCTACGTGCAGCTCGGGGCCGGATACCCGATGTCCGACGCCGCGACGAAGAACGTCGCCGACGCCCACCGCCTCGTGTCGACCGTCATGAACGCCGACCGCGCCGGCACGGTGATCCTCGGCGCCTCGACCACGCAACTCTGCCACCTCATCGCGAATGCGATGCGCGACTCGATCCGCCCCGGCGACGAGATCGTCCTCGCCGAGACCGGCCACGAGGCGAACATCGGGCCGTGGCTCACGCTCGCGAAAGCCGGGGCCGTGATCCGCTGGTGGAAGGTCGACCGCGATGTGCAGGACTGCCCGCTCGGTTCGCTCGACGCACTGCTCTCGCCGCGCACCCGCCTCGTCGCCTTCCCGCATGTCTCGAACCTGCTCGGTGGCATCGTCGACGTCGCGGCGGTCACGCGGAAGGCCCATGCCGCCGGGGCCCGTGTCTTCGTCGACGGGGTCGCCTTCGCCCCGCACCGCGCGATCGACGTCGAAGGGTGGGGCGTCGACTGGTACGTCTACTCGACCTACAAGGTCTTCGGCCCGCACATGGCCGCGCTGTTCGCGCGGCACGACGCCCTCGCCGGGCTCGACGGGCCGAACCACTTCTTCATCGCGCGAGACGATGTCCCCTACAAGTTCGAGCTCGGCGGCTCGTCGCACGAGGGATGCGCCGCGATCAACGCCCTCGGGCCCTACCTCGCGTTCCTTGCCGGCCAGCCCGAGGCCGCGCCCCTCGATCGCGCCACCGTCGAGGCCGCCTTTGCCCGCATGACCGAACTGGAACTCCCGCTGCAGGAGCGCCTCGTCGACGGCCTCCGCCGGCTCCCCCACCTCCACCTCGTCGGCCCGGCAGCGACCGCCGCCGACGCACGCGTCCCCACCGTCAGTTTCATCCACGCCCGCCTCGCCCCGACCGAGGTCGTCCGCCGCCTGCACGCCGCGGGGCTCGCGGTGCGGAACGGCCACATGTACGCGTATCGCCTCTGCGAAGCGCTCGGCATCGACGTGACGGAAGGCGTGGTCCGGGTGAGCGCCGTCCACTACAACACGCCCGACGAGGTCGAACGGATGGTCGCGGCGCTCGCGGCGATGGCCTGACGGCCGGCCACATCGGGAACGGACAGGGCGGGATTCGAACCCGCGATAGGGTTACCCCTATACAGCATTTCCAATGCTGCTCCTTCAACCGCTCGGACACCTGTCCCGGGGAAGCGAGTAGTGTAACGGTGGCGTGACGAGCGACAAGACGAACGGATCGGCCGGAAGTGCCGCGGATTTCTCGGGCATTCTCGTGCTCGACAAGCCGCTCGGGCTGACCTCGATGACCGCGGTCGCCGCGGTGCGGCGCCGCGCCGGCGGCGTGCGGACCGGCCACGCCGGCACCCTCGACCCGCTCGCGACCGGCGTGCTCGTCTTGGCGCTCGGCCGCGCGACCCGCTCGATCGAGCGGCTGATGGCGACCGAGAAGCGCTACCGGACCGAGATCGATCTCACCGCGTTCACCACGACCGACGACCGCGAGGGCGAACGCACCGAGGTCGCGGTCGCCGCGCCGCCCGACGAGGCGGCGGTCCGCGCCGCCCTCGCCCGCTTCACGGGCACCATCCAGCAGCGTCCACCCGCGTTCTCGGCGATGAAGGTCGGCGGTCGCCGCGCGTACGCCGCGGCGCGAAAGGGAACGCCGATGGAACTCGCGCCGCGCCCGGTGCGCGTCGACGCGATCGAGCCCGTCGCGTACCGCTGGCCGCTTGTCACCCTCGACATCCGCTGCGGCAAGGGGTTCTACGTCCGCAGCCTCGCCCGCGACCTCGGCGTCGCGCTCGGGACCGGCGGCCACTGCGCCTCGATCCGCCGCACCGCGGTCGGCCCGTTCACCCTCGACGAGGCGAGGCCTCTTGACGCGCTGCCGCAGCGGCTCGCGACGGGCGACCTGCTTCCGCTCGAGGCCGCACTCGCCCGGCTCGGCTGACCCGACCGGTCACTCCGCCGCGGAGTCCTTCCGCTCGGTCCGGTTCATCCAGACGAGCAGGATGCCCATACCCGCCAGCAGCAGCACGTCCGCGACGTTGAATACCCACGGGAAGACCTCGCCGCTCGAGTTGCCGGGCCACCGCCAGCCGAAGGGCAGTTCCCACCGAGGGAACATGTGCAGGAAATCGCGCACCGCCCCGTAGCGCACGCGGTCGTACAGGTTCCCGATGCCGCCCGCGAGAATCAGCCCGAGGCCGACATGCACCCACCGCTGCGACGCACGGCTCCATCGCGCGAACACCGCAAGGGCGACGCCGATCGCGACGAGCGTGAACAGGACGAACACCATGCGGCGCCGCTGGCCGATGCCGAAGACGGCGCCGTGGTTCAGCACGAGATGGAAGTCGAGCAGGTCGAAGGGCAGGACCCGTACGCCCTCGTGCCGCGGCAAGGGATACCCCATGTTTCCGACGACCTCCTCGTAGACGAGGTCGACCGGCCTGCCGGCGACGGTACGGAACGCCCAGTACTTGGTGGCGATGTCGATCGCCACGCCGGCCGCGAAGACCCCGAGCATCGTGGCCCACGCGGCGGAGCTCCGCCACGCCGGTGGATCGGCGGATGCAGGCGCTTCGATCGCGGGGCTAGGCTCCGGGTCGGTCATGGGAGTGCCATCGTACGACCGCGGCTCGCCCGCGACCGCCGCGAGACTCAGCGAGCCTGTCCGCTCTCGATCCGGCGGGCCGACTCGACGGTGTACTTGGCCCAAGGCTTCGCATCGAGCCGGGCCTTCGGGATCGGCTGTCCGCTCATCTGGCAGACGCCGTAGGTGCGATCCTCGATGCGGCGGAGCGCGTCGTCGATCTCGTTCATCAGCCCGCGCTCGCTCTCGGCCATGCCGAGCGTGAAATCCTGGTCGTAGGTGTCGGTGCCGATGTCGGCCATGTGGAGCGGCATGTTCGAGAGGTTGCCGCCGCTCGACCGCAGCGCCTCGTCTTCCATGCCGGTGATCATGCCGAACACCTGTCGCCGCTTCTGCAGCAGCCGCTGCTTGTAGTCCTCGAGGTCCTTCGCCGAGAGCTTTGTCTTGATGCTCGAGATCTGCGGCTCGGGCTTCTCCTCGGCCGCCGGGGCGGCCGCGATCTTGCGTTTCGTCGGAACCGCCGCGGCGCTCAGCACCCGTACCCGCCGGCCGTTGATCATGACATAGCCCTGGGCGTCCGGGGTCGCCACGACCGCCGCAGCCGCCACACTCTTGGCGGTGCTGAAATCGATCGGGCCCTTCTTCGCCGGGGCCGGCTTGGCCGGGCCAGACTTCTCGGCAGGTTTAGGGCCAACCTTCGGGCCAGCCTTGGGGCCAGCCTTGGGACCAGACTTGGGGGCCGGAGTATCGACCTTGCCGGAAACCTTGGTCTTCTCGCCGGCGCTCTTCGTCAAGGGCTTCTGGGATGGCTTCGGGGAGGGCTTCTGGGATGGCTTCGGGGACGGCTTCTGGTCGGGCGACTTCTTGGCCGCGCCCGAAGACTTCGCGGGCGCCACCGCCGCGGGCTTCGCCGGCGGCTGCTTGGCGGGAGCCTTCGATACAACCTTCGGATCAGCCTTCGCGGCCTTCGGATCGGGCTTCGCGGGCACCTTAGCCGTTGGCTTGGGAGACGGCCCTGAAACGGACTTCGAAGCCGGCTTCGCCGCCTTCGGGGCGGGCTTGGGGGCACCCTTGGAAGCAGCCGGTTTCGCCGAGGCCGCCTTCGTCTTGCCCTTGGCGGCAGACTTCGCCGGAACCTTGGTCTTGGGGTTGTTCTTCGAGGTGGCCACGTTGCTGCCCAAAGAGCCGACGCCGACGCAACCAACGTCGCACGCAAGGGAGACGCCCCCCAGCGGATCCTCTCGGTGGATCGAGAAGCGTCGGAAGCCGCAGAGACCCCAGCGCCATCCGGTCCGAGAACACTACGCGGCCCGGAGGGGGCCGGGATGATAGCGGATTGGCCCCCGAAGGTCAAAGCCGCTTTATCGCCGAAGCCCCAGACTTCCGCGAGGGCGCTTCCGGACCGAACCAAGGGCCTTCTTACGGCAAAGCGCGATCAAAAGCTCCGATCTTGCGGAACTTATCGTACCTCTGCCGAACCAGCGTCTCCGGGTTGATCCGAGAAAGCTCACGAATGCGATCGACGATCCAACCTTGGACCCGGTCCGCCGTGGCCTTCGGATCTCGATGCGCGCCGCCCACCGGCTCGGGGATCAGGTCATCGACCAGCCCGTTCTGGACATTCCGCCGGGCGGTCAACGCCAGCGCCTCGGCCGCCCGGGTGTTGGTCTCCTCGTTGGCTTCCTTCCAAAGAATCGCCGCACACCCTTCGGGACTGATCACCGAGTACCAACTGTGCTCGAGCATGGCAACGCGATCGGCGACCGCAATGCCCAAGGCCCCGCCCGATCCGCCCTCGCCGATCACGACGCTGACGATCGGAGTCTTCAGCCGACTCATCTCGAAGAGGTTCTCGGCAATCGCCTGGGCCATCCCCCGCTCCTCGCTGCCGACTCCGGGATACGCCCCGGGCGTGTCGACGAGGGTCACGATCGGCACCCGGAACTTCTCGGCGAGCTTCATCTTGAGAATCGCCTTGCGGTAACCCTCGGGATGGGCACAACCGAAGTGACAGGCGATCTTCTCGGCGGTGGTCTTGCCCTTCTGGTGCCCGACCAGCATCACCTTGAGCGGCCCGATGCGGGCGAAACCGGTCAGGATCGCCGGGTCGTCGCCGAACCGCCGGTCCCCGTGGAGTTCACAGAAGTCCCGGCACATCAACTGGATGTAGTCCGAGGTCTGGGGCCGGTGCGGATGCCGGGCGACCCGGACGGTCTGCCACGGGGTCAGGTTCGAGTAGGTCTTTGCGAGAAGGGCCTCGCGGGTCTTCTCGAGAACCTCGATCTCGGAACGGAACTCCTCGGCCCGGGGCCGCTCGGCGAGGGCGTCGATCTGCGACTCGAGCTCAAGGACCGGCGACTCGAAGTCGAGGCGATAGGTCGCGCTGTACCCCTGACGGGCCATGGGGGCGGGAGTATACGGGCTGCCGATCGGCAGTTTCGGCCGGGATCCCAGGGGCGTGGACCGCCCTTCGGACGGTGGCCGGCCCCGCGGGCGGAAGCCGGATCGGCCGCGAACCCGTCGCAGTCCGAATCGGCGCCGACAAACGAGGGATCACAAACGCCGCAAATCAACCGACGCGGGCTTCCCATTCGGGCCGTTCGGGCCACACTCAATGCTCCCCGGACTCCTCGATGAAGCTCTCTTCCCCCACCGTCGCCACCGTCCTCCTCTTCGCCCTCGCGGCCCCCGCGGCCGCCGAGACCTTCACCCTCACCACGACCGCCGGCCGCTACGCCGACAGCGGTGGCCTCCGCGGTCGCTCGGGCGTCTCGGTTCGCATCTCGGCCGCGACCCCGCTCGCGGCGACCCGTCCCGACGGGAGTTCGGCCTGGGATGCCACCGCCGGGAACGAACTCGCCGAGTACGGTCCGGGCTGGGCCCTCGACGCCTCGACGGCCCCTGGTCGCCGACCGTCGCATGGCCGAGCAAGGACGAGGTGGACGCGTGGGCCGAGGCCAACACCCGCGGCCTCTGGCAGGTCGGCTTCGGCAAGCGGAATCGCCGGTTCGACACCGCCGCGTGGTACACCCCGCCGTCCTTCCGCACCTATCCCACCGTCGACGACGCCTCGTTCGACGCGTTCATCGACGCCCGCGCCATCGGGATCGTGGGGAACATCGAAGTGCGGCTCGGCGCGTCGGTCGCCGGATACGGCGCCGACTGGGCCCGCCTCGAGATCCGCAGCTTCACCGAGGACTTCTCGATCTCGAGCGAGATCACCGCCGGCCTCGCCCTCTCGGTGACCAACGCCAAGCCGCTTCCCGACGACGCGGTGATGATCCTCACCCTCGGCTTCCGCGACGAGATGGTCCTCGCCAAGGACACCCTCGTGACCGTCGTCGAGAGCGTCACGACCTACGGCGCCGCCTACCGCACGCCGCTCGCCCAGCTCCAGGCCGGGCAGTACAACGTCGGGCTCGACGGCGTGATCCAGTTCACGATGCCGAAGCCGCGGTCGCTGTTCCTGAAGGCCGGCGGCGGCGCTGCGGGCGCCGCGGCGGTCGACAAGTGGCTGGCGCAGAGCCCGGCCCCTTGCGTCCTCGGCCCGGGCGGCCGGCTGCACCTGGTCGATCGCCACCACCGCACCACCGCGATCTCGCTGCTGAGCCGCGACCCCGACCCGCAATTCGCGGGCTTTCCCGACTACACCTACACCACGATCATCGCCGACCTGAGCGACCTCTCGGGGCAGGCCTTCTGGGATCGGATGCTGCTCGGCGACACCGACGTCGGCGACCGGCGGCAGTACGTCTGGCTCTTCGACCGCGGCGTGCCGCAGGATCCGCTCGTGAACCCGCCGCCGCTGATCGCCGGCCTCACCGACGACCTGATGCGAAGCCTCGCGGCGAACGTCCGGACCATCTGCGGCTTCGACGACCTCGAGGACGAGGACACCCCGGGCCCCGACTACGTCTTCTGCTTCATCGAGTTCCATTGGGCGAACTACCTCCGCGACCGGGTGTTCCTCATCGGCAGCGA
>JBIKVN010000135.1:0-8580 GCA_044356865.1 Phycisphaerales bacterium | reverse complement strand
CGCGGTCGCGACCATCCTGGCCGACACCGAACTGCGCGACCTGAACCGGGCGACGCTCGAGTCGATGCGGAAGTCGCTGCTGCCGACCTCGGCCCGCCGGCTGGTCGAGGCGTACCAGCGGCTGGTCCATCCGGCGCTCTTCGAGGACGAGCGGGCCTTCCGCCGGCTGGTCGAGGCGGCGATCGCCCTGCCGATCGGCGGCGAGGAGGTTTCGCTGGCCTCGCTCGAGCTGCTCGCGGGCGTCGAGGACCGCCTCCGTCCGAGCGGCAACGCCGCGGTCGACCTTGCCGACGGCATCCTCGCCACCGAAGGCCTGCCGCCCACGGACGCGGCGATGGCCCGCATCCTGCTCGAGGTGAAACTGCAGCAGACGCTCGCGAAGCGGCGGGCGAACATCCGCGACGCGGTGAACCAGCTGCGGATGGTGCTGCCCCCGGACCGGGTCGAGTTCCTCGCGAAGGTCGAAGATGCGGCGAAGACGATCGCCGCCCAGGATCGCGCCGGCGAGTTCCTGCTGGCCGGCCTCGAGGCCCGGCTCGGCGAGGTCGAGGCCCTTCGCGCCCTCGGCGAGGAACCCGCCCGGCCGCAGGCCGAGCCCGACGCGAGCGTGCAGGTCGACCCGTCGGCCCCGGAAGCCCCGCCCGCGGCGACTCCGCCGCGGAACGAGGCGACGAAGCCGGGCTGGCCTTCGACGCGCGGCGCTCGCGGCTCGCGCGGCGGGCGCTGATCGCGCTTCGAGCGATATCGTTCCGCCCATGCCGATCGCGAACGCCCGCCGCCGCTTCGCGGCCATCCTCGCCCTGCTCGTCCTCGCGGGATGCAAGCCCGCCGAGCCCGGGCCGGCGCCGGCCGCCCCGCCATCGGCCACCAAGACCGACCCGAAGACCGCGGCCCGCGACGTCGGTCCGGTCACCGCGCGGATCGAGACCACCAAGGGCCCGATCGTCGCGAGGCTCGAGCCGAATCGCTGCCCGATCCTCACCGCGAACTTCTGCTTCCTCGCCCGCCGGGGCTACTGGAACGGACGGCCGTGGGAAGGCTTCAGCCGCGTGGTCCGGCAGTGCGGACCGTTCGAACCGACCTACGCCCTGCCCCGCGAGTTCATCCCCGGCGTCTTCTTCGACCGCGGCGGGATGCTGTCGATGACGAAGACCACGTCCGACTGGGACGCGAAGGCGAACGCCACCCGCTTCTTCATCACCGTCAAGGAGCAGGACCGCTGGAACCTCGACTACCCGATCTTCGGAACGGTGACCTCGGGGCTCGAGGTCGCGCTCGCCCTCGCTCCGGGCGATGCGGTCCGGACGATCACCGTCGAGGGCGACGTCGACACGCTGCTCGGGCTCTTTCCCGAGCGGATCGCCGACTGGGAAGCGCATCTCGCGGGCGCCAAGTCCTGGACGCCCGGCGCGACGCCGCCCCGCACGCCGGACATGGCGGGGCCGTGACGGGCGTGGCGGATTCGCCGAGCCATCCCGAGACGTTCGCGGCGCTGCGGAAGGCCTCGCGGGCGCTGGCCCGCCGCGCCGGGCGGCTTTCGTTCGGCCCGCCCGTCGCGTTCACGGTCAATCCGCTCGTGCACGCCCGCGTGCCGCACGAGCGCTACCTCGCCCTCGCGCGGCCCGGCATCGACGCGCTCTTCCTCGGCATGAATCCCGGCCCGTTCGGCATGGTCCAGACCGGCGTGCCGTTCGGCGAGGTCGACGCGGTGCGGCGATTCCTGCGGATCGACGGCCCGGTCACCGCGGCGACTTCGCATCCGAAGCGTCCGATCGAGGGCTTCGCGTGCCGCCGCAGCGAAGTCAGCGGGCGGCGCTTCTGGGGCCTGATGGAAGCGGCGTTCGGTACCCGCGAGCGGTTCGTCGCGAAAGCCTTCGTCCACAACTGGTGTCCGCTCGCGTTCATGGGCGAAAGCGGCGCGAACCTCACGCCCGACGCGCTGCCGGTCGCCGAGCGCGGCGAGCTGGCCGAAGCCTGCGACGAGGCCCTGCGGGCGGTGGTGGCGGCGCTCCGGCCGCGGATGGTCATCGGGGTCGGCGGGTTCGCGACGGCGTGCGCGGGGCGGGCGTTGCGGGACAGCCCGCCCGAACTCGCGACGATCCTGCACCCGTCGCCGGCCAATCCCGCGGCCAATCGCGGCTGGGACGCGCAAGCCCGCACCCAGCTCGCGGCCTGCGGATTCCCGCTTCCCGCGTGAGCGTCAGTTCCAGCTCAGGCCCTTCGGCCACTCGCGCCACGCCTGCCCGTCGGCCCGGGCGATCAGGCCGTCAAGCCGCCGCAGCTCGTCGCCGAGGAGGAGCGTGCGGGCCCGGAGGTCGGGCTCGGCGAGCATCCGGTAGCGGGCCTCGGAGTCGTTCAGGATCGCGGCGCTCACGATCTCGACGAACGCCGAGGTCGGGATCTCGTCGCGCAGGGCCAGCTCGACGAAGGTGCTTGCCCCCGCCACCCGCGACAGCCGCCCCTCGGCGAAGAGCTCGCGGATCCGCCGCCGCGCCGCCGAGAGCCGCGGCATCGGCCGGTCGTGCCGCTCGAGCGGCTCGAGCATCGCCTGCCGGAAAAGCCGCGGGCCCTCCGGCTCGATGATCGAGCGGATCCGGGCCCGGCAGACGCCGTGGACCACCAGGTCGAACCGCCCGTCGGGCAGCTGCACCTGGCGGATGATCTTCGTCACGCACACCGCCGGCCGCAGCGGCGGCGAGTCGTCGGTGCCGGCTTCCCCGGCATCCGCGTCGTAGTTGGCCATCGCGATCGGGGCCGCCCTCAGGATGTTCCCGTCCTCGCCGACCCGCGCGAGGCAATGCTCGACCATCTGCCGGTAGCGCGGCTCGAAGATGTGCAGGCCCTGCGCCGCGTGCGGCAGCACCACCAGACCGTCCAGCGGGAAGAGCGGGACCGGTTGGCGGAAGTTGAGCGAGATCGTCTCGGTCATCGGGGAAGGTCATGGTAGGGGGCGGCCCGGCCGTCACGGCACGCGAAGCCGCAGGACCTCGACGCCGTCGCCCTCCTCGCGGCGAGTCTGCCGCCGACGCTGCACGAGGGCTCGCCAGAGGTCAAGCAGCGGTGCCGCATCGACCGAGCCGAGGCGATGGTCGCCCGCGAGGTCGAGCTCGGAGATCGGCACCCCGCCGTCCGACAGCACCAGCATGCGGCGGTGCAATTCGCGATACGCGACCCGCCGGGGCACCGCCAGCGGGAAGGCGCGAAGCTCGCGCCGCTCGGGCGTCGGGTCGGACGGCGGCGGTCCCTCGAGGCAGGCGGTGCCGAGTTCGGCGTCCCAGCGGGCCACGAACGCGGGCAGCTCGCGCAGCGTGTCGGGACGCCGCTGCAGCCGCGGGGCGATCCACGGCAGGCCGATCGCATTCCCGCCGCGGCCCTCGAGCACGCGGCGGGCCGCGACGAGCCGCGCGAGATTCGCCTCGACGGTGGCGAAGGCGTCGATCCCGACCATCGCCCGGTAGGTCGCCGCGGTCGTCGCGTGCAGGTCGACCGTCACCACGTCGACGCCCGCGGCCACCACCGCCTCGATGGTCGCCGGCGAGGCAAGCAGCTCGGTCCGCAGGTGGACGCCACGCACGCCGAGTTCCTTCGCCATCCGCACGATCGCGGCGCACTCCGGATGCCGCAGCGGGTCGCCGGCGCCGCCGAGCGTGAGCACGGCGTCGCCGCTCTCGCCGAGCTGCCCCAGCAGCCGTTCGGCGCGGCGCATCGACATCGGCGCCCGCTGGATCGAGCCCCAGCGATGCGGACTCGCGACGCCCGAGCCGAAGCGGCCCGTGCACAGCTCGAGCTCGACATGCTGCGGCGCGAAGTAGGGAACCGCGTTGAAGACCTGGTTCTCGAAGGCGTTCAGGGCATCGACCGCCGACAGCTCGCCGCGATCGTCGAGCAGCGGCTCAAGGCCGCGGCGCATCCGGATCTTCGCCCGCGCCGTGTCGAACACCAGCCGTACGAGACTCGCGCGGACCCGCGGATCGACGGGCAGGCATCCGGGATGGTCCAGCGATAGCCGCGGCCCGAGCAGGGCGTCGCGGCCTTCACCCGCAAGACGGGCAAGTTCGCCGCGATCGACGAGCAGGCATCCGACCCCGGGCGGCGCCGCGGTGAAACAGAGCGGGCGGGCCACGGGGTCCTCGCGATGGAAGCGCACGAGGTCATCGCACCCGCCCGCACCGACGACCGGAACCAGCGGCCAGTCAGCGCCGACCGCCACCGCCGCGTCGAGGCCGCGGCGCCCGAGGGCGGACCGCGTCGCGGCCGGCGCCAAGACCTCGTCGAAAGCCGAAACGCCCGCCAGGCCGCCGGTCCACGCGGTGTCCGACCAGAGTCGGGCCCGCATGATCGCCTCGCGACGCGGCGGAAACGGCGTGGCCCCGCAGCGATCGACCTCGATGGGCAGGCCGACGCGCGACCGATCGACGATCGTGTCGAACGGAAACCCCTCGGGCGCCAGCACGATGATCCGCTCGCACGAGCGGCTTCGCCCCAGGCGCTCGAGCGTGTGCTGCAGAACGGTGTCACCCGCGAACTCGCTGTCGAGCGTCCGGTCGGGCGGGATCGCCACGACGAAAGCGACCCGCGGGCCGCCCGCGACCGCCTCGACCCGCGGCTCCGCGATCGCCCGCCGCAAGCCGACCGCGGGCATCGGCCGCAGGCGGGAACGCCGCGCGCCCTCGAGGGCCCGTTCGAGACCGGCCATACCGGCGCAGCGCGGGTCCACCATCGCCGCCAGACGCGTCGCAACCGCCTCGCGCGAACCGTTCCGCCGCGCCGCCCCGTCGGCGACCAGCCGCTCGATCGCCCGGAACGGTCCGAGTTCGGGCTCGCGCGCGACAAGCGAACCCGACCCGACCGCATCCGGCACGCCGTCGATCGCGGAGGTGGCCACGCCGACGGTCACGCACCTCTCGCACCCGAGCCAGCGGACGAGTTCGCACGCGACCACGCCATCGATCGCATCATCGCGAACGGGCGAGGCCTCGCCGAAGATCCGCACCGGACCGGGGTACCCCGCGAGCGCCCCCGCCCGCGGCTCGCGGGCCAGCACGAGCGTGGTCTCGCCCAAATGCCGATACGCCGACGGGTGGATCCCCGCGAGCGGATCGTTCACCGCCGCCGACACCACGATCGCGTCGGGCACGACCCGCGGCGAGCTCGCCAGCAGGATCGGCACCGCCGCGGCGGTCGCGACCACGACCGCCCGCCCCTCGTCGCGGGCCGTGACCAGCCGCTCGGCCGCCTCGCCGTCGATCGGCTCGTCGGGCCCGCCGCCGAAGACCGCACCCACCACGCCGGGCATGACGCCCTTCAGGTCGTCGGCCGACCGCGGGATCGGTTCCGAACCGAACGGGTCGGTCGATGCGACGGGCATTCGCGGAAGCGTCTCGGTCATGCGATGCTGATCGGAGCGTACCCCGTCCGGGCACGAGCGGCGACCGCCTGGTCGCCAACCGGGAGCGCCGCCGCATGGATCATCTCGGAATCCCAACCTCCTCCGCTGCGGTCCGGCACCTCCTCGAGCAGCCGTGGCTGCCCGCGCTCGCGACCCTCGCCGCCGGGATCTTCCTCGGCTGGCTCGGCGCGAACCGGGGCGAGCGGAAGCTCTTCCTCGCCGGCGCCGGTCTCGCGTCGGCGGGCGTCCTGATCGCCCTCGTCGGAACGCTCGTGAAGACCCCGGGCGAACGGGCGTGCGAACTCGCCCGAGCCATCGTCGCCGCGGCCGAACGGGGCGAAGCCGCCGCGATGCTGGCCGAGTTCGCCCCCGACGCCACCTTCCACTACGGCCGCCCCGACCAGCCCGGCCTGCCCTTCGCCGAGATCGCCGACGCCGCCGCGGCCATCGAGGGCCGCTACCGCATCGAGTCGAACTCGGTCACCCAACTCGATCCGCACACCGATCCGGATCGCCCCGAGACCGGCTACGCCGTGCTCTCGTGCCGGACGGTCACGGCCGCCAGCCCCGCCCCCACGCCCTCGTCGTGGATCCTCCGGGCCGTCCGCGAACCCGACGGCCGCTGGGCGATCGACCGGTTGACGCTCGTGAAAGTCGCCGGCCGCGATCCCTGGCCCCGCCTCTGGCGGTGACGGCCGCCCGATGCCGATGAACCTCCCGCAGCGCCGCCCCGCGGCCGGAGGATGCCCATGCGCGACCTGCTTCCCATCCTGAATCGCGTCCTCATCCTCAGCGTCGTCCTCGGCACGCTCGCCTTCGGCGCGATCGGCCTCTGGTACGTCACGAGCGAGGCCCGGCTGCGTCGCGAGCTGGCCGAGCTCGAGCGGACGATGGCGGCCGAGATCGCCCAACGCGAGCGGATGATCGAGCGGCTCGCCCGCTCCGAGCGCCGGGCCCGCATCGAGGTGATCGACCAGGACTTGGGGCCCGAGGGATTCCCGAGCGCTCGCGACGGCCAGCGGGTGGTCTCGACGACGGTCCGCTTCCTCGAGCTCGACGCGGACGGCCGCGAGATCGGCCGCCGCGAGTACTGCATCCCGGGCGACATGCTGCACGTCGACGCGTGGACGGCAAGGTTCCCGAAGCAGGCGGTCGCGGAAGGCGATCCGCTTCGCGACCGCACGCTGCTCCTGTGGCGCTCGCTCTACTCCGATCGACTGCCGCCGGCGGAGGGCTTCCCCCTCGACACGCCCGGCGGCATCCCCGACGGTTACGCGGCCGGCGAGCGGGGCCGTCTCGAGCGGGCGACCTGGTCGAGCTTCTGGCGCCTCGCGACCGACGCCGCCGAGGTCCGGCGCCGTGGCATCGACGTCGCGCAGGGCGAGGGCGTGCACAAGCCGGTCCGCAAGGGCGAGGCGTACGAGTTGCATCTCGACGCGGCCGGCGGCATCACCATACGGCCCGTCGACCCCTCGCTGGTCGCGGCCGAGAGCGGGCGCTGACGCCGAAGCGGCTACCCTGCCCTTCCCGTCATGGCCTCCGAAATCATCGACCTCCGCAGCGACACCGTCACCCGACCCACGCCCGCCATGCGCGAGGCGATGTTCGCCGCCCCGCTCGGTGACGACGTGCTCGGCGACGACCCGACCGTGCAGGCCCTCGAGGCGAAGGTCGCGGCGCTGCTCGGGAAGGAAGCGGCGCTCTTCACGCCCAGCGGCACGATGGCGAATCAGCTCGCGATCCGCGGCCGGTGCGAGCCGGGCGACGAGATCCTCGCCCACCCCGAGAGCCACATCATCCATTACGAGACGGCGGCGCCCGCGGCCCTCAGCGGCTGCATGATCCAGCCGCTGCCCGGGCCCGCGGGGCGATTCGCCGCCGACGCGGTGACGCACGCGGTGCGGGGCGGCGACATCCACTCGCCGTGCTCGCGGCTGCTGGTCGTCGAGAACACCCACAACCGGGCCGGCGGCACGGTCTGGCCGAAGGTCGAGTTCGTCGCGGTCGCGATCGCAGCCAAGGCCAAGGGGCTCGCGGTGCACGTCGACGGGGCCCGGCTGTGGAACGCCTGCGTCGCCGCGGGCTACTCGCCGGCCGAGTTCGCCGCCGCCGCCGACTCGGTCAGCGTCTGCTTCAGCAAGGGACTCGGGGCCCCGGTGGGAAGCGCCCTGTGCGGGCCCGCCGACCTGATCCGCCGCGCCCGCCGGTTCCGCAAGATGTTCGGCGGGGGCATGCGGCAATCGGGGCTGCTGGCCGCGGCGTGCATCCACGCCCTCGATCACCACCGCACGCGACTCGCCGACGACCACGCGAACGCCCGCCGGCTGGCCGCGGCGATCGCGAGGATCGACGGCCTTCGCCTCGATCCGCCCCCCGACCGCATCGAGACCAACATGGTCTTCTTCGAGCTCGACGATCGGTTCGGCGGGGCGGCCCGCTTCTGCGAGTCGCTCGCGAAGCGCGGCGTGCGGATGATCCCGATGGGTACCCGTCGCGTGCGGGCCGTGACGCACCTGGACGTCACGACCGCCGACATCGACCGCGCCGCCTCGCTGGTCGCCGAGGTCGCCGCATGAGCGGACTCGCCGCGATCTTCGACCTCGACGGCACGCTCGTCGACAGCTTCGAAGCCCACTCGATCGCGTGGGGCCGCATGGGCGAGCGGCACGGCGTGCCGATCACGCCCGAGCAGTTCGAGCGGCACTTCGGCCGGCGCAACGAGCAGATGCTTCGCGAGATCTGGCTCGAGGCCGGCCGCGGCGAGCTTTCCGACGCCGACATCGCCCGCCTCGACCACGAGAAGGAGGCGCTCTACCGAGAGCTCGTCGCCGACGGGTTCCCGGTGATGGACGGCGGGCTCGAGCTGCTGAACGCCCTGCGTTCCGCGGGCTGGCGGCTCGCGGTCGGCAGCTCGGCGCCGCCCGAGAACGTGGCAGTCGCGATCGATGGGCTCGGCGCCCACGACCTCTTCCACGCGACGGTCAGCGGCCGCGACGTGCGGCTCGGCAAGCCCGAGCCCGAGTGCTTCCTGCTCGCGGCCGAACGCCTCGGCGTCCCGCCGTCCCGCTGCGTCGTCGTCGAGGACGCCCCCGCCGGCATCACCGCGGCGCTGCGGGCCGGCATGCGCTGCGTCGCGATCACCTCGAAGGGCCACCGGCCCGAGCGGCAGCGCGACGCCCACCTCGTCGTCC
>JBIKVN010000134.1:0-8655 GCA_044356865.1 Phycisphaerales bacterium | reverse complement strand
ACTTCAGCCACGGCACGCCCGAGGCCCACGCGGCGACGATCGCGCGGATCCGCGCCGTCGAGGCCGAGTCGGGCATCATGGTCGCGATCCTGGCCGACCTGCCCGGGCCGAAGGTCCGGGTGCGGGGATTGGGGGCGTCGGTCGAGCTGCGCCGCGGCGCCGAGGTGCGCATCGGCCACGGCGGCGGATCGAGCGCCGGGCCTCCGGTGCGGCTCGACTGCACCTACGCCGACCTGGTCGCCGACGTCGAACCGGGACAGCGGGTGCTGATCGACGACGGCGCGGTGCGGCTTCTCGCCCTCGAGCGGATCGCCGGTCCGGCCGGCCCCGAACTCGCCTGCGCGGTCATCGAAGGCGGCACGGTCCTCGACCGCAAGGGCATCAACCTGCCCGACACCGAAGTGCGGGCCGATCCGATCACGCCGCGGGACCTGGCCGCGATCGAGACGATCGCCGGCGCCGAGGTCGATTTCGTCGCCATGAGCTTCGTGCAGCGGCGCGACGATCTCGAGCGTCTCCGTTCGGCGCTCGCCGCCGCGTGGAAGGCCCGCGGCCGGACCGATCCGCCCCCGGCGATCGTCGCGAAGATCGAGCGGCCGGCGGCGGTCGAGCGGATCGCGGACATCCTGAAGGCCTGCGACGCGGTGATGGTCGCCCGCGGCGACCTTGGCGTCGAGATGGACCTCGCGAAGGTCCCGATCGTGCAGAAGCGGGTGCTCGGGGCGGCGCGGGCCGAGGGGCGGCCGGCGATCGTCGCCACGCAGATGCTCCAGAGCATGATCGAGAGCCCGGTCCCCACGCGGGCCGAGGTGACCGACGTCGCGAACGCGATCCTCGACGGGGCCGACGCGGTGATGCTCAGCGGCGAGACGGCGATGGGGCGGTTCGCGCCGCTGGCCGTCGAGACGCTGGTGAAGGTCGCCGCGGAAGCCGAGGCCTTCGAGGCGTCGACGGCCCGGCTCGCCCGTCCGCCCGAGTCCGTGCAGCCGGCGCGGGCCGCGGTCGGGGCCCTCGCGGTCGGCCTGAGCGCGATGGCCGAGGCCCTCGGCGTGCGGCACATCGCCGCCTGGAGCCCTCGCGGCAACACCGCGACCTACCTCAGCCGGCACCGCTACGCCGCGGCGATCCTCGCCCTCGGCACCGAGCCCACGGTCCTGCGGCGGATGCGGTTGCTTCGTGCGGTCGACCCGGTGCGGCTGCCCCGCGTGCCGCGGGACTTCACCGACCTGCTCGAGCTTGCCGACGCGGCGCTGCGCGAGGTCGGCGGGGCGCGGCCGGGCGACCTCTGCCTTGTCGCGACCGGCGAGGCGCTGCCGGGCACCGGCGAGGTCACCGCGACGCTGTGCACCATCGCGTCGCCGCCCGTCGCCGCGGCGGCCGGCGACGGCGGGGGCGCGGCGTGAGGCGGATCGCCACGCTCTCGGTCGGCGACGAGCTCGTGCTCGGGCAGGTCGTCGACACCAACGCCGCGTGGCTCGGCGAGCGGATCGCCTCGTGCGGTCATCTTCGCGACGAGCATCGCCTGGTGGCCGACGATCGCGACGCGATCGTGCGGGCGATCCGCGAGCTGTCCGCGGGGCGGGCGCATCTGGTCGTCACCGGCGGCCTCGGGCCGACGCTCGACGACCTCACCCGCGAGGCCCTGGGGGCGGCGCTCGACGCGTCCGCCCCGTCGCTCGTACTGGATGCCGACGCCCGCGCCGGCCTCGACCGCTGGTTCGCCGGCCGCGGACGGACGATGCCCGGACTGAATCTTCGCCAGGCGATGCGACCGCCCGGGGCCCGCTGCCTGCCCAACCCGCACGGGACCGCGCCGGGCCTCGCGGCCGAGCTCGACGGGTGCCGGATCTGGTGCCTGCCCGGCCCGCCGCGCGAGATGGAGCCGATGTTCGAGGCCGAGGTCGCGCCGGCCCTCGGCGGATCCGGCCGGGCGGTGGTTCGTCGTTCGGTGCTCTCGTTCGGCCTCGGCGAGTCGGCGCTCGCCGAGCGGCTCGGCCCGCTGATGGACCGCGGCCGCGAGCCGAGCGTCGGCACCACCGCCAGCGGCTCGATCGTGACCGCCCGCATCCGCGCCGAGGGCGAGCCGGCCGTCGCCGCCGCCGGCGCCGACGCGACGGTGGGGCTCGTCGAGGCGGCGTGGGCTCCGTATGCCTTCGGCCGGGCGGGAACGCTGGCCGACGCGCTGGCTCGCGAGCTTCTCGCGCGGCAGGCCAGCGTCGCGGTCGCCGAGAGCTGCACCGGCGGCTCGCTCGGCGGGATGCTCACCGCGGTCCCGGGCTCGAGCGCCTGGTTTCCCGGCGGCACGATCGCGTACGCGAACGAGGTGAAGGTTCGCGAACTCTCGGTGCCCACGGACCTGATTGCCCGCGACGGTGCGGTCTCGCATTCGGTCGCCGTCGCGATGGCGACCGGCGTGCGGGCGAGATTCCGCTCGACCTGCGCCCTCTCGATCACCGGCGTCGCGGGACCTTCGGGCGGGACCGACGCGAAGCCGGTCGGCCTGGTCTGGATCGGCCTCGCCGGCCCCGAGGGCGCCGCGGCGCGGGCCTTCCGCTTCCCGGGCGACCGCGCGACCGTCCGCGACCGGAGCGCCAAGAGCGCCCTGCAATGGCTTCGCCTCGATCTTCTCGGGCAGGGCGACGCGGCCTTGATCTGGGAGTGGCCCGAGGCGCCGCGATGAGCGGTCGGCGCGAGGTCCATGTCGGCCTCGGCTCGAACCTCGGCGACCGGCGGGCGAACCTTGCCGCGGCGCTCGAGGCGTTCCCGCGCCACCCCGAACTCGCCGGGCGCGTCGAGCTCGTCCGCGCCTCGCTCGCCTACGAGACCGATCCGGTCGGGCCGCCGGGGCAGGGGCCATACCTCAACGCCGCGGCGACCGTCCGCACCGACCTTCCGCCCGAGCGCCTGCTCGCGGCCTTCCTCGACCTCGAGCGGGCGGCCGGCCGCGATCGCACGACCGAGCCGCGGAACGGCCCGCGGACGCTCGACCTCGACCTCCTGCTCGACGGGGCGACCGTCCTCGACCGCCCGGGCCTCACGCTGCCCCATCCTCGCCTGCGGGAACGGGGTTTCGTGCTCATTCCGCTCACCGAAATCGCTCCCGGGGCGATCGATCCGGTCACCGGGGAGTCCGTACAATCCCTTCTTCTTCGGCTGCCCTCGCCGGGACGCGCGGACCCCATCGGTCCGCTCCGGTGAGGGAGGCCACCGGACGCACGCGCGGCCCGGCGGGAGCTATCACGGACGCGCCGCCCGAGGGCCGCGGCACGCACGAATCCCGATCACCCCTCTACCCTCGCGGAGTTTCCGATGACCCGTCGCGTTCCGGCCGCATTGCTCGGCCTCGTGCTCGCCTCGCCCGCCTTCGCCCAGGATCCCGCGCCCGTCACGGTGCCGCCGGCGGAAGCCGCGCCCGCCGCTCCTGAGCTCGGTTCGGAGTTCGACGCCGCCGCCCGCTCGCCCGAGGCGATCGAGAAGGCGAAGGCCGCCCTCGCCGCGGCGGTGAAGGCCTACAAGGCCGCGCCCACCCTCTCCGACACCGTGTCGCTCTCGGTCAAGAGCCCGATGGGTGGGCAGGACGACTCGTTCAAGGTCGCCCTCGGCAAGGGGACCGACGCCCAGCTCATGATGAGCGGCGCGACGATGACCTCGCTCGGCGACACCGTCAGCATCGTGATCGACCAGATGGGCGACAAGTACCTCAAGGTGCCGCTCGAGGAGAGCCTCATGAAGACGCTCGGCGACACGCTTCCGGGCTTCGACCTGCCGGTTCCGCACTTCACCCTGCGCTACGGCGACGAGACCGCGACCGCCGACGCGAAGCCGTACACCTTCGGCATCATGAGCTCGCCCGCCGTGGCGGGCTTCCGCGACGCGGACGGCTCGCCGAGCGTGCTGCTCAGCTCGCCCGAGGGCGTGGCGGTGGTCACGCTCGACGCGAAGAGTTCGCTGATCACCTCGGCGAAGGCCCGGTTCACCCCGCCGGGGGCGCCGCCCTCGTTCGGCGTCAACTTCGACCTCGGATTCTCGCCGGTGGTCGCCGACGAGCTGGCGTCCGCGATCGCCGTCGACGCCGGCGCCCGCGAGGCGGTCAGCTCGATGGAGGAGATGATGCCGGCCCCGCGGGAGGCGGTGCAGGAAGGCCAGCCCGCCCCGACCTTCACCCTCAAGGACCTCGACGGCAAGGAAGTCTCGCTCGAGTCGCTCAAGGGCTCGGTGGTGGTCGTCGACTTCTGGGCCACCTGGTGCGGCCCGTGCAAGCGGGGCCTGCCCTTCATCAACGAGTTCGCGACCTGGGCGGCCGCGAGCGGCAAGCCCGTCAAGGTCTTCGCGATCAACACCATCGAGAACGGCGACGCGACCGACCGGCCCAAGAAGGCCGGCGACTGGTGGAAGGAGAACAAGATGGGCTTCCCGTGCCTCATGGACCTCGACGACAAGGTCTTCGAGGCCTACGGATTCGACGGCATCCCGGCGACCGTGGTGATCGGGCCCGACGGCGCGATCGTCGATGTGCACAGCGGAATCGACCCGCAGAATCCGGGCAAGATCGTCGATGATCTGAAGGCGACGGCCCTCGCGGCTCTCGGCGAGAAGGTGCCGGACGCGACCCCGGCGGACGCCCCGGCCGAGGCCCCGAAGACGCCCTGAAGTCCCGGAATCCCGAATCGGAACGGCGGCCGCGGCCCTCGCCGCGGCCGCTTTCGCGCGCCGCCGGCCCGGCGTCCGTACACTCCGCTCCCGTGCTTCCGCTGACCTTCCTGCTGTCGGCCGTCCTCGGCCAGGCTCCGGCTCCCGCGCCGCCCGAGCGGCTTGACCTCGACGCCTCCGCCGAGCTCGCGGCGGTCGTCGCGGCGCACCGGGCGGCGCCGTCGCTGGCGATCGTCGAGACGGTCACCGTCGTCACCGCCCCGGCCGGCGGCGACGAGGCCGGTCGGGCAAAGCCCGTCGCGATCGAGATCGATTCGCTCGGAGGCCGTGCGGCCGCGGTCCGGCTGCGTGGCTTCGACTGCCGCGTCGCCGACGGCACGGTCGCGGTCACCCATGAGTCGAATCCCGATGCCTATGTCGCGAGCGACGACGGGGGATCGCCGTACTACACGCTCTTCGCGGCGTTCATCGAGTTGCCGTTCCCGACGCTGGCGCTGGTCCTCGGCGAGGACGCGCCCGACGAGGTCGCGATGCAGCTCCATCCGCGCACGCCGTGGGTGAAGCCCGCGCGGGTCGAGCGGCTCCCGTCGACCGACGGCCGCGAGCGGCGGCGGCTGGTCCTCGAGGCCGAGCACGAGCGGCTCACGCTCGACTACGACCCCGCGACGCGCTTCCTGTCCGCCGCCGAGGCGACGGTGACCGGCGGCGACGGCGTGCCCGACGGGGCGACGCTCGTGATGCGGCACGAGATCGTGACGAAGGTTCCCGAGGCGCCGTTCCCGCCCGGCCGGGCGCGGCTCGATCCCGGGGCGAGGGCCCGCCTCGATTCGATCGGGGCGCTCCCGAAGGGACCTCCGCCCGGCGAGGCGCCGCCGGCCGCGGAGGTCGGCGTTCCCGCGCCGCCGTTGCGCCTGCCCTCGATCGCCGGCGGCGAGGTCGATCTCGAGGATCACCTCGGCCGCGTCGTGGTGCTCGACTTCTGGGCGAGCTGGTGCGGGCCGTGCCGCGAAGGGCTCCCGAAGGTCGCGAGGTTCGCCGCCGACGCGAAGCGACGCGAGTTGCCGGTGGTGGTGCTTCCCGTCAACGTGATGGAGGAGTCGACCGGCGCGGCCCGTCGCGACCTGGTGCTCGAGTCGTATCGCCGCATGGGCCTCGACGCCGAAGCGCTCCCGACGCTCATCGACGAGAAGGGTCTCGCCGCGTCGGCGTTCCGGCTGCGGGCGATTCCGGTGACGGCGATCATCCGCTCCGACGGCACCGTCCACGCCTGGCAGGTCGGGTCGCGCCCCGACCTTGCGGAGTGGCTCGGGCGGGAAGTCGAGGCCGCGATCGCCGCCCTCGAGGCCCCGAGACCGCCGGTCGAGAAGGCCCCCGATAGCATCCCTCCCGCGGAGCCCAAGCCATGAACCCCATCCCGCCCGAGCCCACCCTCGCGGAAGCCCCCCACGAGAGCGACCTGAGCCTCGAGGGGACCCGGATTCTCCTCGTCGACGACAACCTGCAGAACCTCGAACTGGTGCAGGCCTATCTCGAGGGCCTGCCGTGCCGCATCGCGACCGCCCGCGACGGGCTCGAGGCGATCGCCGCGATCGAGCGGGACCGCCCCGACCTCGTGCTGCTCGACGTGATGATGCCGCGGATGTCGGGTTTCGAGGTCTGCCAGAAGATCAAGGCCAATCCCGCCACCCGCGACATCGTGGTGATCATGGTCACGGCCCTCCACGAGGTCGGCGACTACGAGCGGGCCGTCGAGAGCGGCACCGATGACTTCCTCACCAAGCCGGTGAACAAGCTTGAACTCCTCACCCGGGTGAAGAGCCTGCTGCGGGTCACGCTGCTCAAGCGGAAACTCGACGAGCTGATGGCCCGGCAGCCGCGGCGATCTTGAGTTTTTCGCCGCCGGTCGGCGTCGGTCGGGGCGGCTGGGGCTGCGGCGGGTCGCCGACCCCAAGGGGTTGTGGAGCGGCCTCCCGCCCGGTTCGGCACGCGATGCGGATTCAACCCGCCGGGCGGCCGCGACCGACGGAAGTTCGGCCTCGTCGCGAGCGACGACGGACGAACCCCTCCCGGAGCATCGCATGGCGCAGGAACTCATCGAACGGATCCGCGAACACAACCGCTCGGCCGACCCGGGATGGCTCGAGGGCTTCTCGGTGCCCGACCTGAGGGAGTATCTCGAGCGGCTCGAGTGGGCCACGGAGCCGAGGGGAACGCGGTGGGGCGATCCGTCCACGGCCCGGGCTTCCCGCCGCGGATTCCCCGTCGCGGCCTGAGCGGCCCGGCGGGTTTCAGTCGCGAACGACCTTCATCGCGATCAGGTCCTGCACGTCGACGAGCCCGACCGGACGGCCTTCGCCGTCGACCACCGGGATCTCGTCGAGGCGGCGTTCCCGCACGATCGCGACTGCGTCCCGCACGAGCTGGTCGACGGTCAGCCGCTGCGGCTGGCGGGTCATGCGTTCGGACACCGGGCGATCGAGGGCGGTCAGGTCGCCGGCGTGCACGAGCCGCCGCAGGTCGCTGTCGGTGAAGATGCCCGAGAGCCGGCCGTTCGCGTCGACGAGCAACATCGCGCCGGCCCGCCGCTCGTCCGCCGCGGCGGCGAGGGCCTCGCGCACCGAGAGCGTGTCGGCGGCGACGGTGAGGTTCATGCCCACGCGAAACCGCAGCGCCTCGGTGATCGGTCGCAGCCCCGCCCCGAGCATGCCGCCCGGATGGTGACGGTGGAAGTCATCCGCGGCGAAGTCGCGACGGCGGGCGAGGGCCAGGGCGAGGGCGTCGCCGGCGGCGAGCATGACGGTGGTGCTCGCGGTGGGGGCGAGGTTCAGCGGACACGCCTCGACGATGTCGCCGAGGTCGAGGTGCTCGTCGCACAGGCGGGCGAGCGTCGAGTCGGGCCGGCTCGACAGGCCGATCCGCCCCACGCCGTCGGCGCGGAGGATCGACGCGAGGGCGATGACCTCCTCGGTCTCGCCGCTGAACGAGAGCAGGAGGGCGACGTCGCCGGTCCGGATCCGCCCGAGGTCCCCGTGGACCGCCTCCGACGGGTGCACCACATGCGAGGGCTGCCCGAGGCTCGCGAGAGTGGCCGAGATCTTCGCCCCGATGAGCCCGGACTTTCCCATGCCGCTCACCACCACATGCCCGCGGCAGGCCTCGAGGCGATCGAGGGCGCGGGACCAGGCGGCGGCGATGGCGGGCGACGTCGACAGCCGGTCGGCCAGCCGCCGCACCGCCGACGCCTCGGCCTCGAGGCACTCGGCGAGGAAGGAGATCTCGGCTCCGGTGACGGGGGGCATAGGGCGGGATTGTACGGGGCCCCGCGCGAACTCCCGGGCCCGCGCCGCTACCCTGCACCGCCATGGTGACGATCCGACCGGCCGATCCCGGCGCCAGCCAGGAGGACTACCGAGTCCGGCTCTCCTCGTTCGAGGGGCCGCTCGACCTTCTCCTCTTCCTGATCCGCCGGGCCGAGGTCGATGTCCAGGACATCCCGATCGCCCAGATCACCGACCAGTACCTCGCGTTCCTCGGGGGGCTCGACCGGATCGACATCGATCTCGCCGGCGAGTTCCTGCTCATGGCGGCGACCCTCGTCGAGATCAAGTCGCGGACCCTCGCTCCGCAGCCGCCCGGCGGCGAGCCGGAGGGAGCGGTCCCGGTCGACGAGGCCGCGTCCGATCCGCGGGGCGAACTCATCCGGCAGCTTCTCGCGTACCAGCGGTATCGCGCCGCGGCCGAGCAGCTCGAGCGGATCCGCGGCGACTTCGCCGCCCGGCACGCGGCCCGCGTCGCCGCCGGCGAGTCCGGACCCCCCGCGGAGGACGAGGTCGAACTCGAGCTCGAGGATGCCCATGTCGCCGACCTGCTCGACGCGTACGAGCGGATCGTGGCGGCGATCGACTTCACCCGGATCGGCGAGCACGCCGTCGAGTACGACGACACCCCGATCTCGCTCCACCAGGAGGACCTTCTCGACCGGCTCGCGCGGGTTCCCGCCCGCCG
>JBIKVN010000133.1:0-8673 GCA_044356865.1 Phycisphaerales bacterium | reverse complement strand
GGCGGCGTCGCTCTCGCTGGCCCTCGCGATGCCGGGCCGGGCGCGGGCGACGGTTTCGACGGGGGGGGCGGTCGCCGACCGCCGGCTCGTGCGACTCGCCCGCCGCGGGACGGGTCGCTTCGCGTGCCTGTCCGAGGCGGCGTCGCGATCGTTCGTCGCGGCGAGTCCGGCGTTCGGCCCGATCGCCGAGTTGCCGGTGCCGCCCGCCGCGTGGCGACCGGTCGGCGAGCGGTCGGAGATCCGCGCCGCGTGGGAAGTCGACGACGCGACGATCGTGGTCGGCGTGCTGGCGGACGATCCGCGCCGGTGCGACCTCAAGCAGGCGCTCGACGCGTTGGGGTTCGCGGCGGCGGCGGGGGTACGGAGCCTGCTTGTGGTCTCGCCGCGGGCGGCCCGGCTTGCACCGGCCCGCGACTGGACCCGCACCTTCCGCTCGTTCAGCATTCCCGCACTCGGCGGGGGCGAATCGCGATTCTGGATCGCCGACGGTCGGCTCGACCGGCCGTGGTCGCTCGTCGCCGGGCTCGACGCGGCGTTCATCGCCGGCGACGGGATCGCCACCGCCGGGGCGGCCGCGTTCGCCGATCGGGTGGGGTTCCTGGATCGGCTGCTCGCGCCGCGCCTCGCGGCCTTCGATCCGGGCCATCGGCCCCGTGCGGTGCCCGACTCGCCGCTGCCTGCCCTCTGCGCCGCGGCCGCGGGCGTCCCGGTCCTGGCCGAAGAGGCCGGCGATCGTGGGGCGCCGGCGCGGGCGGTGCTGGCCCTGGCCGACGATCGCGCGGCCCTCGCGTCGCGGGCCGCGGCGGCCCGGAGCGATCTCGGCGCCCGCCACGGGCCCGAGTCGCTCGCACGTTGGCGCGAGTTCCTCGCGACGGGGTGAATCGTTCCGCTCAGCCCTTCGGCAGGATCGACTCCGCGGCGCCGCGGTAGAAGGTCCGCAGCAGGTCCTCGGGCAGCGCGAAGCCGCGCAGCCGTGGCGCGTCGTGCGGGCCGTGGCGGTCGGGCGCGACCATCGCGAGATCCGGGTCGCCGATCGGCGACTCCATCTCGCCCTCGGCTTCCCACATCGACCGCAGCGCCCAGTAGCGGCTGGCGTAGAGGTCGAACGCGTCCTCGGCGCTGTCGGCCTTCGCCTGCATCTCGGTCTTGCCGTCGGCCGGACGGAGGTGGTCGTCGGTGGTGACGATGTCCGAGCCGAAGAGGATCCGGCCGGCGTGCGTGCGGAGGAAGGCCACGAGCGCCTCGCGCGGATGCCGCGAGACCTCGCGCACCATCCACTTGGTCGCGCTGGCGTCGAGGACGAGGTTGGGGTTGCGGCGCAGCAGCCCGTCGAGGAACGCGAGATCCTCCGGCCAGCCGCCGAGATGGGCGGCGATCCAGCGGCGTCGGCGGAAGCGTTCGAGCAGCGACTCGAGCGGCTCGTAGTGCGAGCGCTTCGTGCCGTACCGGTCGGCGTCGCGATAGCGGGTCGCGAACCAGGTGTCGGGATCGGCCACATGGGTCATGAAGGTCATGCCGAGCGAGTCGGCCAGTTCCATCGCCCGCAGCCGGTCGGGGCTGTCGAGGCGGAGGAGCCCCGGGTCGCCCGCCTCGTGCCCGTAGTCGATCGCCCGCGGGGCGGCCCAGAACTTCACGATGCGGGCCCCGAGATCGTGGAATCGCCGGATGTTCTCGAGGAAGCCCGGGCCGTTCGCGTGGCGGCGGTCCGCCGCGCCCCAGTCGGGAATCGCGATGAGCTCGAGGCGATCGCCGAGGACGCTTCGCACCGCATCGACCTGGTCGAGCGAAGTCATCGACCAGACCCGCTCGATGCCGTAGAGGTCCATCGCCTCGCGCATGAGTTCGGCGGCCCGGCCGCCGTTCACATGGGTGTGGGCGTCGATGATGCCGACCGGCGGCGGCGGAAAGCCGCGGGCCTCGTCGCGGTAGTCAAGCGAGAAGCGGTTCGACGGGTTGCGGAACGGGCCGGCCGGCGTCGCGAGGGAGCGCGATCGGGAACTCATGGGGCCGAGTGTAGGCGGGCGGGGGCCCGGATCCGGCCGTCGCCCGGCGTCAGCGCCGACGCGGCGGTGAGGTGTCGGCGCGACCCGGCGTCGGCCGGTGGTTCGCGGCCGGCGGTTCCTCGTGGACTCCGGCGGAGTGCACGAGCCCGACGTAGAGCTCGCAGCTTCCCTCGACATCGAGGTGCCGCACGAGTTCGCACTCGAGCCACGAGGCGGCGCGGCGGGGGATCGGCACGCCGTGCGGGGTGACCAGGAGCGGCATGCCCACGAAGGGGTCGCCCTCGGATCGCGACTCGTCGGGGCTTTCGGCGAAGAGCTTCCGGAGGAGCCGGTCGTCGGCCCGCGGCTCGCAGACGCCGAAGAAGCGGGCGTCGCGGATGATCGGGCTGAGCGGCTGGCCCTTCTCGATCGCCACGAGCACCATCGGTGGCCCCGCCGAGACCTGCTGGATCCAGCGGGCGAGGATGCCCCCTCGGAAGTCGCCGAGGCCGGCGGTGAGAAGGAAGTCGGACGAGGGGATCCGCCCAAGGGCCTGCCGACGCAGGTCGAGGCTTGCCGGACTGGCGGCGGCAGGGGAGGAAAGGAGGGGATCCACAATCCGCACGGGGCACTCCAGAGGTCCATCCTCCCCGGAGGACGGCGATCGGTATCGGTCTAACTCCTGCAATATGCCACGCTTATGACGGTCGTCCAGCGACGGGCGTCGAGGTTTGACCGATCGTGCGAAGAGTTTTTGGACAGGCCAAACGGACCATTGGACAGGCCCAAAGGACGAGGGCCCGACCGGTTCTTGAGAATCTGGGTGAAATTGTGGGGCAAAGTGTTGCGAAGTGTTGCGAAGTGGCTAACCTGCCCGAGTCGCCCCCTCCGGAACCGAATGCGTGTACTTCCTCGGGCAATTCGATCACTCGCTCGACGCCAAGCAGCGTCTGGCCATCCCCGCCGAGCTGCGGGAGGTGCTCAAGCCCAAGGTCCATGGCGACGCCTTCGTTGCCGCCCCGGGTCTGAACGGCTCGCTCTGGCTCTGGCCGGAACTCACCTTCGAAGCCCTCTCGTCGAACCTCGGCGGTTCGATCGTCGGCGACGAGGACCTTCAGGAGTTCGAGCGGCTGGTGTTCTCGCAGGCCGCCCGGGTTCCGCTCGACACCGCGGGCCGGGTGCGCATCCCCGATCGGCTTCTCTCCGCGTTCGGCCTGACCGGATCGGTCACGATCCTCGGCGTCCGCGATCACCTCGAACTGCTCACGCCCGAGGCCTGGCGAGCGGCGCAGGAGCGCCTCAAGCCGGTTCAGGCCGACATCTGGAAGCGGGCCCGTCAGGCCCTCGCCCAACGATCTTCAGGAGGAGGCGCGGCCGCGGGCTGACCCGCGGCGGCCGGACTTGCTCGCGTCGGACGCCGGACCCGGCCTCGACGCGATTCACCCCACGCTGACCCCATCGCGACGCCACGGATCGGCGCCGCGGAACGGTCGGCCAAGGCTGGAACGGTCGAAACCGCCAGGGACGGCGGCCTCGACCTGCCGGCGGCGCCGGTGAGCGGACGCCGCCGGTTCCATCCTCGATCGGGGCGAGCGGGCCACGGACTCGGCCCGCGGCGGCACTCCCTTGCGGGAGACCGGGACACGGAGGTCTCGGACGCCGCCGGAAACGAACGACCCCCGCGCCGGAAACGGTGCGGGGGTCTTTGTTTACGCGGTGAATCCCAACTCAGGGCTGGCCGTCGGCGGTCGGCCGGATCGAGCCGATGACGCCCGGGCCATCCGCCCGGCCGTCGCGGAGGATCGTCTCGGCGACTTCCTTCCGGTGCACTTCGACCTCTCGGGGAAACCCGAACGCCAAGCGAATGCGATCGCCCTTGATCGAGACCACCTTGATGGTCCCGAGGGGTTTCGCCGGATCCCCGATCACGACTTCCTCGCCTTCCCGTCGGGTAATGACCAGCATCGCCAAGGCCTCCTGCCGAACCCACTCCCGCGTTCGTGCGAGGAGCGTGACGCCATGTGGGGGTTGAACCCGGACCGCATTCCACCTCGGTCCGGACCCCATCAGGCTCCGCGAGGGTAGCGGACGGAAGGGAGGAAAGGGAAGCGCGAAGGGGCGGGATTCCGGAACGCGGGTCGTGGACCGGGGCGGGATCAGGTTTCGGCGAGGACCGCCTGGACCTCGGGGACCTTCTCGCGCAGGTTCCGCTCGATGCCGTGGTGGAGCGTGACCGGCATCGACGGGCACCCCACGCACGCCCCCGAGAACTTGAGTCGGACCACCCCGTCGGCCGAGACCCCGAGCACCCGGACATCCCCGCCGTCGGCCTGGACGGCGGGACGGATGAGGGCCACCACCGCCTCGACCCGCTCGCGGAGGGAATCGGACCCGGCGGCGGGCTCGGAGGCGTCGGGGCGGGTCGGACGGGGAGGCATGGGGAGATCATACCCCTCGCCTCCAGTGCCGCGGACGAGGGCGTAGTCTGGAGGGATGCCCAATGGTCCGACGGTCCGTGCCTTGATGGTGGTCGTGTCTCTCGCGATTCCGGCGACGCTTCCGATCGGCTGCGCGGGCCCGCCCAAGGCTCCCGAGGATCCGGTCGCGGTGCTGTCGCGGCCGAGCCAGCCCGCCCGCGACTACCTCGAGGCGATGCGGATCGCCGACGCGTCGCCGCAATCGGCCAAGGACCTCCGCTATCTCGCGGCCCTGCGGCGGATGGTCGTGGCCGACGGCTATGTGGTCGAGGCCCGCCGGGCGGCGTTCTCGCGATCGAAGGAGTTCGACCCGAACGGATTGCGGGAGGCGATCGAGCTTGGCTTGCCCAAGATGACCGCCCTCGAGTGGCGGCGCGAACTGTGCGGCCTCATCGCCCGCGACCGTTGGACGCTCGCGACGCCGGCCCTGATCCGGGCGTGGGCCGCCCCGGTGCCGGTCTGGGACGGCGAGCGCCTGCCGCGGCCCGAGCGCGAGGCCCTCGTCGCGATGTACGGTGACGACCTCGCGAAGGTCCTGCTCGACGAGATGCGGGCCGCGAACCCGATCACGCAGGCGAACCTGAGGATGCGCTGCTGGGAACTCCTCCTTCGCGAGGGCAACGAGGCGTCGTTGCGGGCGCTTCTCGCCGATCCCGCGGCGGTCGGGTCCGACGCGATGCTCATCGACCTCGCCCGCGGCGTGAACGAACTCGGGGTCTTGCCGCGGACCCGCGAGGAGGTGCTCTGGCTGCGCACGCTCTGCACGCCGGGGCGAAAGGCCTTTTGGGAGGAGGCCCGCACCGCCCTCGCCGGCCTGCCCGAGGCCCGGCGCCGGACCCTCGAGATTCGCGACCTCGCGGTCGTCGTCGGTGCCGCCCGGCATCGCCCGGAGCTGCTCACGATGGACGACGACTCGCTCTACCGGGCGATCCACGAGGCGAGCGGCGGGGCGAACCGCCGGGTGCACAGCCCCGAGTTCGAGGGGCACTCGGGCATCTTCACCGAGCGGCTCTTCGACCGTCGCGGCTCGATCGCCTGGGGTGACGCGGCGGCGATGCTGCTCGTGCTGCAGGCCTTCCATACGCCCGAAGTCCGGGCCCACCTCTTCACCTACGTCGATCGCGACCACGCCGACCGCGCCACCGAGTACGGCGGCGTGCTGCGGCTCGATCCGCAGGGCCGCTACGAGCTGCTTGAGTTCCCGCCGCGGGTGCGGGTCGGGGACAACCGCTTCGAGGCCTCGCAGGAGATGTTCGACGCCTCCTACGAGGCGATCGCCCAGTTCCACCAGCACTGCATGCGGTACGACAACGGCGACTACGCGGGGCCGCACCTCGGCGACTTCCAGTACGCCGACGCGACGCGGATGAACGGCGTGACGGTGAGTTGCCTCGACGCGAACACCGTCAATCTCGACTTCTACCGCCACGGCCGGTTCGTGGTCGACCTCGGGACCCTCGAGCGGCCGTCGCGGTGAACCCGGTTGCCGATCGTCCTGGTCATCCTCGTCGGCTCGGTGCTGCTCGCCCGCGGCGCGGCGATCGCGGTGGATCCGGCCGCGTGCGCGGCCACGCTCGCGGCGGGAACGCTCGGGCCGCTGGCGGCCCTGGCGTGGCTCGTGCGGCGGGCCTGCGGCGGCGGGCTGCCGGCGGTCCGGCGGGCCGAACGGGCGAGGCGTCTCGTGCCCTGGCTGGCCGTCGCGGCGGTCGCGGTCGCGACGCACGCCTTCGGGTGGCTCGTGGCGATTCGCGGCGCGATCGGTGACTGGCCCGCCCTCGACGAGGCGGTCGCGATCCTGCCGGCGGTCGCGACGATGGTCGCGGCGACCTGGATCCATTGGCCGCTGGAAGAACGGCTGCGCCGGCTCTCGTGGCTCGACCGCGTCGAGTCGGGCCTTCCGCCGTGGCCCGAGACGGGCCGGGCGCGGGCGACCCTCGAGTGGGCCCGCGGCGGGGGCCTCTCGCTCGTGCTCGTGCCGGTGCTGGCGGTGCTGGCCGCAAGCGAGGCGGCCGAGGCGGCGCTCGCCCCGCGCGTCGGGGACGGCCTCGCGGCGCTCGGCGCGCTGGTCGCGGCGGCGGCGACGCTGGTCGTCTCGCCGCTCGCCTTGCCGTGGACCCTCGGCCTGCGGCCGTTGCCGCCCGGGCCCGTGCGCGACGAGCTCGCGGCGGCGTGCGCCGCCCACCGCATCCGCCTCGCCGGGGCGTTCCTGTGGCCGACCGGCGGACTCGTCGCGAACGCGGCGATCGTCGGGTTCCTGCCGCGATTACGCTATCTTCTCCTGAGCGACCTGCTGCTGGCGGGGCTGTCGCGCGAGGAGGTCCGCGCGGTCGTCGAGCACGAGCTTGCCCATTTGAAGCGGCGGCACCTGCCGTGGCTGGCCCTCGCCGTCGCGGCGATCGCGGGGCTGGCCGCGACCGTCGCCGAGGCGGCGCTTCGCCTGGCCGGCGGGGCGGACGCGATCGCGGCCGGGCGGGCGGACCTCGCGTTCGGCCTCGGGACGGGAACGGTCGCCTTCCTCACCTTCGGCTGGATCTCGCGACGGTTCGAGCGGCAGGCCGATGCGTTCGCCGCCGCCGAGCTCTCGCGGCGGGCGGGCTCGCCGGTCGTCGAGTTCGCGGCGGTCGCGGCCGCCTCCTCGGCCCTCGACCGCGTCGCCGAGCTTGCCCATGTCGATCCGCGGCGCCCGTCATGGCGGCACGGCTCGATCCGCCGGCGGCAGGCGAACCTCAAGGCCCTGGCCGGTCTCCCGGTCGATCGCCTGCCCATCGACCGGACCGTCGCCCGGATCAAGATCGCCACGCTCCTCGCGGCGGCACTCGTCGCGTGGCTGGCCGTCCGGACGACGGGGGCCGCGGGGTACGATGCGATCGCTCTCGACGAGGGAAACTCCGCATGCGTTTCGTGAAGATGCACGGGATCGGAAACGATTATGTCTATGTCGACGCTTTCGCGTCCGTGATCGACGATCCGCCGGCCCTCGCCCGGGCGGTCTCGGTCCGCCAGACCGGCGTCGGCAGCGACGGGCTCATCCTCGTCGCCCCGCCGAGCCGGCCGGGCATCGCCGACGTGCGGATGCGGATGTTCAACGCCGACGGCAGCGAGAGCGAGATGTGCGGGAACGGCATCCGCTGCGTGGCGAAGTTCGCGATCGACCGCGGGCTCGCCGACGCGAATCCGCTGCGGATCGAGACCGGGCGCGGCACGCTCGAGATCCGCTGGAGCGCCGGCCCCGACGGCCGCGTCGCGACGGCCACGGTCGACATGGGCGAGCCGATCCTCGCGTGCGGCCGGATTCCCGCGGAGATTCCCGGCGTCCGGCCCGAGGCCGAGGTGATCGGGCACGAGCTTCCCGCGCGGTTCCTCGCGGTGGCCGGCCTCGGTGACGGCCAGCGGGACGACGAGTGGGACGCCGCCGGCCTCGAGCGGAGGATCACGCTCGTCTCGATGGGCAATCCGCACCTGGTGGTCCTGTGCCCCGACGCCGCGAGAGTCCCGCTCGCCGATCTCGGCCCCGCCCTCGAGCGGCACCCGTGGTTCCCGCGGCGGATGAACGTGCATGTCGTGTCACCGGTCGGTCCCGACGAGTTCGCGATGCGCACCTGGGAGCGCGGCAGCGGGATCACCCTCGCCTGCGGCACCGGGGCGAGCGCGGTCGGCGTCGCGTGCGTGCGGCTGGGGCTCGCGAGCGGCTCGCGGCCGATGCTCGTGCATCTGCCCGGCGGCGACCTCGAGATCGAGTGGAGCGGCGGAACGGTCCGCATGACCGGTCCGGCGAGCGAGGTCTTCGAGGGCGAGCTCTCGGAGGAGTTCCTCGAGTCGCGCGGCGTGCGGGTCGCGGCGCGGGCGGTGCGGGCGTGAACGGCCTCGATGCCCGCGAGGCGCGGCTCGCGGCGGCCCTCGCGGCGCGGGCGGCGGCGATCGAGGGCGATCTCGCCGCGCTCGTCGCGATCCCCACCGGCCGCGGCTTCGCGCCCGGCCTCGACGAGACGCGGGACCTCGTCACGACCCGGCTCGCCCGGCTCGGCGGTCGCGTCGAGCTCGTGCCGGGCGAGCCCGCGCCGGATTGGCTCGCCAACGGCAGCTCCGTGGCCGCCCCGCCGCCCCCGACCGCGATCGTCCGCGGCCCGGAGGTTCCGGGGCGGAGCGTCCTCGTCGCGGCCCACCTCGACACCGTGCACGACCCGAACGGCAGTTTCCGCACGCTCGTCCGCGAG
>JBIKVN010000132.1:0-8745 GCA_044356865.1 Phycisphaerales bacterium | reverse complement strand
GACTTTGCCGTGCTGCGGGCCGGCGTCGACGGCGTCGGGGTGCGGCTGGCCGGCCGCCACGTGAGCGTGCCGTACGCGTCGCTGCGCTGGGACGGGAAGAACGACCGGTTCCTGCTGGCGACCACGCCCGAGCGGCTCGGGCAGATGCCGATTTTCGACGAGAAGGACTGGGAGGACGGCGTGCCGATCTCGGAGACGGCGCCGCCGGCTCCCGAGGCCGGACCGCCCGAGCAGGCCGAACCGGATGACCCGTACTTCACCGGCCTGGGCGGGGCGAAGCCGATCGTCATCGAGGGCACGGTCACCAAGGTCGAGCGGGTTCGCCTGCGGCAGGTGAGCGACCGCATCGTCGCGACGCTCGAGACCGACGATGGCGTGGTGCGGCACGTGACGCTCGGGCCGACCTGGTTCGTGAACGCGTCGCCGGCCGCGCCGCTGCGGGGCGACCGCGTGAAGATCGAGGCGCTGGAGTTGCCGCGGGATCCCGGGCATCTTTCGGTCGGGACCCGCATCGTGAAGGGCAGCGGTGAGTTGCGGCTGCGCGACGCCGAGGGTCGCCCGGCCTGGGCGCTGCGGCGGCACCGGATCGGAACGCCCGAGCAGCGCATCACGCCCGCGTGGCATGTCCTGGCCAGTTCGCTCATCAATCGTCCGCTGGCCTGCCGCGGCAAGGACTGCGGCGAGCTCGATGACCTGGTGGTCGAGCGGGTCTCCGGCACCGTGGCGTTCGTCTCGGTCGACCCGAACGAGAACTTCTTCGGCATCGCCGACGTGAAGCGGCTCATGCCGTGGTCGGTCGCGGTGGTGCGGCCCAAGGGCGAGATTGGCCTTGACGCGTCGCGGGAGATGGTCCTGGGCAGCCCCCGCACGCCCGGCGAGACGGTGAACCTGAACACCGGCCCGACCGTCGAGCGGGTCTGGAACCTGTACGAGGTCTCGCGGCCCGAGTACCGGGTGCGGCCCACCGGGCCGGTGGTGGCGGTGGGCTCGATCGACTCGTGGTCGGCCGGCGGCAACATCCTCGGGGCGATGGACGCGAAGAGCGAGCAGACGGTCTCGGGCACCGTGGTGAAGTTCGTCGATGTGACCTTCGCGAACGGCACGGCGAAGGCGCGGGCCGTGGTGGTTCGGCGCGGCGACGGCGAGGAAACCGTGCTGCTCGGCCCGATCACCTATGTCGAGCACCAGAAACTTCCGTTCGAGGTGGGCGACGCGGTAAGCGTGCGGGCGTGCAAGACCACCATCGACGGCAAGCCGCACTGGCTGGCCCGCCAGGTCGACGCCAAGGACAACCGCATCACGCTCATCGACGACGCGCGGGTTCCGAGCTGGGATCCGCGCTGAGAGGCGAACACATCGACCACACCGCCGACCGGAGTGGACGACCCGGCTGGAGGAGTCCGGGTCGGCGAGACGCACCGGCCACCGTCTGGGGAGACGGTGGCCGGTGTTCGTTGGTGGGGGCCTCGGGCGCCACGCCGACCTTCGTGACGCACCGCACCCGGAACGACGAGGCCATGCCTCGTCGGGAATGGAGGCCTGGGCCGTCCGTGAGGTGGGCGCGATCGACGCCCCTCTCGTCCCGCGTCGGCCAGGGCCGACGCTCCCAGGGTTGCGTGTTCGACAACTCGCGAGGCATTTGGAGGGCCGGCCTGCGGCCGGCCCGGATGCACGCCGGAGCCGTCCGCGAGTCAAGCCGGTGAAGCACGCGTCGCCGGTCAAGGCGTGATCGGCCCCCAGTTGGCGAGCAGGACCCCAAGATCCGGAGCGCTCACGACGGCGTCCCCGTTCAGGTCGCCGACCGGTGGGTTGGTCGCACCCCACAGGGCGAGCAGGTACGCAAGGTCACCGCCGTCGATCGTGTCGCTCAGGTCGAAGTCGCCCTTCGCGTAGTTGCAGCCGTCGATCGTGCCGTCGCCGTCCTTGTCGAGGCCCGGATCGGCCGCGATCTGGCAGGCGTCCGACTGCCCGTCGCCGTCGCAGTCGACGATCTGTTCGGGGTAGGTGAGACGCACGAGCGCCGTTGAGCTCGGGCATTCCTTCACCGAGACCAGCGATGACGGGACGAGCTCGATGGTCACCGAACCGTCGGCCACGAGTCCGTTGAACTGCGCGGCCGGGATCGTCACTGTACGGACCTGCGGGCTTGACGGGCAATCCTGGCCGTCGATTCCGAACAAGGTACCCAGCGTCGCTCCGTCGGCCCTGACCGTGACGAACTCGCTCACGCCGCCGAGGTCGGCCTTGGTCTCGACGGTGAGGGTGACGTTCTCGCCCGCCTGCGGCATCGAGGTGAACGCGTGCGAGAGGCCCTGGCCGAAGCCGAAGGGAGCCTTGGCCGGCGAGACGTACTCGCCCGAGCCCTCGCAGGAGTCGGGGATGCCGTTGGCGTCGCAGTCAGGAGCGCCCGCGGCGATCTCGTCGGCGTTGGAGATGCCGTCGTTGTCGCAGTCGAGGAGGGGGGTGAGGTCGTAGAGGGAAACAACCCAGGAGTTCGACGCATTCGCGGTCGCGACGGCACAACGGGATTCGGTCACGCCGAGGTTGAACGAACCCCACGACTGCGTAACCGCCGAGGTCGGCTGGAGCAACGCGATATGATCGAATCCGGCATCGGTCCGTCGCGAGGCCAAGACCTCGCCTTTACCCCACGTGAGGGACAGGATTCCCCACGAAGTGGGCAGCATGCGTCCTGCGCCGCCAATGCTCAACATGGGCAGGTCGGGGCCCTGCTGCCAAACATCTCCCACTTTGTTGAACTGTTTCGTGGAGTATGGGGCCGAGAGATCCGTGAGGTTGAGAACGCGTTGAAAGGCGACCCCGACCGTTTGGCTGAACCGATCTCCGCAGGTCGCCCATGTCGGCCGAATGGCCGCTTCCTGGGTCCACGTGCCACTCGTCCCGCGACGGAAGACGGCGATTGTCCCGCTTGGTCCACTGTAGCCGCACGGCTTGAGCCAATGACCGAGTGCCGCGAGATCGCCCTCGATCTGGCAGGACCAAAGTTCCGTGAAACTGGGAGACGCGAAGGAGCCCTGAAGCTTCGCTTCCTGGCTCCAGAGCCCCGACGGATTACGTTGGAAGACATAGGCGGCGCCGCGGTAGGAGTCGGCATAACGATCGCCAACGATTAGGGTGTTCCCGCTCCAGTCTGGAGACAAGAGGAACGCAAACGAACCGGAGGTCGGTTGGCCGACACTCTGGACTCGTGACCAAACCCCCTCAGATGACCGCTCATAGAGGTCGATTCTGTTTGGGCCGGACTGGCTTGCCAAAACGGCAGCAAGAAGATTACCGCTCCCCGCGACATACGTGTAGACAGTTCCCGGAGCGGGAGTCTGCCCGGGCAACTCCGACTCCGACCATGGGCCGTTCGCCTGCTGTCTCAGAACGCGGATTGATCGGTCCGACCCTCGGACATATATGATGTCGTCTCCGCACAGTGTGAGGCCATCCTCATGCTGGGGCAATGTTGAGATTTCGATTGTCGCGGCCGGACTCACGACCGGAGGGTCGGCGGGAGCCGGCGCGGCGAGTCCGAGACTGGCGACAATCGCGGCGATGGACGATGACGATAGAGGGGTCTTCACGGCGTCTCCTTCGGGGTTGTTCGGTGTCGGTGCTGGTATGGTCGGTCGGGCCTGCGGCTCCGGTCGCACCGCGACGAAGGCGGCAGTGATGAGGACGGCCGCTATGGTTGATCCGATTGCGAGCAAGGGAGCGACTAAAGAATGGGTGGCATCGGAGCGAACTCCCTTGGCGAGAGCGCGAGCATCGTCGAATCTCGATCTCGGTGACTTGTGGAGGGCGCGGATTAGTGTCCTTTGAACATGAGGGGCGATGTTGGGACACGCCACTGCGGCATCCAGCGGCGGCACATGCAAGATCGCCTGCGCGGCGCTCGCAAGCGTCGATCCCACGTCGTACGGAACCTCACCCGTGACCAGCCGAAACCCGATTACCCCGAGCGCGTAGACGTCCGTCCTCGGCGTCACCGGCCCTCGCCGCGGGTCGATCTGCTCCGGAGCCAAGGTCGCCCGGCTGCCGGCCCGGGCGTCCCGATCGGCCCCGGTTTCCGACTCGAGCCGGGCGATGCCGAAGTCGAGGATCCGCGGTCGCCCCTCGCCGTCGATCACGATGTTGCCCGCTTTCAAGTCGCGGTGGATGACGCCCCGCGCATGGGCATGCCCGACCGCATCCGCGATCTCGGCCAGCAGCTCGACCCGCTGCTCGAGCGTCAGGCCCTCGCGCATCGCCCCCTCCAACAGCGGCTCGGCGTCCTCGACGAACTCGGTGACGAGGTAATCGCGGGCCGTCCCGTCGATCTCGACCGTGCCGTGGTCAAGCAGCCGCACGATCGCCGGGTGCGAAAGCCGCTCGAGCGCCGAGCGCTCGATGCTGACGCGATGGCCGGCCTTGCCCTCCGAACCCGAGTGCTTCGCATGCAGCAGCTTGAACGCCCCGCGGGCGTTGTCTCGCTCGGCGAGATACACCCGCCCCGATCCGCCCTCGCCGACCGGCTCGAGCAGCGTCCAGCCGTCGAGGGTCCGCCCGAGCAGGGGATCGGCGGGAACCGCATCGCGGGCGGTGTCCTCGAGATGGGCCAGCAACGAAAGCACTTCCTCGGCCATGGCATCACTCGCTGCGTTCGCCCGCACCCACGCCGCGCGTTCCTTCGCCGGCCGCGTGCATGCCCGACGAAAGAGCCGGCGCACCGCCTCCGTTTCCGGATCGGGACCGGTCCTGGCCGAACGTTCGTTCTCGATCTCAGTGGTCACGTGGGCATCCGATCGCTGGCGACCGCGAGGTCACCGGGCCTCTCCTCATGCGGACGCCGCCGATCGGGTCCGCGGGGAAATCGCCGCTATCTTCCGATTTCGGAGGCGACCGTGGGTTCCCGAGTTTCCCCACCTTCACACGACGGCGGCACGACGACTGCCCTGGTGCTTCGGCTGGCCGAGGGCGAGGACCTGGCCCTCGGCTTGCTCTGGACCCGCATTCACGAGCGGGTGCGGCTCATGGCCGCCCGGGCGTTGCTTCGGGAGGGCCCGGAGCCGACGCTGGAGCCGACCGAACTCGTGAACGAGGTCTGGCTGCGGCTTCATCCCGACGGGCCGGACGGACCGTCGCCGTGGCGGAACCGGGCTCATTTCTTCGGCAGTGTCGCCCGGTCGATCTCGCAGGTGTTGATCGACCGCGGGCGTGCCCGGAAGGCGGTGCGGCGTGGCGGCGGCGTGCGCCCCCGTTCGCTGGTCGAGCTGGTCGACGAGGGCGGCCTCGGCCGGATGGATGATGATCCCGAGGCGATGCAGGTGATCTCGGCGGCGCTCGACCGGTTGACACAACTCCAGCCCCGTCCCGGCGAGGTCGCGTGGCTGCGGCTGGTGATCGGCCTGACCGCGGCCCAAGCCGCGGATACCCTCGGCATCGGCACCCGCACCGTCGACGAGGACTGGGCGTTCGCGCGGGCGTGGCTGCGCGAGCGGTTGCAACGCGACGGGTACGGCGGCGGCTGATCAGTGGAGGCGCGAAGCCGCAACGTTTCCGGCCCCCCTCAGATGTCCTTCGGCCGTACCCGCGGGATGTTCAGCCCGAGCTTCGCGCTCAACTCCTCGATCACCGGCCACTCGCCCTCGGCGCACGGGAGTTCGGTGCACCGGTTCACCAGCCGGCTTTCGGAGCGGTCGCGGTCCCGCAGGTCGAGATCGGCACGGGTCCGGACGTTCATGGAGGTCGGGGCTTCGTTCGGATCGGGATGCATGGCGATCCTCCTCGGGGAATGGCCATACCGTCCGCCCGGGCCGGCCTGACGGCCTTCCGGTCAGCTTCCCGCAAGCCGGATCCCGCGTCTCGGCAGTTCCTCGGCGATGGCGAGGCGAATCCGGTGCACCGGTCCCGGCATCTTCGCCACGTCATCGATCTCGACCGAGAGCTCGAAGTACATCGCCTTCTCGCCGAACTCGGCCAGCGTCACCGCGGGCGGGGGATGCCGCGACACCTCGCGCTCGGCCCGGGCCAGCTCGAGCAGCGTCCGCTCGACCGTTCTCGCGTCGCTGCCGTAGGCGATCGGCACGCGGATCACCTGCTGCGTCTTGAGGTCGGACAGCGTCCAGTTCGTCACCGTACCCGTGATGAACGCCGAGTTCGGGATGATCAGGTCGCGATGGTCGGCGTCGACCACGGTGGTCGCCCGCATGCGGATGCTGGTGACCTTGCCGCTCACCCCGCCGATCGAGACGCGGTCGCCCATGCGGATCGGCTGCTCGAAGAGCAGGATCACGCCGCTCACCAGGTTCTTGAAGATCTCCTGCAGGCCGAAGCTGAGGCCAAGCACCGCGGCGCTCACCAGCCACTGCACGTTTTGCCAGTGCACGCCCAGGTACCGCAGCACCAACACGCCGCCGACGATGCCGATGAGGTAGCGGAAGATGGTGACGATCGCGTAGCGGGCCCCGGCCTCGAGCGGAAGCCGCGGCAGCACGATCAGCTCGATCAGCCCCGGCATGTTCCGCGTGAAGATCACCGTCAGAAACAGGGCGAGGCCGGCCGAGAGTAGGTCGAGCAGGCTGACCGGGAACTCGACCGGAGCGGCCCCGGCGGTCGCGGCGGCGCCGGAGGTCGTCCAGAGCGTGATCTTCCGCAGGCCGTCGAGGGCGGGCAGCAGGTCCGACCAGACCGCGAGCAGGCCGAGGATGGCGACGGTGAACGCGATGCTGCCGAGGATGCGATCGGTCTGCCGGTGCATCGTGCCGAGATCGGCCTCGGGCTGCTGCTCGGCGATCGCGGGAAGCGAGGTCTCCGGCGATCCGCCGGCGCCCTCCCGTTCCCGCATCGCGTTCTCGATCACCTCGCTCGAGGTCACCGTCCACAGCAGGGCGAGTTCCCGCGCGACCCGCACCGCAAGCACCACGGCCAGCGAACTCGCGATCTTCTCCATGCCGACGATCGAGGCGAAGAGGTAGCCTTGGATCGCCGCGACGACGATGATCGACGGCGGCACCACCATCAGCAGGAAACGGACCTGCAGCGCCCGGCGCGACCAACCCTCGGTCCGGAAGATGCCGCGGCTCGGGTGGGCGACCCGGGCGAGGATCACCGTCCACGCGAGCGCCGCAAGCACCGTCATCGCCTGGCACGCATTCGCCCCGACCGGACCCGCGTCGATCCCGAGGGCGAGGATCGACGCGAGCATCAGGAGCGGCACCACGGTCAGCAGTAGCGTGAATGCCGAACGCCGGAGGACGCGCAGCGGGCGGGCATCCCAACCGAAGTGGGCCTCGGCGAGGCCGCCCGGCCGGGTCAGGGCGCACAGCGACGAGACCAGCAGCAGCAGGATCGACTCGCGATAGAAGCCGCTGCCGACCGCCGCCGAGAGCAGCGTGCCCTCGCCGGCCACGTTGAGCAGGACGAGCAGGAACCACGCCGCGATGGGAAGCGGCAGGGCGAGGATCGCGGTGGCCGCGGTGGCCTCGAGCGCCAGTCCGAAGCGGCGATCGCCGGCGGTCGGCCGGGCCGCTCGGGTACGGGCCAGCGTGCGGATCGCCAGGCGCCGCATCACGAGAAGTGTGGCGAGGGTCGCGGCGAACGCGAGCCACGGGCTGGGGCCCTTGGTGATCGACTTCCAGGTGGCCTCGGCCGCCTCGCCCCACGGGGCGTCGGCGGTCAGCCGCATGGCGTCGCGGAGGCCTTCCGCAAGGCGGATCGGGCCGCTCGGGTCGGTGGCCCGGATCCAGAGCAGGTTGCCGAGGATGAAGTCGCGGTACGCGTCGGTCGCGGCGATGAGCCGCCGCTGCGACGCGTCGTACTTCGCGAGGGCGTCGCTCGCCGCGCGGGTCGCATCGAGCAGCTTGGGGATGATCGTGTCGCGCTGCTCGGTCAGCGCCTGGGCGAGGTCGGGATCGTCGGGCAGGCCCGCCCGCAGCGACTCGACCCGCTCGGAGAGGTCGAGCGCCCGCAACTGGAGATCGATCGCGGCGGTGCGGTCCTCGGCGAGTTGCCGGCCGAGGGCCCGTGCCTCGCGCACCCGGATCAGCTCGCGCAGGAACGCCGCGCCGACGGTGTCGGCCCGTCCGGTGTCGACCCGCCGCTCGGTTTCCTTGATGAGGCGGTCCAGCGTGTCGCTCTCGCGGTCGAGGCGGGCGATCTCGATCTGTTTCGCGGCGGCAAGTCGCGTGGTCTCGTCGAGTTCCTTCCGGTACTCGGCGCTCCGTTCCCGCTCGGCCGCGAGGGGGTCGGTCGGTGCGCGGTCCGCGACGGGCGGCGCTGCGAGGGCGGCGATCGCGATCCAGCAGGCGGCGGCGGATGCGAGAGTCGCGTTCAGGGCACGGGTGATTCGGGTTCGGAAAGCGCCCATGGGGCGGCGAGTATAGGAAGGTCCGGTAGCCATCGCCGGACTTCAAGAAGTTGTCGATCGGGCGCTTGCGATGGAGGGGACCACGGTCATGATGGCGTTTCGCCTCTCTCGCCTCGCGAGTCCCCCTGGAGATAGAACGATGCTCGCGCTGACCGCCGTCCTCGCCTCGGCCCTCTCCACCGCGGCGGCCGAGTCGAGAGGCTCGGCGCACCCGAATGTATTGGTCTTCGTCCTTGACGACATCGGGATCGACGCGTTCTCGTTCCCGCCCTTCGGGTGGAACGCATCGCCCGGGGTTCCGCAGTTTCCGGTGCTGGCCCAGATCGCCGCGCAGGGCGTGAGCTTCCGCAACTTCTGGGCGACGCCCGAATGCTCGCCCTCGCGGGCGGCGA